>JAIESI010000167.1 GCA_019746135.1 Xanthobacteraceae bacterium
CACCGTGCTGATGACCTATTCCGACCGGCTCGCGCTGATGACCAAGTGGTACGTCCAGCTCTGGGCCGAGAGCCTCGGCAAGGACGGCAAGGGCACCACGCCGATCGGCGCACTCGGACCTGTTGATCAACACAGCCAGCTTCAGCTCTATATCGCGGGCCCGCGCGACAAGCTGTTCACCGTCGTCACCGGCACGCCGGCCGGCAGGGGGCCGCGCATGACGGCCGAATTGTCGAAGCTTGGCGGCGAGCCGGATTTCGCCGGCAAAACCATCGGCGACCTCGTCGCGGCGCAGGGCCGCGCCACCGCCGAGACGCTGGCGAAGAACGGCTGCCCGGTGCGCACCTTTCATCTGCCGCAGGTCGACGAGCGCCACGTCGGCGAGCTGCTGATGCATTTCATGCTGGAAACGATCATCGCCGCGCATCTCCTCGGCGTCGATCCGTTCGATCAGCCGGCGGTGGAAGAAGGCAAGGTGCTGGCGAAGAAGTATCTGGCCGGGTAGAAGCGTTTGTCGCCCTTTGAGGCGAGAACGCGCCATGATCCGCATCACCGACCACATCAGCATCGACGAATCGGAGATCGAAGAGAGCTTCGTACGCTCGTCCGGTCCCGGCGGGCAGAACGTCAACAAGCTCTCGACCGCGGTGCAACTGCGCTTTGACGTACGCCGCTCGCCGTCGCTGCCCAACGACGTGGCGATCCGGCTGATGCGGCTTGCCGGCAAGCGCATGACCAAGGACGGCGTGCTGGTGCTGATCGCGCAGAACCACCGCACCCAGGAGCGCAACCGCGCCGAGGCGCTGGAGCGCCTGGTTGCGCTGGTTCAGGAGGCGGCCGTGCGGCCGGTCCCGCGCCGCGCGACCAAGCCGACCAAGGCCTCGAAGGAACGCCGCATCGAAGGCAAGAAGCGCCGCTCCGGCATCAAGAATTTGCGGCAGAGCAAGCCGAGCTGGGATTGAGCCAAGCCGCCGGGCTCAGTGACCGGCGGCGATCGCCATGCCGATGGTGAAGACCGTGTAGATCGCGGCGGTGGAGGCGACGATATGCATCGGGCGCAGCACGGCGGTGTGACCGGTTTGCAGCACGGCCATGCCCGGCCGGCTCGGATCGTAATGCACCTTCACGGCGCTGCCGGAGCGGTAGCGGTCGAGCAGCCGCCGGGCGCGGGTGTATTTGCGGAAGCCTGCAGCGGCCCACTGGATGCGGTTGCACTCGTAGCGCTTGCCGTCGACCTCGTAGCTGTAGCGCACGGCCGGGCGGAACCGCTGGCGGCCTTCCTCGCGCACGGCGGTGACGCTGGTTTCGAGAACGACGCCTTGGGCCACCGGCCATTTCTCGCTGTCGGCGGCGCGGCGGATGGTCATGCGTCCCGCCAAAATCAGCCCGCAGGCGATGGCGCACAGCGCAAACGCGGTGGCGAACTGGAGGAACAGGGTGTCGGCAGAGAGACTGAGAGTTTCCATGCGCATTGGTCGCAACGAGATGACCGAAGGTTCAGGAACGGCCTGGGCTTTCCGCTAGGATAGCGGGCACATGTTCGGCCGGGCTCTCGCGGCGGCGGTTCCACGCCGGTAGACTTCACAGCTTGAGTCGCGGCCACACCCGCACCGGCCTGATCTCTTTGAATCTGAAAGCGAAAATGCCCGTCCGCCAGCTGCCCGAAACCCTGGTCAACCGCATCGCCGCGGGCGAGGTGGTCGAGCGCCCGGCGAGCGTGGTCAAGGAGCTCGCGGAAAACGCGCTGGATGCCGGCGCGCACCGGATCGAGATTGCGACCGACGGCGGCGGGCGGCGGCTCATTCGCGTCACCGATGACGGCGCGGGCATGACGCGCGCCGACCTCGAGCTTGCGGTCGAGCGCCACGCCACCTCCAAGCTCGACGGCGACGACCTGCTCCAGATCGACACGCTCGGCTTTCGCGGCGAGGCGCTGCCCTCGATCGGCTCGGTGGCGCGGCTCGGTATCACGACGCGGCACGCCTCGGAGCCGCACGCGTGGTCGATCGCGGTCGACGGCGGCGCGAAGTCCGAGGTGAAGCCTGCGGCGTTGTCGCAGGGCACCCGCGTCGAGGTGAAGGACCTGTTCTACGCGACGCCGGCCCGGCTCAAGTTCCTCAAGAGCGACCGCAGCGAGGCCGAGGCGGTGCGCGAGGTGGTGCGGCGGCTGGCGATGAGCCGGCCGGACGTGGCGTTCACGCTCACAAGCGACGACCGCACGGTGACCTGGCCCGCGGCGCTGCCCGGTGCGCCGGGACGTTTGGCCAGGCTTGCCGACGTGCTGGGCGCGGAATTCCGCGCCAACGCCGTCGAGGTCCATGCCGAGCGCGATGGCGTGATCGTCGAAGGCTTCGCCGGACTGCCGACCCACAGCCGCGCCAATTCGCTCGGGCAATATCTGTTCGTCAACGGACGCCCGGTGCGCGACAAGCTTCTGATCGGTGTCATTCGCGGCGCCTATGCCGACTACCTTTCGCGCGACCGCCATCCGGTGCTGGCGCTGTTCGTGACGCTGCCGCC
>JAIESI010000376.1 GCA_019746135.1 Xanthobacteraceae bacterium
TTTGCTTTGTGCGCCCGGCATGGGCATCGACTTGGAGGTGGGAGTCCTCCCGCGAGCTGGTCACAGCGAACGAAGCGAACCGCAGAGCGTCGGACCGCGAGGCCGGCGTGAAGGAAGCGGGGAGCGAAGCTGCGGGCTGACGAACAGGAACCGGATACAAGGCGGAGCCGAGCAGGGCGAGCGGGCAAAGGACCGCGAAGCTCTCGTGACCAAGGCGAGGCGACGTAGATCCGGCGGCCGTGCAGCGAAGGTCGGTGTTCTTACCCGGGGAGGTCTCGCCTTGCGCCTGAAAGGGCGACGATGGCCGAAAGGCTGGCGGAGCGAGAAGTCAGCAGAGGCCATAGTAGCCGCGCCAGCGGCGAAGGGCCGAACGATGGGGAGGGCGAGACGCCCACGCACCTCGGGGACGCCATGCCACAGAAGTCGGACGGAAGTCCGAGCGCACAAACGGTCGGCGCGGTGAAGCCGCAAGGGCCGCGCTTGCGTGTGGAAGCGCCCTCGGTTGGGAATGGAGACGAGCGCCCGGGAACCGGCGACCTGATGGAAAAGGCGTGTGAACGCCAGAACCTTCGGGCCGCACTGAAGCGTGTTCGACAGAATGCGGGTAAGCCCGGCATCGACGGGATGACGGTCGAAGAGTTGCCCGGTTTTCTGCGCGTGCACTGGCCGCGCCTGCGCGAGGAACTCCTCGGGGGGCGCTACCAGCCGCAGCCAGTGAGACGGGTGGCGATCCCAAAACCCGGCGGGGGCGAGCGCGAGCTCGGCATCCCCACCGTGCTCGATCGGTTCATCCAGCAGGCCTTGTTGCAGGTTCTGCAACCGCTATTCGACCCGACCTTCTCGGATGCGAGCTATGGCTTCCGGCCCGGACGGCGGGCGCACGACGCGGTACGTTGCGCGCAGGCCTACGTGCAGGAGGGCCGCGGCATCGTGGTGGATATCGACCTGGAGAAGTTCTTCGACCGGGTCAACCACGACATCCTGATGGGAAGGCTGGTCAAACGGATAGCTGACCGTCGCGTGCTGCGGCTGATCCGCCGCTACCTCAACGCGGGCGTGCTCGCGCATGGGGTGGTGATCGAGCGGCACGAGGGGACGCCGCAAGGCGGCCCGCTCTCGCCGCTCCTGGCCAACGTGCTCTTGGACGAAGTGGACAAGGAGCTGGAGCGGCGCGGACATGCGTTCGTGCGCTACGCCGACGACCTCAATGTCTATGTGCGGTCGCAGCGGGCGGGCGAGCGGGTGATGGCGTCGCTGCGCACGCTGTTTGGGAAGCTGAAGCTTCGGGTCAACGAGACCAAGAGCAAGGTAACACGCGCCACGAAGAGCAAGTTCCTCGGCTTCTCGTTCTGGATAGCCAAGGGACGAACGATCCGGCGGCGCGTGGCATCTGAGGCCATCAAGCGCATGAAGGAGCGAGTGCGCGAACTGACCCGGCGCAGTGCCGGACGCAGCCTCGCGCAGATGTGCAAGCCGCTCGGCGTGTACCTTACGGGTTGGAAGGCCTACTTCCGGTTCGCGGAGACACCACAAGCGCTTGCCGACATCGACGGGTGGGTTCGCCACCGGTTACGGGCGGTGCAGCTCAAACACTGGAAGCGCGGCCGGGTTATCTATCGCGAGCTACGAGCCCGCGGGATGCCGGACCATGCAGCCAGGCAGGTCGCTGCCAACTCCCGCCGCTGGTGGCACAACTCGTCGATGGCGCTCAACATCGCGCTGCCGAACACTCTCTTCAAGCGGCTGGGAGTCCCCAAACTTGCCAGCTAACCTCAACCCATCGAACCGCCCGGTGCGGACCCGCATGCCGGGTGGTGTGGCAGGGGACGCGGAGGCCTAACCTCCGCGCCCCTATGCCGATTTTGGAGAATCGCCATGAACAGGATTCTGATCGGAGCGGGTATCGTCGCCGCGGCTGTCATCGGTTCGGCGCAGGCGCAGCAGAAGACCGTCCGCGTGGTCGGCCAGATCGCGAGCGTGGACGGACCGACGATCGTCGTGAAGCAGGTCAAGGGCGGCGATGCGAAGGTGACGCTGCGGCCGAAGGCCGCCATCTTCGGCGTCACCAAAGCCACGCTAAAGGACGTAACCCCCGGCGCCTTCATCGGCGTCGGCGCGACGCCGCAGGCGGACGGCACCCAGAAGGCGATCCGCGTGATGATCTTCGCGGAAACGCAGCGCGGGCAGGGCGAGGGTCACCGGCCGTGGAGCAGGCCGGGCACCACCATGACCAACGCCACGGTCGACACCACGGCCGCCGGCGTCGACGGTCAGGTGCTCACCGTCAAGTACAAGGGCGGCACCCAGAAGATCGTCATCGGTCCCGATGCGATCATCATGGCCTATGTCGTCGGCAATCAGAGCGAGCTCAAGCCCGGCGCCCGCGTCGCCATCAACGGCGCGATCCAGATGCCCGACGGCTCGCTGGAAGCGACGCGGGTCAATGTCGGCCGCGGCGACGTGCAGCCGGACTGATCGTCGCCTCACCGCACTTCGTCATGCCCGCGCTCGTCGCGGGCATGACGATACTGTTGGC
>JAIESI010000091.1 GCA_019746135.1 Xanthobacteraceae bacterium
AGGAGAAGCTCCGCTTCGCCATCCGCGAGGGCGGCCGCACCGTCGGTGCCGGCGTCGTCGCGAGCATCATCGAGTAAGAACCGAACTGTCGTGCCCCCGCGTCCCGGGGGCACCCAGTATCCCGCGGGCTTGCGGGTGACCTGAGGCACTAGCGAATACTGGATCGTCCGCCAAAAGCGGCCGATGGCAGTCCAGAGAGAAACAAAGATGAACGGCCAGAATATCCGGATCCGGCTCAAGGCGTTCGATCACCGCATCCTCGATGCGTCGACCCGCGAGATCGTGAACACCGCCAAGCGCACGGGCGCTCAGGTGCGTGGGCCGATCCCGCTGCCGACCAAGATCGAGAAGTTCACGGTGAACCGCTCGCCGCACGTCGACAAGAAGAGCCGCGAACAGTTCGAGATGCGCACCCACAAGCGCCTTCTCGACATCGTCGATCCGACGCCGCAGACCGTGGACGCGCTGATGAAGCTCGACCTCGCCGCCGGCGTCGACGTCGAGATCAAGCTCTGAGCCGTTAAGGACTTGAGAGGGTAGCCAACATGCGCTCCGGTGTGATCGCACAGAAGGTCGGAATGACCCGCCTATTCACCGATGCCGGCGAACACGTGCCGGTGACGGTGCTGCGTCTTGCGCAATGCCAGGTCGTCGCGCATCGCAGCAAGGAGAAGGACGGGTATGTCGCGCTCCAGCTCGGCGCCGGCACCCGCAAGGTCAAGAACGTGAGCAAGGCCGAGCGCGGCCGGTTCGCCGTCGCCAAGGTCGAGCCCAAGCGCACGATCGCCGAGTTCCGCGTCAGCGATGACGCGCTGATCCCGGTCGGCGCCGAGATCACCGCCGATCATTTTGTCGTCGGCCAGTTCGTCGATGTCACCGGCACCACCATCGGCAAGGGCTTCGCCGGCGGCATGAAGCGCTGGAATTTCGGCGGCCTGCGCGCCTCCCACGGCGTGTCGGTTTCGCATCGTTCAATTGGTTCGACCGGCGGCCGTCAGGACCCCGGCAAGACCTTCAAGAACAAGAAGATGCCCGGTCACCTCGGCACCGATCGGGTGACCACGCTCAACCTGCGCGTCGTGCAGACCGACGTCGAGCGCGGTCTGATCATGATCGAGGGTGCGGTGCCCGGCCATAAGGGCGGCTGGATCACCGTGCGCGACGCGGTGAAGAAGGCTGCGCCGAAGGACCTGCCGAAGCCCGGCAAGTTCAAGGCTCCCGCGAACGAGGCCGCGCCGGCCAAGGCCGAGAAGGCTGAAGCCGCCCCGGCTGCCGAAGCTCCGAAGGAAGGTGCGTGATGGATCTCAAGGTCACCACGCTCGACGGCCAGGAAGCCGGCTCGGTCACCCTCTCGGACGCCATTTTCGGCCTCGAGGTGCGCCCGGACATCATCCAGCGCTGCGTCCTCTGGCAGCTCAACAAGCGTCGTGCCGGCACGCACGCGGTCAAGAACCGCGCCGACATCGCCCGCACCGGCAAGAAGATGTACGCGCAGAAGGGCACCGGCGGTGCCCGTCACGGCTCGGCGCGCGTGCCGCAGTTCCGCGGCGGCGGCCGTGCGTTCGGCCCGGTCGTGCGCAGCCATGAGACCGGCCTGCCGAAGAAGCTCCGCGCCCTCGCGCTCAAGCACGCGCTCTCGGCCAAGGCCAAGGACGGCGGCATCATCGTGCTCGACAAGGCGAGCGTGAAGGAAGCCAAGACCAAGCAGCTGGCGGCGAACTTCGAGAAGCTCGGCTGGCACAGCGGCGCGCTGATCATCGACGGCGCGGAGATCGAGGCGGGTTTCCGCAACGCCGCGCGCAACATCCCCAACATCGACGTGCTGCCGATCCAGGGCATCAACGTCTACGACATCATGCGCCGCGGCAAGCTCGTGCTGACCAAGGCCGCGGTCGATGCGCTGGAGGCGCGCTTCAAATGAGCACCACCGATCCGCGCCACTACGACGTGGTGATCGCTCCGGTGATCACCGAAAAGGCGACGACCGCGTCCGAGCACAACAAGGTCGTGTTCAAGGTCGCGCGCACCGCGACCAAGCCGCAGATCAAGGAAGCCGTCGAGAAGCTGTTTGACGTCAAGGTCAAGAGCGTCAACACGCTCGTTCGCAAGGGCAAGGTCCGCATCTTCAAGGGCCGTCCCGGCGAGCTGCAAGACACCAAGCGCGCGATCGTGACCCTCGAAGAGGGTCATCGCATCGACGTGACCACCGGTCTGTAAGGACAGGGCAGGACAATGGCACTCAAGACTTACAAGCCGACCACGCCGAGCCAGCGCCACCTGGTGATCGTCGACCGTGCCGGCCTGCACACCGGCAAGCCGGTGAAGGGCCTGGTCGAAGGCCAGAACTCGACCGGCGGCCGCAACAATCTCGGCCGTATCACCAGCCGTTTCCGTGGCGGTGGCCACAAGCAGGCCTATCGCGTCATCGACTTCAAGCGCACGCGCCGCGAGGAGCCCGCGACCGTCGAGCGGATCGAGTACGATCCGAACCGCACCGCGTTCATTGCGCTGGTGAAGTACAAGGACGGCGAGCAGTCCTACATCCTCGCGCCGCAGCGGCTTGCGGCCGG
>JAIESI010000290.1 GCA_019746135.1 Xanthobacteraceae bacterium
CAGCCTGAAACGATACCCTCGTGTTATCGGAGATCGCGCCGCACCGAATTCCAACCACTTTCCGGACGGCACCAGGTCGAATCACCGTTGGCACTGAAAAACGGCCCCTTCATGCAATCGTTGCTCGGCGTGTGTAGCATTAGGACCCTTACGCCCACCGACTAGCCATGCTCTGGCTCAATTCTGCTGTGATTGTGTCTTTTGGGAGACACTAACATGGCTGGACATGGGCTAGGCTCGTTTTCCGCATTTCGTCTTGAGCGATCTAAGTGGACCAAGCAAATGGCGGTGAAGCTTTAGTTTTAAACAACGCGGGGTAAAAAAATGCGCTTGAAATATCTCATGCTTGCTACGGTTTCGTCGCTTGCTCTTACCGGAGTGGCCACGGCTGCCGACATGCCTTTGAAGGTGCGTGAACAAACTGCTGCGCCAGCTCACACCTGGACGGGCTTCTATGTCGGTGGCTCGCTCGGTATCGCTTACAGCCGCACAAGCGGGGACATCAGCGATCCCATGGCGTTCGATGGCTACGGCGCCTACAATATGAATCGTCTTGACCGAGCAGCGGTGGGCTGGATCGGCGGCGGACAGGCTGGTTACAACTGGCAGAGCAGACGCTTTGTCTTCGGTGTTGAGGGCGACCTCTCCTATTTGTCGGCGACAGGGACTGTCTCTGGTCCATACGTGGACAGCGGCGACTCCGTTACGGTGACCTCTAAGCCCAAGGCGTTCGCCAGTGTTCGGGGCCGCTTCGGGTGGGACTTCGATGGCACGCTAGTTTATGGCACTGCCGGCCTGGGCTGGTTGAAAACGGAACACAACACCTACGTTAACGCATTGAGTGGTGGTGTGCCGAAGGGGGGCAACTTCAGGTCTGACAAATGGGCGCCTGCCATTGTCGTCGGCGGCGGTGTCGAACATATGATCTCGCGCAACTGGAGTGTTCGCGGCGAAGTGCTCTGGGTCTATGCGGAAAATGTCGATGCGGGACCCACTGACAATAGGTATTTTCCGGCCGGAGCACCATCCAGTGGTGGTGCTGGCGTCGTGAAATACGATCAGAACGTCGTCCTTGGGCGTTTCGGCGTGAACTACAAGTTCTAGTTTGCCGATGGACGTAACGACGGGCGCAATCGATCACGATTGCGCCCGTTTCCTATGTCATCAGTGCGGTGAGAAGTTCCTAGAGCACACGTCATGGATTTGGTGCAAGCCATTCAGTTCCATGGGTACTGGCAGCCGGACGCGCCCGCGCTCTATTTCCCAGATCATCAAGAAAGCGCGATGAATTACGGCGAGTTGGTTCGTTGCGTTGCGAACGTGAACCGCCGACTTCTTGGGCAGGGCATCGAGCCAGGCTCGTTGGTCGCTATCAATGTTGTGGACGACCTCCTCCACGCCGTCCTGTTGATCGCATGTGCAAGGATGGGCGTTGCGACGGTTTCCGGCGAGCCGGTCTTAATTTCAAGCCAGTTGGCGGTCAGCGCAAGCCTTCGGGATAAAGCAGTTTCGGATACCGGTCTACCGTTTGTGCTGGTAGGAAGGGACTGGCTTGCCAGATCCGTCGAGGTTGCGGATACACTCGATCTCCCTTGGCCGAGACATTTGGATCTTTGCCGGGTGATGCTCACCTCAGGGAGCACGGCCACGCCCAAACCGGTGGTTCTGACCTATGGCATGGTTGCAGAGCGGTTACGCTCCTACAACTATGCCTTCGGCGGCGATTTCCCGAAGGCCTCGCGTTTGCTTTGCGGTATGCGGCTCTCATCTTCATTAGGCTTCACGTTCCTATTTTACATCCTTCAGCGCGGAGGATTTTATTGTTCCGATAGCCGTGAAATGTCGCGCATGGAGTCGGCGATCAAAGGCCACGAGATCGAAGCGATTGTCACAACGCCCTACACGTTGGCCGAATTTGTCAAGCACGCGCGTAATCAACCCTTGCAATTTGCAAAGTTGAAACTGGGGCTTACTGCCGGGAGTCTGATTACGTCTAGTCTTGTGCGTCAAGTCCGGGAGGCATTGTGCGACAAGCTGGTGGTGTTTTACGGGGCAACGGAAACGGGCGTGATCGCCTCGACGAGTCGCGAAGGCGTTGCTGGCGACGTCGGACTGCCCGTGCCGGGCACGCGGGTGAAGATCATCTCTCCTGAAGGCGCGTCGCTCGTCCCAGGACAGTCAGGCTTGATCAGAATCCAAGCCGTTTCAGGACCACTTCCGTTCTTTACGGCGTCCCAGTGGAAAGAGAAAAAGCCTCCGAATGATTGGTACGAGCCCGGCGATATGGGGAAATTCGACGACCGAGGACATCTGCTTGTGGAGGGCCGCGCCGACAATCTCTTAAACGTCGGAGGAACTAAGGTCGCCCCGGAGGTGCTTGAACAATCCCTCGCGAAGGGGCCTGGCATTCGCGATTGCGCAGTCTACTCTGAGCGTGACGAAGAGGGGATCGATCGGATCGTCGCCGTCATCGCCGTCGATTCATCATGGAAGTCGCAACCCTTTCTGACTTATTGCGAAGCCCATATTGCGGCAGATCTGCTGCCTAGTAAATTCGTCGCAGTCGCGAATATTCCACGTACCCCAAATGACAAGATCGCCCGAGGCGCCTT
>JAIESI010000045.1 GCA_019746135.1 Xanthobacteraceae bacterium
CGCCGGATGATTCGAGGTTGAACATCTCGGAGACTACGCCACCCTCATTTCCAACCAACCCCGCGACGGCACCATCTCGCCAAGGCCGTCCGTCACATGGAGCAGTTGAAGGTCCGCAGACTGGCGGTGATCAACAAGAACAAGCGGATGACCGGCATTCTCAGCCTGGGCGACCTTGGTCAGGCGACGTCGAGCGATCTCCTGACCGACTGGGTCAAGGGTGTTTCGGCGCACCATCATTGAGACGGATTTGACGGTGGCCGGCGGGGCACCCACCCATGGCGCTCTCGTTGGCCGATCGCCAGCGCGAGCCGCGCCGCCGGGCGCCTGGTCATGACGGTGCGGCCTGATTTCACGAGCCAGGAGTATTTCCGGAATCCGGCTTCCGGGATCGAGAGGCTGCGCGCGGCCGGGCCGGTCGTTGAGGTCAGGTTCCCGATCGTCGGCAAGGTCTGGATCACGACGACGCACGATCTGGCGAGCCGGGTGCTGAAAGACAGCGAGACCTTCACCATCCGCAAAGGCGGCACCGTTGCCGGGCTTCGATGGTGGATGCCGGGCGTGATCCGCGCGATGGCCAACAGCATGCTGTCTACGGATGAGCCCGACTACACGAGGCTGCGCGGCATCGTCGACGAAGCGTTTCGGCGGCGCGCCATCCTCAGTATGGAGCCGCGCATTCTTGCCATCGCCGACGGACTTGCCGGCGAGCTGTTTGCCGATGGCAGCCCCGCCGATGCGGTGGACCGCTATGCCCGCCGGTTGCCGCTGGCGGTGATTTGCGAGTTGCTGGGACTGCCCGCTGCCGACCGGCCGAGATTCATGGCCTGGACGAACAGGTTCACCCGCCTGACGGGCGTCATCGGCTTCCTCGGGCTGATTCCGGCGATGCTGGCGATGAAGCGTTATCTGCAGCGGCAGCTTGCGGCGGTGCGGGCAGAGGGCGGCGAGGGACTGATCGCAGAGTTGGTCCGCGTCGAGAAGGAAGGCGGACGCATCAGCGGCGACGAAATGGTGGCGATGGTGTTCCTGCTGCTGGGGGCCGGCACCGAAACCACGACCCACCTGATCAGCGGTTCCGTCTATGAGCTGACCAGAAACCCGAAGCTCCGCGACTGGATTGCAGAGGACTGGAGCCGCGCCAATCTGGCGGTCGAGGAATTCCTGCGGTTCATCTCACCCGTGCAGTTTTCCAAGCCGCGGTTCGTCGGAAAGGACGTCGACCTCGGCGGCGTCCAGGTCGAGAACGGCGATCGCATCATGGTCATGCTGGCGGCCGCCAACATGGACCCGCGCGCCAATGAGCATCCCGAGCGGCTCGATCTCGAACGGGCGCCGAACCATCATCTCGCCTTCGGCACCGGCATTCATTTTTGCCTCGGCCACCAGCTCGCCCGGATCGAAGGCAAATGCGCGCTGCAAGCGCTGTTCGGACGCTGGCCGAGACTCGAGTTGGCCGTGCCCGATGCGCAAATTCGCTGGCGGGAGCGGCCCGGGCTCAGGGCGCTGGCGAGCCTGCCGGTGACTGCGGGCCGCTGACGCCCAGTGGTGCTCGTGCTCGCCGCCCGTCCATAGCGGGTTGAAGACGCGCGCGAACGCGCTGGCAGCGCGTCGCCGACGCGCGTGAACGCGCTGGTGCGCAAGCTGCGCTCACAGCGTCTCGTCGAAGAAGTCCCGCATCAGCATGTAGGAGGTGCGGCAGAGCTTCTCGTCGTATTGCGTCGCCGCCGGATTGTTGGCGGTGGGATCGCAGAACGAGTGGACGCCGCGGCCGAACGTGACGATGTGCCAGTCGACCTTGGCCCTGGTCAGCTCGTCCTCGAGCGCGTCCATCATCGGCTTCGGCGTCACCGGATCGGCGCGGCCATGGATCGCCAGCACCCGGCCCTTGATGTTGCAGGGCGTGCCGGGAACCACGGGATTGGGATTGGTGACGTGGAAGACGATGGTCGCCTTGAAGTCCGCGCCGGCGCGCGCCTGCTCGAGCGCGAAGCCGCCGCCGGCGCAGAAGCCGATGGCGGCCTTCTTGCTGGTGTCGATCAGGCCGAGCTTGTCCGCCTCCGACAGCAGCGCGCTATAGGCTGCGCCGCCGCAGGCGATGGTGAAGGGCAGGTCGTTGTGCACGGCTTTCATGCCGGCGGCGAGCTGCTCGCGCGTCTTGGGCTTGTCGCCGTAGCCCGCGCCGAACATGTCGGCCATCAGCATGACGTAGTCCTTGCCGGCCGCGGTCTTCGCCTGGGCGATGGTGTCGGCGCAGACGCCCTTCCAGTCCGGCTGCACGAAGATCGCCGGGCGTTTTGTTTTCACGCTGTCGTCGTAGACGATCATCCCCTCGAACGACCTGCCGTTGACCTGATACGGCACCTTTTTCTCGGCCATCGCGTCCTCCTGTCGCTGGTTCTGGCCGGATGATAGCGCCGCCGCGCCGCCGAGTGGAGCGTTGGCGACACGAGGATCCGGCGCGGCCAACATAGGGCGTTCGCGCCGGCCGCTCACTTCGTTCGCCGGCGCGAGCCGCGCCGCCGAGTGGAGCGTTGGCGACACGAGGATCCGGCGCGGCCAACATAGGGCGTTCGCGCCGGCCGCTCACTTCGTTCGCCGGCGCGAGCCGCGCCGCCGAGTGGAGCGTTGGCGACACGAGGATCCGGCGCGGCCA
>JAIESI010000047.1 GCA_019746135.1 Xanthobacteraceae bacterium
CTGCCGTTCGTGATCGCCGGCGTCGTCGTGCTGCACGTCTGGGCGCTGCACGTGGCCGGCCAGAACAACCCGACCGGCGTCGAGCCGAAGACCGAGAAGGACACCGTCGCGTTCACGCCTTACGCCACCGTCAAAGACAGCTTCATGATGGTGGTGTTCATGCTGGTCTTTGCGTGGTTCGTGTTCTACATGCCGAACTGGCTCGGCCACGCCGACAACTACATCCCGGCCAATCCTGCGGTGACGCCGCAGCACATCGTGCCGGAGTGGTACTACCTGCCGTTCTACGCGATCCTGCGCGCGATCCCGAACAAGCTGATGGGCGTCATCGCGCTGTTCGGCTCGATCGGCATCCTCGCCTTCCTGCCGTGGCTCGACACCTCACGGGTGCGCTCGGCGAACTATCGCCCGCTCTACCGGCAGTTCTTCTGGATCTTCGTGGCCGTGTGCCTGGGCCTCGGCTGGCTCGGTGCCAAGCCCGCGGAAGGCGGCTACGTCGTCGCCGCGCGCATCCTGACCTTCTATTACTTCGCGCACTTCTTCATCATCCTGCCGGTGCTCGGTTGGGTCGAGAAGACCAAGCCGCTGCCGAACTCGATCTCCGAGTCGATCCTGGCTTCGGGCAAGGCGCACTAGGGGCGGGGAGAACATCATGTCGCGAACCATCCTCTCCCTTGCTCTCTCTGTTTCTCTTGCCGGCTCACTGCTCGGCATCAGCACAGCCACGACGTTTGCCGCCGGCGAAGCCCCGATTCCGCCGCGCCAGAAGTGGTCGTTCTCGGGCCCGTTCGGCAAATACGACCAGGGCCAGCTGCAGCGCGGCTTCAAGGTCTATCGCGAGGTCTGCAGCGTCTGCCACGGCCTCAACCTGCTGTCATTCCGCAATCTCACCGAGATCGGCTTCTCCGAAGGCCAGGTGAAGACGATTGCGGCCGAATACAAGGTGCAGGACGGCCCGAACGATCAGGGCGAGATGTTCGAGCGCGACGGCCGCCCGGCCGACCGCTTCCCGCCGCCGTGGCCGAACGAGAACGCGGCGCGCGTGCGCTACAACGGCGTGCCGCCGGACTTCTCGGTGCTGGCCAAGGCGCGCAGTTACGAGCGCGGCGGGCTCTGGTTCCTCCTCGACGTGTTCACCCAGTTCCAGGAGCAGGGCGTCGACTACATCCACGCGATGCTGGTCGGCTACGAGGACAAGCCGCCCCAGGGCTTCCAGCTGCCGCCGGGCACGTTCTACAACAAGTACTTCCCCGGCAACGCCGTCGCGATGCCGCCGCCGCTCACCGACAAGCGCGTCGACTACACCGACGGCGCGCCGACCACGGTCGATCAGTATTCCAAGGACGTCACCGCCTTCATGATGTGGGCGGCCGAGCCGAAGCTCGAGCAAAGGAAGCGCATCGGCTTCCAGGTGATGGTCTTCCTGCTGGTGTTCGCGGGGCTCTTGTACTTCACCAAGAAGAAGGTCTGGAAGGACGCGCACTGAAGCGCGAACGTTCCGATGGCTTGACGAAAGGCTCCTGTGCTTCAAAAGCTCAGGGGCCTTTTCTCTTTATGAACGTTTGAGGACAGCGACATGACCAAGGCCGTGCTCGGCGTGATCGGCGGCTCCGGCATCTACGATCTGCCGGGGCTGGAGAACGTGCGCGAGGTGCGGATCCCGAGCCCATGGGGCGAGCCGTCCGGCGCGGTGCGCGCCGGCACGCTGGCAGGGCTTCCGGTCATGTTCCTGCCGCGCCACGACAAGGGCCACCGGCTGTCGCCGTCCGACATCAACTACCGCGCCAATATCGACGTGCTGAAGCGCGCCGGCGTCACCGACCTCGTGTCGCTGTCGGCCTGCGGCTCGTTCAAGGAGGAATTGACGCCCGGCACCTTCGTGCTGGTGGACCAGTTCGTCGACCGCACCCACAAGCGCGAGAGCTCGTTCTTCGGCAAGGGGCTGGTGGCGCATGTCTCGATGGCGCATCCGGTGTCGCCGCGGCTCCGCATTCATCTTGCGAATGCGGCGCTGGCCGAGGGCATCACCGCGGTGCGCGACGGCACTTACGTCTGCATCGAGGGGCCGCAGTTCTCGACGCTCGCCGAAAGCCTCACCTACAAGAACCTCGGCTATTCGGTGATCGGCATGACCAACATGCCGGAGGCCAAGCTCGCCCGCGAGGCGGAGATCTGCTACGCGACGGTGGCGATGGTGACCGACTTCGACTGCTGGCATCCCGACCACGATGCGGTGACGGTCGCAGACATCATCAAGATGCTGAATGCGAACGCCGAGAAGGCGAAGCGCCTGGTGGCGCGGCTGGCGCAGGATTTTCCCCGCGACCACGAGGGCTGCCCGATCGGCTCGGACCGCGCGCTCGACAACGCGCTGATCACCGCGCCCGAAGCGCGCGATCCGGAATTGATCAAGAAGCTCGACGCGGTGGCGGGCAGGGTGTTGAAGAGCTGACGCCGTGGGGTGGGCAAAGCCGCCAACGGGTCCGCGCGAAGCGCGGCCCGATGACAGGCTCCGCGGCGTGCCCACCTCTTCACGCCGCGCAAGAAACTGGTGGGCCCGGCGCCATAGTGCGTCGACGACGCGCGTAAACGCGCTGATGGCGCCTTGGCCCACCCTTGTATGAGGAAGGTCAAGAGGCGGCTTGGCGGCGGAAGCTCTTCTACGGCATGGCAGC
>JAIESI010000235.1 GCA_019746135.1 Xanthobacteraceae bacterium
GTGCCGTCGAGGTCGAATACGACGGTCAAGGCCATGTTCGAGCTATCCTGCGGTCCTAAACGCGGCTAGAAGTTCGGCCGGTTTTCCATTTGAAGCGCCCGCCTGTTCATGGACATCGAAGCGCAGAAACGTCAAGCCGCCGCGGTCGCGGTGGGGTGGGTGCGTCCCGGCATGCGGCTTGGTCTCGGCACGGGCTCGACCGCAAAGCACTTCGTCGAGCTTCTCGCCGAACGCGTCCGCTCGGGCTTGCAGGTGGTCGGCGTCCCCACCTCGGAAGCGACCCGCCTGCAGGCCGAACAGCTCGGTGTGCCGCTGACCACGCTCGACGACACGCCCGAGCTCGACATGACCGTGGACGGTGCCGACGAGATCGGCCCCGACCTGACCCTGATCAAGGGCGGGGGCGGGGCGCTGTTGCGCGAGAAGATTGTGGCGGCGGCCTCCGGCCGGATGGTCGTGATCGCCGATGAGAGCAAATGGGTGCCGGTTCTCGGCCGTTTCCCCCTGCCGATCGAGGTGATGCCGTTTGGCTTCGGCGCCACCAAACGCGCGGTCGAGGCGGTGTGCGGGGCACCGGCTGCGCTCCGGCAGGACAAAAACGGCCACGCTTTCGTCACGGACGGCGGCCACTGGATCCTGGACGCCAGGCTGGAGCGTATTGCCGACCCGAAATCGCTGTCCGAACGGCTGTTCAGCATACCCGGCGTGGTCGAACACGGGCTGTTCATCGGGATGGCGCAAGCCGCTATTCTGGCCGGGCCCGCCGGCGCCCGCGTGGTCGAACGGCCATAACCAAAGCTTTGAAGGGAGTTGCAGCATGTCACTTCGCCATTTCGCCACCGTGCTCGGTGCCGCCGCGCTGCTCGGAGCCATGCTGCCGGTCACGTCGATGGCTCAGCAGCAGAGACAGGCGCCCGCCGCGCAGCAAAGGCCCGCGGCCGCACCGGCGCAGCCGCCTGTCACCCCGGCTCAGCTTCTGCTGGCGAAAGAGCTGATTGACCTCAAGGGCGCGGCCGCGGCCTACGACCCGCTGGTCAACGGCGTGATCCAGTATCACCGCAATTTCTTCATGCAGACCAATCCCAATCTCGCCAGGGACCTGGACGCGGTGGCGCAGAAGCTCGCCGCCGACTTCGCGCCGCGCAAGGTGGAGATGCAGCAGGAGCTGACGCGCATCTACGCCGCGCATTTCACCGAGCAGGAGCTGAAGGAGGCACTTGCGTTCTTCAAAACGCCGCTGGGCCGGAAGCTCATTTCCGAAGAGCCCAAGGCCTTGGAAGAATCCATGAAGGCCGCCGACGACTGGTCGCGCCGTCTTGCGGCCGAGGTCGACGCCAAGTTCCGCGCCGAGATGCAAAAGCGCGGGCACAACCTTATCTGACGGTTTGCCGGCCGGATGTTGCGGGGCAGGTGAGGCCAAGTCGGAAGAAACCATGTCGGAAGAGGTCGATCTGTTCGTCATCGGAGCAGGTTCGGGCGGCGTGCGCGCCGCCCGCATCGCGTCCGGCTATGGCGCCAAGGTCGCGATCGCGGAGGAGTATCGCTTCGGCGGCACCTGCGTGATCCGCGGCTGTGTGCCGAAGAAGCTTTTGGTCTACGCCTCGCGCTTCCACGACGAATTCGAGGATGCCAAGGGCTTCGGCTGGACGCTGCCCGAGCCCAAATTCGACTGGGCCACGCTCATCGCCAACAAGGACAAGGAAATCGACCGCCTGGAAGCCGCCTATGGCGGCATCCTCGAGCGCGCAAAGGTCAAGGCGGTGCGAAGCCGTGCGGAGATCACCGGTCCGCACACCGTGAAGCTGCTCGCGACCGGCGAGACCGTTCGTGCCAGGCACATCCTGATCGCCACCGGCGGCTCGCCGTCGCTCGGCAAGGACATCGAGGGCCGCGAGCACGTCATCTCGTCGAACGAGGCGTTTCACCTCAAGGAATTGCCGAAGCGCATCCTGATCCAGGGCGGCGGCTATATTGCGCTCGAGTTCGCCACCATCTTCAACGGGCTCGGCTCGGACGTGACCGTGGTCTATCGCGGCGAGAACATCCTGCGCGGCTTCGACGACGAGGTCCGCAGCCATTTGCGCGCCGAACTCGAAAAGCGCGGCATCAAGATCATCACCGGCAAGATCGTCGAGGCGATCGAGAAGGTGGATCACGGGCTTTGCGTGCAGCTCTCGGGCCACCAGGACGTCATGGTCGACAAGGTGATGTTTGCGACCGGCCGCCGGCCCAACGTCAGGGGCCTCGGCCTCGAAGCCGCGGGCGTGAAGCTCACCGAAGCCGGAGCAATCGCGGTCAACGCGTTCTCGCAGACCAATGTGCCGCACATCTATGCGGTCGGCGACGTCACCGACCGGATCGCGCTCACGCCGGTCGCGATCCGCGAGGGTCACGCCTTCGCCGACACCGTGTTCGGGGGGAAGCCGGTCAAGGTCGACCACACCGAGGTGCCGACCGCGGTGTTCACCGAGCCCGAGGTCGGTGTCGTCGGCCTCAGCGAGGCCGAGGCGTGCCGGACCTTGCCCAAGGTCGACATCTACAAGACCTCGTTTAAGCCGATGAAGGCGACGCTGTCGGGCCGCGACACCCGCACGTTTATGAAGCTCGTGGTCGACGGCATGACCGACCGGGTGGTGGGCTGCCACATCGTCGGGCCGGACGCCGGCGAGATGATCCAGCTGATCGGCATCGCGGTGAAGATGAAGGCCACCAAGGCCGACTTCGACGCCAC
>JAIESI010000073.1 GCA_019746135.1 Xanthobacteraceae bacterium
CTGGCGCGAAACTACCTGGCGGCTGTCTGCCTGACCGCCGCGCTGGTATGGTGGATTTAATGAGTCTGGACCCTAGTCACATGCCTGATAACAATGGTTCGACGACCAACGGCGGATCGCGTTTTGAGGGGTTCACGACCTTTCCCGGTGCTGAAAAACAGTCACTCAAAGCCAAATTGCGCTTGGCCGGATGGCGTGAGACGACGGCGTTCATTGAGCCTGATGGTTCTGCTCAGAAGCCGGTCGATAACCGCAGCGCAGAAGCAGAGCGAAAAGCGGAACAGCGTGAGCGCGACCTCGCGGAGGGGTGGCGGCAACATAATGTGAAAGCGCCTGACGATCCCGATGCTCGGGAATTGCTTAGCTACGTCGCGCAAGCACTAAAATCGAAAAAATTGCGGCGCATCATTAGGTCAGCACTCAGCGACCCCGACCTGGTGATGATCGGACGACGCGTGCGCCGGCTGCGGGGCGATGTCGGCGACCAGGTTCGTAAGGCGCTCGGCCTCTAAGCAACTGAGATCGGCCATGGTCCGCGTCAGCATCGAATGAAAGCTTTCTGTCACTGGAGCGTACATTGGAAGAGATTATTTTAGGTGACCTGGATCGTCTCGCGGACTTGATCAGGCAATTGGCTTCCGAGTGCCGTGCCGAAATCGATCAAGCAGAGCGTCCAACGGATGCATTTCCGATTCACGCCATACTTCCCTTCTTCCTCATAAGCCCCGCGCACGTTAGCGACTGGAAGACGTCTGTTTCGGCGCAAGTATGGGAACGTATCAGCCAACTGACGGATCGTTATGCAGTCTTGGTCACTGATGATTTGGAAATCCAAGGCTCGGTATATGGCCTTGGCCATGAACGTCTGGATGAATTCCGTGCCGGAGCTCCTATTCTGCGAATGATGACACTGTTGAGCATCCGCAATGCTCTCGGCAAGGGTGGGCGCCGGAAAGACGCAATCGAGCCCGCAATCCGGGCTGCCCTCGAGTATGAAGTATTCATTCGTGATGCGGAAATAGGAGCGATGCTCGCCTTAAAGCGGGACAATCAAGAATTCGGACCTGAAATGGTAAGGAAGGGTGACGGCCTTCCGATCCTGGCGGAGCGTGCATGGGTGGAAGGCATTCCAACCAAAGGCGCAGCGGCAGACGAAGGAACGCCCCGCTTCGATCGGATCCTGGCGCTATTCGAAAACTTGCGAGACGAAGGAGAAAAGCGCGCGGTGGCACGTGTGCCGACGGCTATGCGTCCCGAGGATGTCTTCAGAGCCGTCACCGGTCAGTTCAGGGATACGATGTGGCGGGAAAACACACATCGCCAGATTGTAATTGACCGTGCCTGCGCTTGCGTGTTGGCTCTTGCGAAGGCATGTGCGCACGCTACCCAAGTCACCCAAGAGAAACATGTGTTGTCGCGGGGGGCACGCGAACAGCAAGCTGCGGCGCGCAAAGAAGGCCAGGATCCATTTGCTCCTGAGCCTATGGTCGCGGCACAGCATCTCCTGTTCAGCGGCGGGAATTTCACGGCACTGCAGCTTGGTTACGTCGCCATGATGGCCGACATCGACCCAAACTTACTCTCGCCGGTTCACGCGCTTGCGACGCCCGAATTCACGCTTGCCCGTCTGCTGGGGCGCGCCGCACGAGGATGGGAGATCGAGCTTACGGCGCGACAGGCCAATGACCTTCGATCTTGTCTGGAGGAAAGCGTAGCTCAAGCGATGTATGGCGACGTTCGCGAACTCATTCGGCGAGCGGCGCTCGAACTCAAGCCGCTCGCAACTTGGCTTCGAACCATCGAGCGGACAATCGTAGTAGGTACGGGGCGATCGCTTGGCTTTGACTTCGTAATCCAGGGGGATGAGACACCAAGCGCATAGTTGTTGGCCGTTGTCGGCCAAGCCTGGGCTTTTTGCATTCATTTCCGAGACTCTTTCACCTCGGACGAAGTTCCCTCAGCCGGATGGTCCCTTGAGGATCGGGACAATGAGGGAAGTCGATGTCAAAGAGCAATCGCAGCAGATCTGAGATCGCCGCTGCGCCGGTCAAGCTGCCGGCGGTGATTTTCGTCGCGCAGGACAAAGGCGGTGATGGCAAGAGCCTGACTGCTCATGTAACGGCGGAGCGGGCGCGGGTTGCCGGTGTCCCGGTCGGTGTCGTCGAGGTCGATACGCAGGGCCGCTCACTCGCGGTCTTGGGACCCGATGTCGTGTCGATCGCCATTGACCCAAAAGTGGTACGGCGCGATCCCGGTGCCGCATTGCGGGCGCTGACGCCGCTCTATGTAACGATCGAGACTACTTGTCGGGCCGGTGGCCTGACGGTCGCGGAATTCGGCGCCAACGAGGCGGCGCGGGGCGCCTTGTGGGCCGGCATGGTCGACCTCAAGCAAGATCTCGATGCGCTGGGCGCCGAGGTCTTGGTGGTCACGCCCTTCACGTGCCAGGCTGAATCGATGCGGCGCGGGGCAAAGGCCGCGAAAGCGTTCCTCGACGTTCTTCCGGGAGTGCGGCTCGTGCTGATCGAAAATCAGCGCGACGGCAAAATCGCGGAACTCCATCCCGCGAGCGACGCCGCCGAGGCGTACCGCAGCGCAATTGCGCCACTGGCGAAAGACGGGACGGTGATCCGCATGCCGATCATCGAGGCCGGCAGTTGGCGGCCCTTCGAGGCTCTAGCCCGGATATCTCACAGAGATAAGCGCATCGGGGCGCCAAATCAGCGAAAGTGGTTGTGCAGCAACACCT
>JAIESI010000220.1 GCA_019746135.1 Xanthobacteraceae bacterium
AAACGCAGACTTCTCTTGCCTCGGGAATCATCCCGATCTTGAATCACGACTCACGTTCTATGAAAAGTAGGCACTAGAAGCGGCAGATGGCATTCCTATTTCAGCTCAGGGTTGATGGCGGACACCGGTGCGACAACCGCAACGAGGCAGAAAGAGCACGCCTGCGCACCACACTGCGTTTCACTACGCCCCGCGCACCCGATCGATCATGGCCAGCGCATTGACCGGCGGCGTGCGACCGCGCTGGCCGTCAGCCTCACCAGCACCAGCGGCTGCTCGTCGATATCCGCAGCTTCGGCGTCGTCAATGGTGACGATGCGGAGCGGGACATTGCGCTTCTTCGTGGCCTCGGCGATGTCCGCTCTCGCAGCCAGCCGTTTACGGCATTGGCTGTAAGCTGACCGAGGTTTTCTCGCGAATCGCGTCGGCCCGGCGTTTTCGGGCCAATGCCGCGTCTGCGCCTGCCGTCTGCTTGTAGAGATCGAGTGTCTCGAACTCGTCGGCCTGCGGCGGGGCAATCGCCAGGTCGGTGTAGGTCCAGCGGTCCGGAGCGGCGAGAACTTCGTCCAGAATCTTTTTGCACTTCCAGTAGACCGACGCATACCGCCAGAGCTTGACGATGCTCTCGCCGAGGTAGCGCGGGTAGAACACCAGCGGATTTTCAATCGGCAATCCGGCCCGGCGGTCGCGGCGGAATTTCAGCCGGAATGCGCCGCCTTCGAGCGGATGAACGCCTTCGAAGGAGCTGACCAGCTTGAACCACAGCAAGGTCGAAAGGGTAGTGCCCGGCCGCCCGAGACGGGACGCCGCCGCGCGCCGCAGCACGGTGCGGATGTGGTCCGGCGAATAAAAGGCCTGCCATGCCGAGCGGTATGCGTCCTCCCACTCCGCGTCCGACATTTTGGAATGATGGGCGACGCGATGATTGAGGTCGTACTTGTTCATGTCGGGGTCCATCCAGACCTCCGCGTTCCATGCCTTCTGGTGGTCCTCCGAACCCGGCAGCGGCGTGAGATAAAACAACTCGAGAATGTCGAGCGGCAGTTCGCGCTTGATGATTTCGATGTCCCGCAGCACCGAAGCCTTGGTGTCGCCCGGGAAGCCAATGATGTAGCCGGCGCAGGTGATCGCGCCGTGATTGCGCCACTTCTGCAGCATTTCCCGATAGTCAGTGATCTTGTTCTGCCGCTTCTGCGCGGCGATCAGGTTGTCGGGGTTGATGTTCTCGAGCCCGATGAACACGCGGCGGACACCCGCCCGCGCGGCCTTCTCGATGAAGTTCGGAATCTTGTGGCACAGCGTGTCCACCTGGATGGTGAAGCCGATCCTGGGACAGTCGCCGTTCTTCAGCGCGATCAGGCGGTCGAACAGGATTTCCCAATCGCTGTTGCGGGCGAAATTGTCATCGGTGATGAAGAAGCGCTTGATGTTCTGCGCGTAGTTCTCGCGCACCGTTCGTTCGAGATCGTCCGGCGAGCGGAACCGGCTCTTGCGGCCTTGCACGTTGATGATCGTGCAGAACGAGCACTGATAGGGACAGCCACGCCCGAGATCGATGCTCGACAGCGAGCCGGAGGTCCGGCGCACGTGAATTTCCGGGAGAATCGGCGGCGGCTCGCCGCGGAGGTTGGGAAGCTTGTTCATGAAGTTGTAGAGCGGGGCGAGCCGGCCGCTCCACGCATCGCGCAGCACCTGGTCGAACCGCTGTTCTTCGGCTTCGCCCGCGAACAACGAAATGCCGCGCGCCTGCGCCTGGCGGATGTCGTCCGGCAATTCCGGCAGCATGGCGATGCACCCGGAAACATGGAAGCCGCCGATGCAGACCGGCATACCGGCGTCGAGAAACGGCGTGGCGAGATCGACGGCGCGGGGAAACTGATTGGACTGAACACCGACCAGCGCGATCAGCGCCTTGCCGCCGGCCTTGGCGATTTCCTTGACGATCCGGTCCGGCCGCACCCGCCGGTTGGTCTCGTCATAGGTGTGCAGGCGTATCTCGACATCGGCACCGAGCACCTTGCGGGCCCGCGCGTCCTCGGCAAGTCCGTTCAGGCAGGCCAGCGTGTTGGACGGAATGGCCGATCGCACCCATTGGATCGGATAGCCGTCGTCGTCGTAGTGCGACGGCTTGATCATCACGAGGTGAAACAGATCTTGCGCGGCCGTCGATCGGTTCTCGACGGCCGAGCCGGTTGACCCGACCATTGCGCCCCCTCTCACTCCCGCCCTCACGGGCGATCGCTGGGAACCTTGTGCGCCTTGCCCGCGACATTGTCCATTATACCTGGGCACATATGCGCCGGGTTTGAGGCCCGAGCGCCTCTATGTCGCGGCAAATGCCGACGGAGGCGGCCAGTCGATGGGTTCGCGAAGCCGCATCCGGCTACCTTGGCCGGATGCAAACCTAGAGAAGCCGTTCGCCCGACTCGACGGGCGGCGGCGATGTCCGCCTTGGGGTCAAAGCTGAACTACGAGTTGCAAGACAATCACGCGTGGGCAAAGCCCGCGGTCAGCCCGCCGCCGGCGTAGAAATTGGTCTGCCCGTCGACGATCAGCGACGCCGCGCTGCAGCCGGTGGGGGCGATCACGCTTCCTCGTTGCCGCCCCGCCAACGCGAGCGGCACACGCAGCAGGCGTCGCGCTATTGCTGCGGAACGCCGCGCGTTTCCACCACCTGCCGCCAGCGGCGCACCTCCGCCTCGAGGTGCTTTTGCGTTTCGGCCGGGCTCGAACTCTTGACGACAAACGCGATGTCTAGTACCCGGAATCAGAGCTGAGTGATACGGCGGCCTTTGAAGGGCTTTTGGCGGACTCGTTTCTTGGTCC
>JAIESI010000103.1 GCA_019746135.1 Xanthobacteraceae bacterium
CGTCATGGTCAGAGGCCTTACTCAGTTCCACGCCATCAAGCATGGCTGGAGACTCCGAAATGTGTGAATCTCGTAGCGCCTTGCCCGCGGCCGCGGCCCTGCCCTCGGACCTCATCGAAAGTGAAGCCGGGAAAGTCGGGCATGTCATGCAGCGCGCGCACCACGTGGCCTTCCATGTGCGGCCTGATGAGGGCGGTGATCAACGTCATTGCAGCGTCATCAGTCATTGTCTCCCGATCCTTTCCCAAGTTCAGCCTTGATGATGAAACTGTTCTGCGCGGCATAGACGTCGCCTTCCAGCACGCCGAAGGTGATTTCGACGAACTGCGGATCCCGCTCGCCGACCTCGACATCCCGTGCTTCGAATTTCCCTCCGTTGCGGACGAACACGACCGTGCGATTCTCCCAGGTCTGTAGCGCCGACGACTTCACTGCTACGCTTACCTGCTTCGCAGACAGGGTCAGCCGGCCCGTGATGAACAACCCGGGACGCAACCGCTGTTTCGAATTCATCACCACAGCTCTGGCAATCGCGCTCTGGGTGTCGCTGCTACCGACCGGCGACAAATACGAAACCTTGGCCTCGATCGCGGGGCCGCCATCGGCGGGATCGATGAACACCTGGTCGCCGATGCTGACCCGTTTCAGGTCGCGGCGGTAGACGGAGAAGTCCACCCACACGTTCGATAGGTCTGCGACGACGAAGGCCGGTTTCTGCTCGGAGACGTACTCGCCCAAGGTCGTCTGGCGATCGATCACCGTACCGCCGAGCGACGCCTTCAATTCATACAGCGTCAGGCTCTGATTGCTCTCGATGACAGCTAGGACATCGCCCTTGTGGACCACGTCGCCGATGCGTTTGCGCACGTCGCGAACGATCCCGGGAAATCGGGGCGTGACTTGCACCAGCGACTCCTGGTTGGGCTGGACCATTCCGTTCAGTAATAGGCTGTCGCGCAGCACGCCGGACGATGCTTTCGCAAGCTCTATTCCTGCCGTCTCGATCTTGGCATCGCTCAGCGCAACGCTGTCGGCGTGCTCTTCCTTTTCGGTCTTTTCTGTTGGGGTTGGTTTCGGCGCCGCGGGCGTCAGCATCTGATAGCCGCCGTAAACAAGCGCGGCGGCGATCAGAATGAACACGGAATAGCGGACAATAGCCTTCATCATCGGGAACTCTGGTGCGTGAGCGAAAACGGATTGCCGACGAGACCTTCGATTGTGGCCACGGCGATATGGAAATTCTGCAGGGCCTCCTGTTCGCGCAGCAGCGCCTGCAACAGCGATCCCCGAACGTCGAGCAATTCGAGCAGGGTGAAGCGGCCCTGCGAGTAGCCGTTGAGGATCGTCTCGGCGGCGCTGCGGGCGTTGGGAATGACCGACGACCGCAACAGCTTGAGCTCAGCCAGGGCACCAGTTAGAGTATCGTAGGCGCGGCCGGCGATACTGAGCAGCACCAGCTTGTTGATCGCCCGCTCCGCATCCGTCTTCGCGAGCGCCTCATGTGCCGCGATGATGTTACCGGTGTTTTGGTCGAAGACCGGAAGCGGGATCGAAACGCCAAGTCGCACCGCGTTGTCGTTCGTGTCCCGGTAATGCCGCCAGCCGGCCGAAATGCGCAGGTCCGGAATGGCCTTCAGCCGGGCGATAAGGAGTTCGGCATTGCGCTGCGCGGTGACAGCGGTCCAGCGCGCCAATTGCGGATTGGCGTCGATCGCCTGGAGTACGGCCTTGAACGGCGGCGGCTGACCGGTACTTGCCAGCCGTCCCACGGCGTTGCCGAACTGCGGGCTGGCATCCCCCATTAGGACCGCGAGATCGCGACGCGCCGTGGCCAGCAGCGCCTTGGCGCGTTCCCGTTCGACCCGGAACAGGTCGGCGGCGACCTGCGCCCTCAGCGTTTCGGCAGGCGAGGACGCGCCCTCCTGGACGCGTTTTTGCAATAATGGAATCAGCGGATCGAAGCTCGCGATCTGCTCATCGAAGATCTCGATGCGCCGCTGCGCGCTGATGATCGTGATGAAGGCAATCGCTGTTTCGGACAGGACTTCCAGACGCGTCGCCCGCCGCTGCCAGACGGCCATGCCGATGCCGGCCTCGCCGGCTGCAACGCGTGCTTCCCGCTTGCCGCCCAGTTCGACGAGTTGGCTAAGCTGCAGGGTCGTCTCGGCCGACCGAACCCCTTTGTACGGCCCCGTTCCGAGCACGTTGTCGAGTTCGAACGAGGCCTCTGGGTTGGGAAGCGCACCGGCTTGAACGCGGAGGCCGCCCGCGATGCCGATATCACGCTCGGCCGCGGTCAATCGCGGATTCGCAGCCAACGCACGCTGTAATGCCTGCGGCAGCGAGATGGCGCGCGAAGAACGTTCGGCAGCCTCGACGGGAACTATCATGAGCAGTGCGCACGTCAGGCGCACGGCCACTCGAGCCAAAAGCATATTACCGACCTGAATAGCGAAAAGACTACAACGCGACTGAGTTGCGCGCTGCGGCTAAGGCTTCAGATCAGATGTTTCGGGGGTGGCGACTCCGGCAGGCGCGCTTCAAGGTCAACAGCAGTGTCGCTTGAGAACGACATTTGCAGAGACATGCTGGCCGGTATGTAGACCAACGCGGCCACGGGCACGGTGATGGGGGCGCACGTGTAACAATGCTCGACCACCGTTGGAGCCTTTTTCGAGCCTTCGTCGGCCTTGTCCGAAGCGGCACTTATGCTGGTCGAGACGAGGGGTTCCTTTGCGCACGCAATCTCGCCCGCAAATCCAACCACCAGATATACCGCAGCAAGGAACGCCATCAGAGCCGGTCCCGGAATTTTGCACAGGGCGCTAAGTGGAATTTCTGCCTGACGGCAGGCACGCTATGCCTGCGAA
>JAIESI010000221.1 GCA_019746135.1 Xanthobacteraceae bacterium
TTCAACCGCAAGAGCGTGGCGCTCGCGGCGATGTCGAACCGCCTCAACGACGCCCGGCACATCTTCCAGGGCATCGCTCCCCAGTTCACGGCGGAGAAGGTCGATCAGAGCACGGTGGTGCTCGGTGAGTTCCTGAAGGTTCTCGTGCTCGAGCTCGTCCAGGCCGACGGCGGCAAGATCGGCACGAAGGGCGTAATGGAGCTGGCCCGCGCGAACCTTGCGGTGATCCAGGGGCAGAAGCTCTCGGCCGAGCGCCGGACCAAGCTGGAGGCGGAAGCGAAGGACCGGCTGATGAAGGCGGCGGAGGTTGCTGTCGGCGAGGTCGAGGGAGCCGGCAAGGCGATCGATGGCGCTGCTGTGCTGAAGAAGATCCGCGAGGACGTCTACGGGATCTTCGAGCGGTGATTGCTGCTAGGAAAATATTATGCCGCCTCGCCCCGGTCGAGGTCGGGGTGCCCCGCCCCCCGCTTTCGCAGACGGCGGCACCCGGGTACGTTCTCGCGTTTGGTCGTTCTGGGCGCGGCGACCACAGCCGGGCACGCTGTCGACGGCACCGTCAGGCTCCAGCGATTTCGCGAGGGCGCCGACGGGTTCGAGTATCGATGGCAATCGCAGTCCCGCTCCATGCCTACCAGCAGGATTGGCTGCTGGATAAATCCCGCTTCAAGATCGGGATGTTCGCCCGCCAGACCGGCAAGACCTTCACCACCACCTTGGAGGTGGTCGACAGCTGCTTCGAGGCGGCCGTGATGGGCCGGCGGGAGCGGTGGGTGATCCTGTCGCGCGGCGAGCGGCAGGCGGCCGAGGCCATGAACGAGGGCGTGAAGAAGCACGCCAAGGCCTACGATCTTGCCTTCGAGGATGCGGAGTTCGACTGGCAGGGCGGCGAAGGCAGCTACAAGGCGCTGGAGGTGACGCTTCCGGGCGGTTCGAAGATCACCGCGCTTCCGGCCAACCCGGATACGGCTCGCGGCTTCTCGGCCAACGTCTTCCTCGACGAGTTCGCGTTCCACAAGGACAGCCGCGCGATCTGGCGGGCGCTGTTCCCGGTGATCTCGGCCGGCTGGAAACTGCGCGTCACCTCGACGCCCAACGGCAAGGGCAACAAGTTTTACGAGCTGATGACCGGCCGCGATGATCAGTGGTCCCGGCACGAGGTCGACATCTATCAGGCTGTGGCCGACGGCCTGCCGCGCGACATCGAAGAGCTGCGCTCCGGCGTCGGCGATGAGGACACCTGGGCCCAGGAATACGAGCTGAAATGGCTCGATGAGGCCAGCGCTTGGCTGTCCTACGATCTCATCACTTCGTGCGAGGATCCGGGTGCCGGCGACCCGGCGGGCTACCAGGGCGGTGTCTGCTTCATCGGCAACGACATCGGCCGGCGCAACGACCTGTGGGTTGCCCAGGTGTTTGAGCAGATCGGCGACGTGCTCTGGGACCGCGAGCGCGTGGAGCTGAAGCGCGCGAGCTTCGCTGCCCAGGATGATGCGCTCGACGATCTGATGCGCCGCTACCGCGTCGGCCGCCTCTGCATGGATCAGACCGGCATGGGTGAGAAGCCGGTCGAGGATGCGCAGCGCCGCTACGGCGCGAGCCGTGTCGAGGGGGTGTTGTTCACCCCTCCGAATAAGCTGGTGATGGCCACCGCGGGGAAGGAGCGGTTCGAGGATCGCACCGTGCGTATCCGAGAGGGCGACGTCGCGCTGCGCTCCGATCTCCACAAGCTCCGCAAGGTCGCCTCGGCGACGGGCGCGCCGCGGTTCGTGGCCGAGCGCGACGACGATCACGCCGACCGGACCTGGGCAGCCTTCCTCGGCATCCACGCGGCCGGCGGCGGCGCGGCCGAGTACGGCTACCGCGCCATGCCCCGTGTGGCTGGCGGCGATGTCACATCGGTCCGTCGGGATCGCCGGGTCGAGGATTACGAGGCCGACGATCGGCGCGGTCAGCTCGATCGCCGACCGCTCGGCACCAGTCTGCGGGCGGGCTTCTGATGTCCGACCGTGTGCGCCTTCCCTGTTGCGTGCCGTTCTGCCGGCGCTGGCGCCACAGCGAGCCCGACAGGGTGTGGATCTGCTGGGATCACTGGAAGCGCATCCCGCTCAAGCGCCGCCGGGCCTACTTTCGGGCGATAGCCGAGAGGGCACCGGGCTGGCTCTCGGAGGGTGGCCGGACGCCGCGCTGGATGGTCCCACGCATCGAGCGGCAGCGGGATCGGCCTCGCTACATGAGCGCCGTCTACCGCCTGTTCGACCGCATGAAGCGCGATGCGATCACACGGGCCCTCACCTCCACCTCCCTCTAAAGGATCACCGCCATGGTTGCCTCGACCGCTCCGTCGATCCTCCCGCCCGAGGCGGGCGGCGACTTTCGCAGCCTCTCCGCTCGCACGCTCGGCCCGTACCGCGCGCCGACGCTCGGCAAGGGCGAGTTCCGGAACGTCTACCGGCGTGCGAACGGCGCGCTGCGCATGGGCCCGGCATGGCGCGATCGGGAGGCCGCCTCGCTCGGCCGAGAGGTTCTTCCCGGTGTGACCTTCGTCGAATGCCGGGACACGCGCTGGGAGATGATCAGCGGCTCCGCCTTGGTCGGAGCTGCCTAGATGGCCGCCACGCCCGCCCCCGCCGTCGATCCGTCCTCCGTCGCGGCCGACCAACTGAAATCCATCATCGAGCGCATCGAGCGCCTGATGGAGGAACAGGCCGGCCTTGCGGCCGACATCAAGGATGTCTTCGCCGAGGCCAAGGCCAACGGCTTCGACGTGAAGGTGTTGCGCAAGATCATCTCGCTGCGCCGGAAGGATCACGACGAACGGCAGGAAGAGGAGGCGATCCTCGAACTGTATCTGCAAGCGCTGGGCATGGCCTGAGAGCGAGAGACCTGACCGATGGCCGCCTCCCCGATCCTCGACCAGTACGGCCAG
>JAIESI010000358.1 GCA_019746135.1 Xanthobacteraceae bacterium
GTCTTCGACGCGCCATAAGCGCGTTCACGCGCGTCTTCGACGCGCCATAAGCGCGTTCACGCGCGTCTTCGACGCGCCATAAGCGCGTTCACGCGCGTCTTCGACGCGCTATGGCGCGTGAACCCGGAATCCATAACCACTGCTGCGGAGTATGGATTCCGGGTTCGCGCCTGTCGGCGCGCCCCGGAATGACCGGGGTCAGGCGGCGCGCTTCTTTTTCGCGGCGCGCTTTTTCGCCGCCGCCTTCTTTGCCACCGGCTTCTTCGCCGCTTTCTTCCCCCTGCCCCACAGCTCTTTGCTCGCGAGCCTTGCACCCTCGGCCAGCGCCTCGAGCTTGGCCCATTGAATGCTCGGATGCACCCGCTGGTGCGTCGGCTGCTGGGCGAAGCCGCAGTCGCTGCCGGCGATGACGTTCTCGCGGCCGACGAGCTTGGCAAGCCGCACGATGCGCTCGCAGATCAGCTCCGGATGCTCGACCACGTTGCTGACGTGGCTGATCACGCCGGGAATGAGCACCGCGCCCTTCGGCAGCTTCACGTCCTTCCACACCTGCCATTCGTGCTCGTGGCGCGGGTTGGCCATCTCCAGCACGAAGGCGCCGGCGCGCACGCTGAGGATGAGATCGATGATGTCGCGCATCGGCACGTCGGTGGTGTGCGGGCCGGGCCAGCTGCCCCAGCAGACGTGATAGCGGATCTTCTCCGCGGGAATGCCTTCGATCGCACGGTTGGTGATTGCCATCTGCCTGGCGACCCACTTGCGATAGTCCTTCATGGTGCCGGGCGGCACCATGCGGTCGTAGGTGACGGCGGCGCGCGCGTCGTCGAGCTGGACCAGGAAGCCGTTGTCGACGATCTGCCGGTATTCGTCGTGCATCGCCGCGCCGATGGCCTCCATCAGCTCGTCGTCGTTCTTGTAGAATTCGTTCTTGCGGTCGGGGATCACCGACGCGGGCGCCGCGACCGGCAGGAACCCCTCGACCGCCTTCACCTTCTTCAACGCCGCCTTGAAGTTGTCGATGTCCTGCTGCAGCGCGGCCTGTCCGGAATAGCTGATCGGGCCGACCACGACCGAGTCGGTCGTCACCTGCACGTGATCGCGGGCATCGAGCTCCTTGTAGAACTCGGCAAAGCGGGTGCGGTCGGCGCCGCGCATGAACGGATTGCCGGTGGGCGTGAACGGCCGCCGCTCGAAGCCGGCCATGCGCTCGATCACATATTGCGACCAGGAGATGCCCTTGCCGAACTCACCGTCCGAGACGACATCGACGCCCGCCTCGGCCTGATGCCGCACCACGTCGGCGACCTCCTCCTTCAGCGTCTGCGCATGCGCCACCGCGTCATAGCCCTCGCCCTTCTGCTTGGCGCGAAGGTGCGCGCGGACCGATTCCGGGCGGATCAGGCTGCCGACATGGGTGGTGAGAATGCGATCGGTGCTGCGGTGCATGACAACAGGAGTTCCTCTGAGGCGCCGTTTCCGGCGCGGCCGGGTGATGGTTAGCAGGTCGAACCCGCCTTGCAAGCGCAGGCCCCGGGGCGGGCCGTGCCCACCCTGTGGCCCACGGCCCTCATGCGAAGCCCGCTTCGGGCGACGGCCGGGCCGGTCCCGCGGCGTGGGCCGGGCGACGGCCGAAACCTGAGGCGCCACCGCGGCTCTTATCCTAAACCGTTCCTTAACGGGCAATCTCTACTCTTGATAGGTAAGCAATTCCGGGCCGCTGAGGTTGTATGGTTCGCATCGATTTCAATCGCCTGCGCCTGCTGGTCATCGACGACAATCCGTACATGCGGCGGATCATCCGGACGCTGCTGCACGGTTTCGGCGCCCGCGACGTGATGGAGGCCGAGGACGGCGCCACCGGCCTCGACGCATTCACCCACAACGCGCCCGACATCGTGCTGGTCGACTGGGCGATGCCGGTGTTCGATGGGCTCAAGCTCACGCAGATGATCCGGCAGGCCGATTCCACCGCCAACCCGTTCGTGCCGATCATCATGATCACCGGCCACAGCGAGAAGAACCGCGTCACCGACGCGCGCGACACCGGCATCACCGAGTTCCTCGCCAAGCCGATCTCGGCCAAGGCGCTCTATCAGCGGATCGTCAATGTGGTCGCGCATCCGCGGCCGTTCATCCGGACCAAGACCTATTTCGGGCCCGACCGGCGGCGCAACGCCAACGCCAACTACGCCGGACCGGAGCGGCGGCGCAGCGGCGCCGCCGTCGTCGAACCGCCGAAGCCATCGGCCTCGCCGGCCTGACGCGCCGCCAAGAAAGCGCGAAGACAGCGCCAACAGAGTCGGGCCCAGGAGCATCGATCTGATGTCCAGCGAAAAGCCGGAAAAGCCGAAGACGGTCGCGTTTCGCGACCACGAGGTGATTACACCGGACACGCGCAAGCTTCGCCGCACGCTGCGCAACGCCGCGCCGGGCGAGCCCGACCCGGTCGAGGCCGCCGAGCGGGCGCTGGAACGGCTCTCCGCCGATTTCGCCAACTGGATGCAGAGTGAATGCGGACGGCTCGACGCCGCGCGCCGCGCGGTCAAAAACGAGCAGCTTTCGCCGGAAACCAGCCAGGCGCTGTTTCTCGCCGCCCACGACATCAAGGGCGCCGGCAAGACGTTCGGCTTTCCCGAGGTGGCGCGGGCGGCCGACAGCCTTTGCCGGCTGCTCGAGCATACGCCCGATCTGAAAAAGATCCCGATGTCGATCGTCGACCAGCACGTCGATGCGATCCGCGCGATCGTGCGCGAGCACGCCCGCGCCGACATCGGCGCAATCGCCGGCGCGCTCACCGCAAAGCTGCGGACCGTGACCGACGAATTCCTGGTCGTGGAAAATCAGGACCGGCCGGAGATCCTGAAGGTCATCCAGAGCCCGGCGTTGCCGTCCGGAGAGTAGCTGTCGCAGCCGGGGGCCGTGCCCTCAACGGAACGGCCGGACGCCGGTCCGGCCGTTGGCTTTTGTTTCGGCGCGTGACTAGGGCGTGTCCTCAATTGAGCCAAATGAGTATCGCGGCGGCGTGGACGCCTGCAAGGAAGTTGACTGCGCGC
>JAIESI010000140.1 GCA_019746135.1 Xanthobacteraceae bacterium
CGGCACCAGTTGCGCGACCACGCGGTGCGAGAAGTATCCATCTTCGGGCATAGCCATGGGGGCGGTTCGACGTACGATCTGACGGAGCTGCTGTCGCAAAACGTGACGATGCTTCCGCCGTTTACGGTTCCCTACACTGCGTACGTGGACGCAATCGGCAACCTGTCGGACGTCTATCTGAGCGCAGAGACACAACGCCCGCCACTATCGCAGTTTCATACCAACCTTTGGCAGCCAACCCTAACTCCAGTTCACGGAGCGAGCATTCCCGGATCCGAGGACAATATCGATGTGAATACCCAATTGGGGAGATCCACTTCGCATACGACGATCGACGACGACCAGTACGTGCATAGCTTTATTCGCGCGCGCATCGAGACCAAGGTGGCACGATAACGCCATGAGTGCTAACGTGAGTCCTTTGTCGCGATGGCAGTTTTCGCTCAAACATCTTTTATTCGCTGTAGTACTACTTAGCGTATTCTTGTGGTGGAATCCTTATCGGGACACCCCGCTTGGCCTGATCGTCGCTGCAGTGATCTTTAACGCGGCATTAATCGTTGCCGGTCTGTTGTTGCGTCGTCCAGTCCCCTGCGCCATTGCTTGGTCCGCTCTGAGGTTGACGGTCTTCGTGATATTTTTGATGCGGGGGACTCGAATTCCGGGCGACGAAGGGTTTGCCGCCTTCGCATGGCAAGTCCACCTTGATCTTCCATTGTTCCTTTTGGCAGGTTCCATTGGAGTTGACTACTGGTACATCTGTCTGCTTTGGTATCCCGTGGCGGGCTATCTATTTGGTCGCTGGGTGCAGTCCATGTATTCGACGCGAACCGTACAGCAAGGGTAAGACTCAGTTACGTTAGCGAAGGCGCGCAAGGTTGATGCAGGAGCTCGTGATGCTCGGCTAACTGAAAAGGTGACAAGATAGCCGTGAATGAAACTGATCGAGTCAACAATCGACGGGAACCGCGGCCTCTGCAGTTCTCGCTACGCAGACTCCTGCTCGTCGTAACTGCACTGCCCTTTGTGTTTGCGTACCTTGTTACCTGGAGGTCCCCTTTCACGGTAGCCATCATGGCAGCGATCTCGCTGCCGTTCCACGCTTTACTTGTCTGGATTGCGTTCTCACTACGGCGGCCAGTTGTTTGTGCCGTTGTGTGGATTATGCTGCGGCTGGCAGTTTTTGTTTCATTTGTGATTGCTGGTGCGCTAAAGGGAGGAGACGAAGGGTTCATGCTCTTCGGATGGAATTACGCACTGGACCTTCCACTCCTCCCGCTTCTTGAGCGTGCGCGAGCGGCTTTGTCCAACGTCTGCGGCGCCAACTGCGTCAACGTGTTCACCGTGCTCGTATATGTAGCCTGGTACGGCGGGGGCGGATATCTGGCCGCGCGGTGGGCGAGACGGCGCTTCGCGAGATCGTGATAAAAAGGAAGTGTGAAACCTCCGCTGCGCCCACTGAGTAAGCGGAGAGAAGAGCGAAGAAAATGGAGTATCAAGCGATCGCAATAACGCAACTCTGACGAGAGCGAACTCGTCCGGTCGCGAAACCTACTTTGTTAGCTCTACTTTCTCTCGGCATTTCGGTTCTACCTGCGATAGCCCAGGAGTTTCGGACGCCGGCGGGAACCGGATAATGGTTCCCCAAGAGAAAATAAAAGGTGTCAGGAACCAAATCGCCGCTTCTGGGGACGGCCTCGCGGGCGTGTGGTCGATTCCAGCCCCTGGCGGCGGGCGTATCTTCTGGTCAGTGTCGCGATGCCCGCGCACTGGCATTCTGTCTTCTGGCCACCGCAACGGCAATCGAACGGGTGATCGACTTGATCACCTGGCGATACCTGTTGATAGCTGCGCGGTCAATGAACCATCTGGAGCGCTTTAGAACAGACCTCCCGGCCTTCGGCTGGTCGGCCGAGCGTCATTCTCCGCGCAGCGAGAAATAAATGCGTGCAGTAGCGGCACGCCTTCGTCGTCCCCTCACAGCTACTTGAGCCGCCAGGCAAAAGATCTTATCTCCACGGACGCAGCGAGCTCATCGTGTGTGGCGCGGCTCAATTGAGAGCGGTATCAGCCGATAACCTTACCTCACGGACCGCTGTCCGGCGCCATGTTCAGAACCTTCGAGCATGACAGCTTACTCGAAAGGACGCACCGTGAGCAGTTCGTGATCGCGCCACCCAGAGGGAGACGAGATCGTGATCGTCGGCGTGCCCAAGGAAATCAAACAGGCTAGGACAAATAAAGGAGACGCGTTGAGAGACTTGGCCAAGCCGATCATGTACCGATTGCAAATGACGGAGTTGCCCATCTCGGATAATGTGGCACTCCCAAGCTGGGTGATTGTTGAGTTACTTATGGGCTGTCGCTCCTATTTCCGGCTGAACCCGACTCGATTGCAGAGATGGCCGCTTCGGCCTCTCGTCGGACGTAGTCCCGGACGAGGCGGCCCGTGTCGACGTCCTCGCTGGGCAATTTGAGGCGCTTGCGCAGCATTGGCAGAGCGTCCCGAGCTGCTGGACCAATGCCGCCCAGCGTCTCTGCGGCCCAGCCTTGATGCAAAAAGCTGCCGTGCTCGAGGACGCGAATCAGCATCGGAATGCCAGACAACATCACAGGCGACTCGCGGCATGCTGCTGCGTCGATTTTCAGAGCGGTCCGCGCTGCGGCAACGCGCGATGCGTCAGAATGTTTTTCCGAGCCGACGACTTCCAGAAGAGCCGGCAAAGCGGGATTTCCGCCGGGACCCATCCACCACAAGGCATTTGCGGCGTGGACAACGACCCGATCGCTCCCCGAACTAACTGCCCGCGTCAGTGCGGGAATGGCCGGGCCTCCGATTCGATTCAGTGCGACACTCGCGGAAATCGCCACGGATTGGTCATTATGTTCGAGCAGCTTGGTAAGACGGGGTAGTGCCGGCGGGCCCATACTCACCAGCGCGCTGACTGCCGCGGACCGCTGGGGTGCGTCAAGTGGCGACAATAGCGGAATTAGATCGTCAATCACGCTCGGGCTGCACTTTCTGAGAACCGTTGCTGTATCAAGCAGCCAGAGCTAAGAGGCTTTCGGTCAGTTGGATGATTTTTCGG
>JAIESI010000244.1 GCA_019746135.1 Xanthobacteraceae bacterium
TGCCACAACACAGCCGATTCGACTCCTTAAATCTCTTCGCCGCAGATGGAGTCAAAACTTCCGCTCGGCTGTACTAGAGCGGCTCTGCTTCGAAGCCTGCGGCGAGCAGAGCCTTGAGGCCCGCGCGATAATCCGGATAGCGCAACGTCACGCCCAGCTCTTGCTTGAGCCTCTCGTTGCGAACCCGTGCGCAGCCTTCGTAAAAACTCATCAGGAACGGCGACAGCCTTCGCTTCGCCTCGTCGAACGGCAGCAGCGGCGGCGGCTCGATGCCGAGCAGCGTCGCGGCATATTCGATCTGCTCGTTCGGCGACGCGGGCGCGCCGTCGGTCACATTCACCACGCCGTCGAAGCGGCGGGTGAACACGGCGTCGATCGCCTGCGCGATGTCGGCGACATGGATGCGGTTCGACACATGGCCCGGCTTGTCGATGCGGTGCGCCCGGCCGGCGCGCAGCCGCACGAACGCATTCTGGCCGGGGCCGTAGATGCCGCCGAGCCGCAGGACGGCAACGGGAACGCGGCGCGTCCGGGCCAGCGCCTGCCAGTCCTGCTCGGCCTTCACCCGCGCGCCGCCGCGCGCATGCGCCGGAACGGTCGCGGTGGTCTCGTCGACCCATGCGCCGGCGTGATCGCCGTAGACGCCGGTCGACGAGAGATAGACGATCGATTGCAGGTTTGGCGCCGCCGCGATCTGATCGCGGAGTTCGGCCAGCACCGGATCGCCCGCCTCGCCCGGTGCGGCCGAAATCAGCAGATGGCTTGCTTGCGCAATCGCCTTATCCAGCTCGTCCGACCGGTACGAGCCCTCGAACATCAAAAGCTCGACAGGCTCGGCGGCAATCTTGTGCGGATCGCGCGTCGTGCCGACCACGCGCGCGAATCGCGTGCCGAACTCGGCCACGAAGTGCCGCGCGCAAGTGCCAAAGCCGAAGCAGACGAGTGTATTCATTCCAGGCGCATCAGATGCGCTCGATCTTGGCCTCGTCAATCACTTTGTTCCAGCGCGCGATGTCGGTCGCGATCCGCTTGGTGAAATTTTCCGGCGGGCCGGCCTTCGGCTCGCTGCCGAGCGCGCGGATGCGCTCGATCACCGCGGGCTCGGCGACCAGCTCGTTGATCTCCCGGTTGAGCCGCGTGGCGATGTCCGCCGGAAGCTTCGCCGGGCCGACCACGCCCATCCAGGAGGTCACGGAGAAGCCCGGGAAGCCGGCTTCGGCAACGGTGCCGACATTCGGCAGCGGCGGAAAGCGCACGTCGCCGGTGACGCCGATCGGGTGCAGCGCGCCGGACTTGATCTGGCCGATCAGCGCGATCGGCGGATCGATCAGGAAGTCGAGGCGCTTGCCGAGCAGCTCGGTCAGCGCCTGATTGCCGCCGCGGAACGGCACCACCTGGATATTGATGCCGGCCAGCCGCGAGAAATATTCGATCAGCAGATGCTGCGGCGTGCCCGCGCCCGGCACGCCGCCGAGCACCGGCTCGCTGCGCGCCTTCGCGGTCTTGATCAAGTCGGCCACGGTGCGGATCGGATGCTCCGGATGCGTCACGATCACGAACGGAAATTCGATCGCCTGGCCGACGATGGTGAAATCGTCGATCGCCTTGTAGGGCAGCGACTTGTAGGTGGCGGCGGTGACCGCGTGGCCGCTCGGGATGAAGCCGAGCGTGTAGCCGTCGGGCGCGGCGCGCGCGACCTGCGCTGCGGCGAGCGTTCCGGCCGCGCCGGGTTTGGGCTCGACGACGATCTGCTGGCCGAGCCGCCGCGACAGGCCTTCGGCGATCAGGCGCGCGCTGACGTCGACGCCGCCGCCCGCGGTCAGCCCGTGCAGCAGTGCGATGTTGCGCTCCGGCCAGGCGGCGAGCGCGGGACCTGAGCGAAGCACGGCGGCCGCCGACAATCCGGCCAGCACGCCGCGCCGTGAGATCACGGTCATGGCATTCCTCCCCGAATTTTTCGCCGAACTTTTGGTTCGTTGGCCGAAAGCGTAACACCGGCGACACTAGCCGGCCAACGCCCATTCCTCTGCGACATTTGGGTCGGGCTCTGCGGCGTGGCCCGGCCTGAGCTCTGCCGCGCGCGCCGGATCGAGCCGTCCGAGCGCCCACACCGCCGCGCCGCGAACGACGGGCGACGGGTCGGACAGCAGCCGCTCTGCCGAAGCCGCCAGCGCCGTGTCGCCCGAATTGCCGATTGCAATAAGAACATTTCGGATGAAGCGGTCGCGGCCGGTGCGCTTCACCGCGGTCTTGGCGAACAGCTTGCGGAAGGCCGCGTCGTCGAGCCGCGCCAGCTCTTCGAGCTGCGGTGCCCGCGCCGCCTCGCGCGCGGCGAGCTTGGCGTTGCGGCCCTCCTGCGCGAACTTGTTCCACGGGCACACTGCAAGGCAGTCGTCACAGCCGTAGATGCGGTTGCCGATCAGCGGGCGCAGCTCGCGCGGGATCGGGCCCTTGTGCTCGATCGTCAGGTACGAGATGCAGCGCCGCGCATCGAGCCGGTAGGGCGCCGGGAAGGCCGCGGTCGGGCACACGTCGAGACAGGCCCGGCAGCTGCCGCAGCTGTCCGGTTCCGGCGCATCCGGCGGCAGATCGAGCGTGGTGAAGATCGCGCCGAGAAACAGCCACGAGCCGAACTGCCGCGACACGAGATTGGTGTGCTTGCCCTGCCAGCCGAGGCCAGCGGCGGCGGCGAGCGGCTTCTCCATCACCGCGGCGGTGTCGACGAACACCTTCACGTCGCCGCCCGCCTGCGCGATCAGCCAGCGGGCGATGTCCTTCAGCCGCGGCTTGATGACCTCGTGATAGTCACAGCCCTTGGCGTAGACCGAGATCGCGCCGCGGTCGCGCGCTTTCAGGATCGCCAGCGGATCATGGTCCGGGCCGTAGTTGAGGCCGAGCATGATCACCGAGCGCACCTCGGGCCACAGCACGTGCGGATCGCCGCGGCGCTCGGCGGTGGTCTCCATCCAGATCATGTCGCCGTGTGCGCCCTCGGCGAGGAACTGCTGCAGCCGGGTTTTCGCCAGCGGCGCTGCGTCCGGGCGCGCGACGCCGGCGATATCAAAGCCGTGCTTCTTTGCTTCGGCCTTGAGCAATGATTTCAGATTCGTGCCGGCATCAGCGTGGGTGAGTGAGGCACGTCGATTG
>JAIESI010000089.1 GCA_019746135.1 Xanthobacteraceae bacterium
ACTTACGGCAGGCGGTGAGCTTCGCCAGTCGGAACGGTTTTGCCCCGAAACCCGCTAAACCCTGAAGATCGTTGATCTTTTCGGCTGCGGATGGGTCGCTCCAGCCTCGACGAATGAAGCTCAGACGCTGCCGCTGACGTCGAACGATTGTCAGATTACTGGTTCAAGACCGCGGGTCCATATCCGCGGTCCTCTGGCCTTCAAGCGTCCTCCGCCGCCGGGGCGGATGGCGCGATTTCGTTTTGCGCGCGGGTCCGGTCCGCAACGTGAACGCCGGGGCGCCTGACGCGTTTCGGTCAAAGCTTGGGCGACGCTTCCAGGAAGCGTCGAAGAGGCAAAGGCGAGCATGCCGACGATCAATCAGCTGATCCGCAAGCCGCGGGTGGTGCAGAAGGCGAAGAAGAAGGTGCCGGCGCTCCAGCAGAGCCCGCAGAAGCGCGGCGTGTGCACGCGCGTCTACACGACCACGCCGAAGAAGCCGAACTCGGCGCTCCGCAAGGTCGCCAAGGTCCGCCTGACCAACGGCTTCGAGGTGATCGGCTACATCCCGGGCGAGGGTCATAACCTCCAGGAGCACTCGGTGGTGATGATCCGCGGCGGCCGCGTGAAGGACCTTCCGGGCGTGCGCTACCACATCCTGCGCGGCGTGCTTGACACGCAGGGCGTCAAGAACCGCAAGCAGCGCCGTTCGAAGTACGGTGCCAAGCGTCCGAAGTGACCTGAGCGAAGCGAAGGTCGTCCCGGGCGAGCGAAGCGAGACCCGGGATCGCTAAAGAACGAGATAGAGACAGAGAACCCCGATGTCCCGTCGCCATTCAGCGGAAAAGCGTGAAATCAACCCGGATGCCAAGTTCGGCAACCTGGTCGTTTCCAAGTTCATGAATTCGATCATGTACGAGGGCAAGAAGTCGGTGGCCGAGTCCATCGTCTATGGCGCTTTCGACACGATCGAAGGCAAGACCAAGGGCGATCCGCTCAAGGTGTTCGAGCAGGCGCTCGACAACGTGATGCCGTCGATCGAAGTCCGCTCCCGCCGCGTCGGCGGCGCCACCTATCAGGTGCCGGTCGAGGTTCGCACCTCGCGGCGTCAGGCGCTCGGCATCCGCTGGATCATCGCGGCGGCCCGTGAGCGCAGCGAAAAGACAATGACCGAGCGGCTCTCCGCGGAGTTGCTCGATGCGTCGAACAACAGGGGGAACGCCGTCAAGAAGCGCGAGGACACGCACCGGATGGCGGAAGCCAACCGCGCGTTCTCGCACTATCGCTGGTAACTCGCAGCGTCCGAACGGAATCCGAAGGAAGACAGACCCCCCATGGCCCGCGCCCATCCCATCGAGGAATACCGCAATTTCGGCATCATGGCCCACATCGATGCCGGCAAGACCACGACCACGGAGCGGATCCTCTACTACACCGGCAAGAGCCATAAGATCGGCGAGGTGCATGAAGGCGCCGCGACGATGGACTGGATGGAGCAGGAGCAGGAGCGCGGCATCACCATCACGTCGGCCGCGACCACCGCGTTTTGGAACGGCAAGCGCCTGAATATCATCGACACTCCCGGCCACGTCGACTTCACCATCGAGGTCGAGCGCTCGCTGCGCGTTCTCGACGGCGCGGTCGTGGTGCTCGACTCCAACCAGGGCGTCGAGCCGCAGACCGAAACCGTTTGGCGCCAGGGCGACAAGTATAAAGTTCCGCGCATCGTCTTCGCCAACAAGATGGACAAGATCGGCGCTGACTTCTTCCAGTGCCTGAAGGATATCGTCGACCGCCTCGGCGCCAAGCCCGTCGCGATCCAGCTGCCGATCGGCGCCGAGAGCCAGTTCAAGGGTCTCGTCGATCTGGTTCGCATGAAGGGAGTCGTCTGGAACGACGAGTCGCTCGGCGCGAAGTACGACGACATCGACATTCCGGCCGACCTGGTCGATCAGGCCAACGAATATCGCGAGAAGCTGATCGAGGCCGCCGTCGAGCTCGATGACGATGCCATGACCGCGTATCTCGAAGGCAAGATGCCCGACGAGGCGACGCTGAAGAAGCTGATCCGCAAGGCCGTCATCACCGGCGCGTTCTATCCGGTGCTGTGCGGCTCGGCCTTCAAGAACAAGGGCGTGCAGCCGCTGCTCGATGCCGTGGTGGACTATCTGCCGTCGCCGCTCGACGTTCCGGCGATCAAGGGCGTGGATCCCAAGGGCAACGAGATCGAGCGGCATCCGGACGACAAGGAGCCGATGTCGCTGCTGGCGTTCAAGATCATGGACGATCCCTTCGTCGGCACCATCACGTTCTGCCGCATCTATTCGGGGACGCTGTCGAGCGGCACCGGCGTGATCAACTCGACCAAGGAGCGCAAAGAGCGCATTGGCCGCATGCTGCTGATGCACGCCAACAACCGCGAGGACATCAAGGAAGCCTATGCCGGCGACATTGTCGCGCTGGCGGGCCTCAAGGACACCCGCACCGGCGACACGCTGTGCGATCCGGCGCATGAAGTGATCCTGGAGAAGATGGAATTCCCCGATCCGGTGATCGAGATCGCGATCGAGCCGAAGTCCAAGGCCGATCAGGAGAAGCTCGGCGTGGCATTGGCGAAGCTCGTCGCGGAAGATCCGTCGTTCCGCGTGATGACCGATCAGGAGAGCGGTCAGACCATCATCAAGGGTATGGGCGAGCTGCACCTCGACATTAAGGTCGATATCCTCCGGCGTACCTACAAGGTCGATGCCAATATTGGCGCGCCGCAGGTCGCTTATCGGGAGCGCATCACCAGGCCGGTGACGGTCGACTACACCCATAAGAAACAGACCGGCGGTACCGGCCAGTTCGCGGCGGTGAAGATCGTCGTCGAGCCGCTGCCGCCGGGCACCGGCTTCCAGTTCGAGAATGAGATCATCGGCGGCGCGGTGCCCAAGGAGTACATCCCGGGCGTCGAGAAGGGTCTCGAGTCGGTGCTGGGCTCGGGCATCCTCGCCGGCTTTCCGGTGGTCGATCTCAAGGTGACGCTGATCGACGGCAAGTACCACGACGTCGACTCGTCGGCGCTGGCCTTCGAAATCGCGGCGCGCATGGCGCTTCGCGATGCTCTGCAAAAGGGCGGCGCGACGCTGCTCGAGCCGATCATGAAGGTCGAGGTGGTGACGCCGGAGGACTACACCGGCTCCGTCATCGG
>JAIESI010000016.1 GCA_019746135.1 Xanthobacteraceae bacterium
CCGGCGGTCCAGCAGGCTCCCTGCTCACGGGTCGTAGTGCCCGTAAGATGGTGTCCGAGGCGCCCCGAGGTGTCCGGGTGACAAGCCCGAACCCGCAGGCACCGCTCCCCGCTCCACCAACAGCAGTCACCGGTTGACGCCCTCGAACGAGCGGGGATGCACCATCCATAGAACAAAAAGAGAACATGTCAACCCACGCCAAAACCCGACGATGGGTCGGCCGCTTCAGACCTTGTGGTATTCGCGATACCAGGCGACGAAGCGCGCGACGCCTTCGGCGATCGGCGTCGAGGGCCGGAAGCCGGTATCCCGCATCAGATCGTCGACGTCAGCGTAGGTTTCCGGCACGTCGCCGGGCTGCATCGGCAGCATCTCGCGCTGCGCGGTGCGGCCCAGCGCCTTTTCAATCAATGAAACCACATGCGGCACGTCGGCCGGTTCGTTGTTGCCGATGTTGTAGATGCGCCAGGGCGCATTGCTGCGCGCCGGATCGGGATGGTCGCCCGACCACGACGGGTCGGGCGTCGCGGGCTTCTCGATCAGCCGCACCACGGGCTCCACGACGTCGTCCACATAGGTGAAGTCGCGGCGCATCCGGCCGTGGTTGAACAGCTTGATCGGCTTGCCCTCGAGAATGGCCTTGGTGAACAGCCATATTGCCATGTCGGGGCGGCCCCACGGACCGTAGACCGTGAAGAACCGCAGCCCTGTGGCTGGCAGCCGGAACAGATGCGCGTAGGAATGCGCCATCAACTCGTTGGCCTTCTTCGAGGCCGCATAAAGGCTGATCGGATGATCGACGTTGTCCGAGGTCCGGAACGGCAGCCTGGTGTTCGCGCCGTAGACCGATGACGACGAGGCAAACAGCAGATGCCGGCAGCCGTTGTGGCGGCAACCTTCCAGGATGTTGGCGAAGCCCTGCAGGTTGGCATCGACGTAGGCCAGCGGATCCTGCAGCGAATAGCGCACGCCGGCCTGCGCCGCGAGATGCACCACGTAGGGAAACTTCTCGGCGGCAAACAGCGCGGCGACGCCCGCGCGGTCGGCAAGGTCGAGCTTGATGAAGCGGAATTTGGCGTGGCCCTCGAACAGCTTCAGCCGCGCCTGTTTGAGCGCCGGATCGTAATACGACGACATGTTGTCGACGCCGATCACGCGCCGGCCGCGCTCCAGCAGGCGGCGCGTCACATGCGAGCCGATGAAGCCCGCCGCGCCCGTCACCAGGATCGGTTCGTCGCTCAAAGCCGCCACAGCTCGATGCCTTCGGGCTTGATCGCGCGGTCGAGCATGCCGCGCACGTCGAACACGGGCCCTGCCCCGCCCCGCAACAGCCGCCGGACCAGCGCCCAGCCTTCGCGCGAATAAGGCTCGTGCGCGACGGCGAGGATCACCGCGTCGGCGGGCTTGAGCTTGTCCATCGGCGTGAGCTCGATGCCGTATTCGTGCCGCGTCTCGTCGGGGAGCGCCAGCGGATCGTGCACCTGCACCGCAACGCCGCTCGCGGCCAGCTCGGCCACGATGTCGGCGACCTTCGAGTTGCGCGTGTCCGGCACGTTCTCCTTGAACGTCATGCCCAGCACCGTCACCGTCGCGCCGGTGGTGCCGCGGCGGAACAGCGCGCGGACGCATTCCAGCGCCACGCGCTTGCCGACGCTGTCATTGATGCGGCGGCCGGCGAGGATCACCTGCGGGTGATAGCCGGCCTTCTCGGCGCGGTGCGTCAGGTAATACGGATCGACGCCGATGCAGTGGCCGCCGACCAGGCCCGGCGTGAAGGGCAGAAAATTCCATTTGGTGCGCGCCGCCGCCAGCACATCGCCGGTGTCGATGCCGAGCACGTCGCAGATCGCCGAGAGCTCGTTCATGAAGGCGATGTTGAGATCGCGCTGTGAATTCTCGATGACCTTGGCGGCCTCCGCGACCTTGATCGACGGCGCGCGGTGGATGCCGGCCTTGACCACCGAGCCATAGACCTCGGCGACGAGATCGAGCGTCTTGGCATCGAGCCCGGAGACCACCTTGACGATGGTCTCGAAGCGGTGCGCCTTGTCGCCCGGGTTGATGCGCTCGGGCGAATAGCCGACCGAGAAATCCCGGCCCGCCTTCAGGCCGGAAACCTGCTCCAACACCGGGATGCAGTCTTCCTCGACGGCGCCGGGATAGACGGTCGATTCATAGACCACCACGCCGCCGGGCTTCAGCGCCTTGGCGACCGTCCGCGACGCGGCGAGCATCGCCGAGAGGTCGGGCCGCCGCGCCGCATCGATCGGCGTCGGCACCGTGACGATGAAGAAGTCGCAAGCCGTGAGCGCCGCCGCGTCGCCTTCGTAGCGGAGCGTCGGATGATGCAGGTCGGAGGATTCAAGCTCGCGGCTGCGGTCATGGCCGGCGCGCAGCTCCTTGATCCGGGTCGGATCGATGTCGAAGCCCGTCACCGGAACGCCGCCCCTGGCGAAGGCCACCGCCACGGGCAGGCCGACGTAACCCAGCCCGATCACAGCAATCTTGCGTCCGTGCGGCACGTCGGTCCCTGCAATGCCCCCGCCGCGGCGCAAATCCGGCCGCGGTCCGGGTGCTTATCCGGGCAGGCTCCCGCGAAGTCAACCGCCCGGAGCCCCCAGTGAACGCCAAGCTGCGGGAAAACCACCGGAATTTCCGGCGGGGCTGGGCCGATGCGAGCGGTTTTGGCCCGGCCGGGTGCGTTTCCGTCGTCACCCGAACACCGCTCGGGCACCGTTTGGGCTGTGACTTCCCGCACTTCACGATGGCGCGCTGGGCAGCCATGTTCCGTTCATGATCTGGAGGTTGCCCATGTTCAAGACCACACAGAGCACCACTCCGGTCCTGACCATCTTCGGGCCGGGATACGTTCCCGAGCAGCATGCCGAGCAAACGAACCTCGCGGACGACCGCGAGGCGCCGTTTGCCGAGTTCGTGAAGTCGCTGCGGTCGCTCGTTTGGAACGATGAGCGGGTGGCGAAGCGGTAGCGGGCGTTCCAAAGTCCGCTACGCTTTTTTTTGTAAGTTTTTTGCTCGCCCGCGTTCGCGTTTGCCGCCAACCCGCGGCATTTCAGGCCTCCGACAAAATGCCCAGCTTGGCCATTCCATCGGTTGGCCGGGCTAGGGCCTGTCTTCAGTTAGGGGATTCCCAAATCAGCAATTGAGTGATTCATGGGCGGTCGGCCTGAGGAGGGGC
>JAIESI010000269.1 GCA_019746135.1 Xanthobacteraceae bacterium
CCGTCGCCGCGGTCTATCGCGAGGCCGGCAACCTCGGCGCGCCGGGGCCTGCGGGAGACGCCGCCCGTGGCGCGGCGGGGCTGCGGATCGGCGCGATCAGCAACGCCGAGAACGAAAGCTACGGCATCGAGCTCGGCTATTCCTACGCGCACTCCGAGGTGATCTGCGCCGATCCCGGCGCTGACATCCCGAGCAATCCGCTGCACTACATTCCAACCACCGCACCCGGCGTGCGGATGCCGAGCGTGCTGCTGAACGGCGGTGAGCCGATCTTTGACCGTCTGGGACTGTGCCTCACGCTCGCCTGCTTCGGCACGCGGCCGAGCGACGCGCTGGTCGCAGCCGCCGCGCAGCGCGGCGTGCCGCTCGCGGTTCTGCCGGTCGACGATCCGGCGATCGTCGGAGTCTATGGGCGCGGCATGCTGCTGGTGCGCCCCGACCAGCACATCGCCTGGCGCGGCAGCGCCTGCGACGACCGCAATGCGGCCAATGCCATCGTGTCGCGCGTGCTGGGCTTCGGCCCGTCCGGCTGAGAGCGCCGCGCATTGACGCAACCGCGGCCCGATTAACCTTCACGATTAGGGTTGCTTCGCCGATTTCGTTGCGCGGCGGCCGCCGCCGATCCTTACTGGCGCAGGCTCACACTCAGAGGTTGCCCCATGCGACGAACCCTCGCTTCCATGGCTGCTGCTGTGGCGGCCGCTTCGCTTTCCATCCTGCTCATCACCGGTGCCAGCGCCGTGACGGTCGGCACCGCGCCGGGCGTCAAGCGCGCGCTCGCGGAAACCAGCGCGGTCGAGCAGGTGGTCCGCGTCTGCCGGCACCGCTTCTGGACCAGCCAACGCTATTGCTACACCGACCGCAGCCGTCCGCCGACGGTCTGCCATCACCTGCGCAACAGCAGCCGGCGCGACTGCTACTGAGCGATTGCCGACATTTTTCTGCGGGCCTCGAGATGGGGCCGCGGCTTCACCGCCGCGGTCTCTTTGCTATTGGCCCGCGCGTTTCAGATGCGCGGGATGCCAGCCTTCGAATTCGGTTTGCTTGGCAGGCTCGGCGTCTACTTCGGGATAGCGGAGCTTGCGATAGGCGCGTCGTGACGCCTGATAGAGCTTGATCAGCACCAGAACCAGCACCGCAATCGCGCTTGCAAACAACGTCGCGATCGTCACGCAGGTCGTGAAGTAGAGAATCGGGTCCATATTAGACAAATTCGCCGGGACGCTATTTCGCGCCCAAGAGCTTCAGCGCGCTGGCCTTCTGCTCGGGCGTGGCACCGCTCACGACGGCGACCACGGTCTTATGGGTGCTGGCCGGATCGAGATACTCGATAATCCGCTCCATCTTCTCGCCTTCGGCGATGAGCTGCGGATTGTGCAGCGTCTCCTTCACCGCGGCCTGCAGGTAGGCGAGCCGCGCCGGCGGAATACCGGGCGGTGCCATCAGCAGGCGGCCGAGGCCTTCGATGTTGGCGAGGAAGTCCATCGCCCAGAGCCGCTCGGCACTGATCTTGGTCGCCTCGAATACGGTGGGCCGGTCCTGGAAGAACCGCGACTTGGTGCGCGAGATCGTCGCCAGCGCCCAGTTCTGCTTGCTCTTCACGAAATGGTTGGCGGACGATTCCGGAACGTAGACGGCGTCCATCTCGCCGCGCGTCACCGCAAGGCCTGCGTCGGCGCTGCCCTTGTAGCCCTGCACGATATGGCAATCGAGCTTCAGCGCCTCGCAGGTGAAGGCCGCGCCGATGCCCAGGCCCGACGTGCCGCCGGTGGAGGCCCAGCGCCATTTCATCTTCGCGTCGACCGCCTGCTGCACCTCGCGGATCGGCGAATCCGGCCCCACCAGCCAGAGGCCGGGCGGTGCGCCGACGGTCGCGAGATAGCTGAACCTGGCGAGATCGAAGCGCGCGGCCTGGTCGCCGGTCAGCTGCGCAATGCCGGCCATGGTGCCCTGGCTCAGCGAGATCTGCAGGCCGTCGGGCGGCGCGATGTAGAGCTTGTTGAGCGCGACGAGACCGCCCGCGCCGGGAACGTTTTCGACGATGACCGTGGCGCCGAGCGTCTTGGCGAGGTAGGGCGCGATCAGCCGCGAGAACACGTCGTAGCCGCCGCCGACGCCGGAGCCGACGATCATCCGCACGGTCTTGCCGGCATAGAACGCCTTCTCGGCGTCCTGCGCTTTTGCCGGTGATCCCAAAGCGGCCCAGCAGACCGCAAGCGACAGCAGGGCAGTCCGGCGCATCATGCTCATGGCGTGATCCTTCCCCCGCGTTTTGTGTTTTGGGAAAGCTACCACGGGCCCGCGCAGGCGCGGAAGGCGGCGCGGGCGGGGCGCGGTTATGGCTGCCTTGCGGGACGCAGCATGGGAACGATCGGCGGGCAGCTTCCGGCCCTGATCTCGGCGAGCGCCTTGAAGCCATGACGTTCGTAGAACGTCTGGTTCTTCGGATTGGTCGATTCAAGGTAGGCCGGCAGACCTTTCGCGTCGCATTCGGCGAGGATGGGCTGCAGCAGCAGCGCGCCGAGACCGTGACCCTGATGGCCCGGATCGACGCCGATGAACGGCAGATACCAATGCGGCTCCTGCGGATGATGGCGGACCATGTCCTCGATCACCGCAGCGAGAGTCTCCTGCTTGTCCGGCGCGACGGACTCTTCGATCAAACGCATGAGCGCCGGCTCGTCCGGTCCGGAATCGGGAGCGAGCCATAGCGCCACACCGGTGCAATCCCGGTCCACATACGCCGTGCGTTGCTGCAGCGACCCGCCGCTCAGCGCTCGCGCGAACGTTGGGAAATGGCGCAGGTATTGCGCCGGATCGGGATACATCCACCGGTTCGGCGGGTCGGTTGCGAAGGCAAGCGTGAGAACACCGAAGATGCTTTCGGCGCATTGCGGATCGGCAATGGTGACGGCGGGGGATTCCGGATTGTCCCGGGACATGTGCAACATCGTTCATCCTATAAAAAAGAGCGTCGGCAATCGCTCGTTCCAGTGACGGCACAATGTGGTGACGATGTGTCGGAGCGCCGGCGCGGCAAGCCGCCGCATCGCTCAAAAAGCAAAACGCGGCCCGAAGGCCGCGTTTACAGTCCGTGTGTTACCGGTGCGCGTGTTGGTTACGCGCCCGGAGGCGGCGGCAGGAACATCACCTCGTGCTTGGCCGAGAGCGCAACAACCTCGTCGGGCTTCTGCTCCTTCATCGAGTGGATGCCCCAGAACAGGTCGTAAAGCCTGCGCGTCGGCGTCACCCAGAAGAA
>JAIESI010000321.1 GCA_019746135.1 Xanthobacteraceae bacterium
CGCGTGGCGACGCCGTCGACGTGAACGGTGCAGGCGCCGCATTGGGCGATGCCGCAGCCGTATTTGGTGCCGGTCAGGCCGACGTTCTCGCGGATCGCCCAAAGGAGCGGCGTGTCCGGCTCGACGTCGATGTTGTAGTCTTTGCCGTTGATGTTCAGGCGTACCATTCTCGAAACCTCCCACGGTGAGAACACCGGTCAGCACATCTGATGGCCGGTGGATGAAGCGCGGATGGGTAGACTGTAATTAGATTACTTCTAGTGAACAATCTGGCCCGGAAAATGATCCGGCGTCCAATCAAGCCAAATTGATTGGATGCGGTCGGCGCGGGTCTGCCTCCGTATGATGTCGGACGTCCAACAGGTCCAGCCCGCGTGGGAGGCTATCGGAAAAGAAAGAAGCGGCGGCCTCGAAAAAGCCGCCGCTTCCGTTGTCTGCTTACACCAGCTCGATGCCGTGGTTCTTCAGTGGGATCGAGCGGATGCGTTTGCCCGTCGCCTTGAAGAACGCGTTGAGCACGGCCGGCGCCGCCACGCAGATCGTGGGTTCGCCGACGCCGCCCCACGGTCCGTCGCCGCCGGACGGGATGATGATCGATTCGACCTTCGGCATCTGGGCGATCCGCATCGAGTCGTAGCTGTCGAAGTTGGTTTGGACGATGCGGCCGTCCTTCACGGTGCATTCCTGCCACGCCATTGCCGACAGGCCGTACACGAACGAGCCGGCCACCTGCCGGTCGATCTGCGCCGGGTTGACCGCGTAGGTCGGATCGGTCGCCGCGACGATGCGGTGCACCTTGATCTTGTTGCCGCCGGTGACCGAGATCTCGGCCGCCGCCGCCACATAGGCGTTGAACGCCTTCATCTGCGCGACACCGCGGAAGATGCCCTGCGGCGCCGGCTTGCCCCAGCCGATCTTTTCGGCCACGGCATTGAGCACCGCGAGGTTGCGCGGATGGTTTTTCATGAACTGCCGCCGGAACTCGACCTCGTCCTTGCCTGCGGCCTGGGCGAGCTCGTCCATGAAGCATTCCATGAAGATGGCGTTCTGGTTGATGTTCACGCCGCGCCAGAAGCCCGGCGGGACGTGCGGGTTGCGCATCGCATGGTCGATCAGCAGGTTCGGCATGGTGTAGCCGAACGCATGCTCGCCCGACTGGAAGATGCCCTGGAACGAGAGCGGGTCGCGGCCCTTCTCCTGCTCCAGAACCGCCGGACGCACGCTCGCCAGGATCGACTGGCCCGAAATCCGGACATGCAGGCCGGTCAGGTTGTTGTCCTTGTCGAACGCGCCGACGAGCTTGGCCATCATGACCGGGTGATACCGGCCCTGCACCATGTCCTCTTCACGCGACCAGAGCAGCTTGATCGGCGTACCGGGCATCTCCTTGGCGATATTCACCACCTGATGCACGTAGTCCTGGAACGCGCCGCGCCGGCCGAAGCCGCCGCCGAGGTTGATCTTGTAGACCTCGCACTTTTCGGCAGGCAGGCCCGAGGCGGCGAGCGTCGCTGCGAACGATGCTTCGCCGTCCTGCGTCGGCACCCACACCTCGCACTTGTCGGCCGTGTAGCGCGCGGTGGCGTTCATCGGCTCCATGCAGACGTGGTTCTGATAGGGATAGTAGTACTCGGCCTCGACCTTCTTGGCCGCGTTCGCCAGCGCCGGCTTGATGTCGCCGGCCTGATTGCCGACGAAGGCCTGCTCGGCGGTGAGGCCGGCCTTGAGCACCTCGGCGATCGAGGCGCTGGAGACCTTGGCGTTCGGGCCTTCGTCCCACTCGACGGGGAGCGCCTCGAGCGCGGTCTTGGCCTGCCACCAGGTGTCGGCCACCACCGCCACCGCGGTATCGCCGACCTTCAGCACCTTCTTGACGCCCTTCATGCCGGAGACCTTGGCGGCGTCGAAGCTCTTCACCTTGCCGCCGAACACCGGGCTTTCCTTGATCGCGGCGTTCAACATGCCCGGCAGCTTAAGGTCGAAGCCATAGACCTGCTTGCCCGTCACCTTCTCGGCGGTGTCGAGCCGCTTCATCGGCTTGCCGATGACCTTCCAGTCCTTCGGATCCTTGAGCTTGGGCTTCTCCGGCACCGGGAGTTTCGCTGCGGCATCGGCCACCTTGCCGAACGTGGTCTTCTTGCCGTCCGGCCCGGTGATGACGCTGTTCTCGGCCTTGCACTGCTCGACCGGAACCTTCCACTCGTTCGCCGCAGCCTGCAGCAGCATCATGCGGGCCGAGGCGCCGCCCTCGCGGACATATTGGTGCGACTCGCGGATGCCGCGGCTGCCGCCGGTCGAGTACGACTGCCAGATGCGCTTGCGCTTCACGTTCTCGCCGGGCGTCGGATATTCATAGCTGATCTTCGACCAGTCGCATTCGAGCTCTTCGGCGACGAGCTGCGCGAGACCGGTGATCGTGCCCTGGCCCATCTCGGACCGCGCCATGCGGATCACCACCGAGTCGTCGGGCTTGATCACGACCCAGGCGCCGAGCTCCGGCACGGCATTGGCGCTGGCGGCCTGCGGGCCGCCCGCCGGAAGGTCGAAACCGATGGCAAGGCCTGCGCCCGTGGCGGCGGTACCGACCACGAAGGAGCGGCGATTCATCTTCGGAACGAAATTCATCGTCGCCTCCCTTACGCGTTCGCCGCGGCGTGGATCGCCGCGCGCACTTGCTGGAAGGTGCCGCACCGACAGATGTTGGTGATCTCGCGGTCGATGTCGGCGTCGGTCGGCTTCGGCTTGTTCTTCAGCAGCTCGGCCACCGCCATGATCATGCCGCTCTGGCAGTAGCCGCATTGCGGCACCTCGTGATCGATCCAGGCCTTCTGCACCTTGTGCAGCGTGCCGTTCTGCGCGAGGCCTTCGATGGTGACGATCTTCTTGCCGGCCACGGCGCTCGCCGGGATCGAGCATGAGCGCGTCGCGACGCCGTCGATATGCACGGTGCACGCGCCGCATTGCGCGATGCCGCAGCCGTACTTGGTGCCGGTGAGACCGACGTTCTCGCGGATCGCCCAGAGCAGCGGCGTGTTCGCGTCGACGTCGACGTTGTGATCCTGCCCGTTGATATTGAGACGAACCATTCTCAGACCTCCCCAGGTTGAGATGCCGGTCGACACGTCTGAAGCCCGGCACGCTTTCTTCGGAATGCGAAAGTCTAATTGGAGCAATTCAAATCAACAATCGAACGGAGGCTGAGGTGGCCCCGGTTATCTGAACAGATTTTCCGCGTCGTTAAGTGGAGCCTCTGCCGTGGTTAGGCTGCCAAGC
>JAIESI010000131.1 GCA_019746135.1 Xanthobacteraceae bacterium
CTTCGGCATCATGGCCCACATCGATGCGGGCAAGACGACGACGACCGAGCGGATTCTCTATTACACCGGCAAGTCGCACAAGATCGGCGAAGTGCACGACGGCGCTGCGACCATGGATTTCATGGAGCAGGAGCAGGAGCGCGGCATCACGATCACGTCCGCTGCGACGACCGCGATCTGGAACGGCAAGCGCTTGAACATCATCGACACGCCCGGCCACGTCGACTTCACCATTGAAGTCGAGCGTTCGCTGCGGGTGCTCGACGGCGCCGTCTGCGTGCTGGATTCGAACCAGGGCGTCGAGCCGCAGACCGAGACGGTCTGGCGCCAGGGCGACAAGTACAAGGTTCCGCGCATCGTTTTCGCGAACAAGATGGACAAGGTCGGGGCGGATTTCTTCCGTTGCCTCGAGGACATCAAGGTTCGCCTCGGCGCGAAGCCGGTTCCGATCCAGCTGCCGATCGGCTCGGAGAGCAACTTCAAGGGCCTGATCGATCTGGTCCGCATGAAGGCCGTGATCTGGAAGGAAGAATCCCTCGGCGCGAAATTCGACGACGAGGAAATTCCCGAGGACATGCTGGAGCAGGCGAAAGAATATCGCCTCGCGATGATCGAGGCCGCCGTCGAACTCGACGACGACGCCATGGCTGATTACCTCGACGGCAACGAGCCGTCGGAAGCGGTGCTCAAGGCCTGCCTGCGCAAGGCGGTCATCACCGGCGCCTTTTACCCGGTTCTCTGCGGCTCGGCCTTCAAGAACAAGGGCGTCCAGCCGCTGCTCGACGCGGTTGTCGACTACCTGCCGTCGCCGATCGATCGCGGCGCCATCAAGGGCATCGACTACAAGACCGGCGAAGAGACCGAGCGTCGCGCCGGCGACGACCAGCCGCTCTCGCTGCTCGCCTTCAAGATCATGGACGACCCGTTCGGCGTCCTGACCTTTGCGCGCGTCTATTCGGGCAAGTTCGAGAAGGGCGTCGCCCTGCTGAACTCCAGCCGCGAAAAGAACGAGCGCGTCGGCCGCATGGTTCTGATGCACGCCAACAACCGCGAGGAAATCTCCGAGTGTTTCTCGGGCGACATCGTGGCGCTGGTCGGCATGAAGGACACCCGCACCGGCGACACTTTGTGCGATCCGCTGAAGCCCGTCATTCTTGAAAAGATGGAATTCCCGGATCCCGTCATCGAAATGGCGATCGAGCCGAAGACGAAGGCCGACCAGGAAAAGATGGCGACGGCGCTTGTCAAGCTCGCGGCCGAGGATCCGTCCTTCCGCGTCTCGACCGATCAGGAATCCGGCCAGACCATCATCAAGGGCATGGGCGAACTCCATCTCGACATCAAGGTCGACATTCTCAAGCGCACCCACAAGGTCGAAGTGAACGTCGGCGCCCCGCAGGTCGCTTATCGCGAGCGCATTTCGAAGCGGGTCGAGGAAGATTACACCCACAAGAAGCAGACCGGCGGCACGGGCCAGTTCGCCCGCGTGAAGTTCATCGTCGAGCCGAACGAGGCCGGCAAGGGCTTCGAATTCGAGTCGAAGGTCATCGGCGGCGCGGTGCCCAAGGAATATATCCCGGGCGTCGAAAAGGGCCTCAACTCGGTTCTGGGCGCGGGCGTTCTCGCCGGCTTCCCGGTCGTCGACCTGAAAGTCTCGCTCATCGACGGCGCGTATCACGAGGTCGACTCCTCGGCGCTCGCCTTCGAAATCGCTTCCCGTGCGGCGCTTCGCGAAGCGCTCCGCAAGGGCGCGTCCGTTCTGCTCGAGCCCGTCATGAAGGTCGAAGTGGTGACCCCGGAAGAATATACCGGTTCGGTCATCGGCGATCTGAACTCGCGGCGCGGCCAGATCTCGGGTCAGGACATGCGCGGCAACGCGGTCGTCGTCTCGGCGATGGTCCCGCTCGCCAACATGTTCGGTTACGTCAACAATTTGCGGTCGTTCAGCCAGGGTCGCGCGAGCTACACCATGACGTTCGATCACTACTCGGAAGTGCCGAGGAACGAGGCCGAGAAGATCCAGGCCAAATACGCCTGACCTTTTCACTCATCGCAAACCAGCAGATACACAGAAAGTTTGAAGGAGCTCGGCCATGGCCAAGGAAAAATTCGAACGTAACAAACCGCATTGCAACATCGGAACGATTGGTCACGTCGACCATGGCAAGACGTCGCTGACGGCGGCGATCACCAAGGTTTTGGCTGAATCGGGCGGCGCGACGTTCACGGCCTACGACCAGATCGACAAGGCGCCGGAAGAGAAGGCGCGCGGCATCACGATCTCGACGGCGCACGTCGAATACGAGACGGCCAAGCGTCATTACGCCCACGTCGACTGCCCGGGCCACGCCGATTACGTGAAGAACATGATCACGGGCGCGGCGCAGATGGACGGTGCGATCCTCGTGGTTTCGGCCGCCGACGGCCCGATGCCGCAGACGCGCGAGCACATCCTGCTCGCCCGCCAGGTCGGCGTGCCGGCGCTGGTCGTGTTCCTGAACAAGGTCGACATGGTCGACGATCCGGAACTGCTCGAGCTGGTCGAACTGGAAGTGCGCGAGCTGCTCTCGAAGTACGATTTCCCGGGCGACGACATTCCGATCACCAAGGGTTCGGCGCTTTGCGCGCTGGAAAACCGCAGCCCCGAGCTCGGCCATGACGCCGTGATCGCGCTGATGAAGACGGTGGACGATTACATCCCGCAGCCGGAGCGTCCGATCGACCAGCCGTTCCTGATGCCGGTGGAAGACGTGTTCTCGATCTCGGGCCGCGGCACGGTGGTGACGGGTCGCGTCGAGCGCGGCATCGTCAAGGTGGGCGAGGAAATCGAGGTCGTGGGCCTGAAGGCGACGATCAAGACGACGGTCACGGGCGTCGAAATGTTCCGCAAGCTGCTCGACCAGGGCCAGGCGGGCGACAATGTCGGCTGCCTGCTGCGCGGCACGAAGCGCGAGGACGTGGAGCGCGGACAGGTTCTGTGCAAGCCGGGCTCGGTGAAGCCGCACACGAAGTTCAAGGCCGAAGCCTATATCCTGACGAAGGATGAAGGCGGCCGCCACACGCCGTTCTTCACCAATTATCGTCCGCAGTTCTACTTCCGGACGACGGACGTGACCGGCATCGTGACGCTGCCGGAAGGCACCGAAATGGTGATGCCGGGCGACAATGTGACGATGGAAGTCGCGCTGATCGTTCCGATCGCGATGGAAGAGAAGCTCCGCTTCGCCATCCGCGAAGGCGGCCGCACCGTCGGCGCCGGCGTCGTCGCCTCTATCATCGAGTAA
>JAIESI010000188.1 GCA_019746135.1 Xanthobacteraceae bacterium
GCGGTCGCGGTCATAGGCGCGTGGCTGTGGTCCGCCGCAGGATGGGCGCCGCCGTCCGGACCGGAGGGCTGGCGCGGCGTCGACACTGCGATGGGCGCATCGCTCGGCCGCGCAACCGATCTCGAGCAGCATCGCGCCTTGCTGGCGCATGTGCGGCGCGCACACGAGGCGGGCGCCCGCGTCGTCGTCTTGCCGGAGAGCGCGCTGGGCATCTTGACCCCGACTGTCTCGCAAGTCTGGATGGACGCGTTGCGCACGACGCGCGTTGTCGTGATCGCCGGCACCGCCGTGGTCGATCGGCACGGCTACGACAATGTCCTGGTCGAGATCGCCGCAGGGCAGGCGCGTGTCCTTTACCGCGAACGGATGCCCGTGCCGGTGTCGATGTGGCAGCCGTGGTCGTCGTGGATCGGCGCGGGCGACGGCGCGCGGGCGCATCTCCTCGCCAATCCGATCGTGACGTCGCAAGGCCGGCGGATCGCGCCGCTGATTTGCTACGAGCAGCTCCTTGTCTGGCCGGTGCTGCAGTCGATGCTGCATGCGCCCGACATGATCGTCGCGACCGGCAACGGATGGTGGACGGCCGGCACATCAATCGTGGGGATTCAACGCGCCAACGCCGAAGCCTGGGCGCAGCTGTTTGGCGTGCCGCTCGTGATGGCGTTCAATCTATGAGGAGACGGTGATGGTCGATGCAGCCTTGGTCCAACAATGCGCCGATCCCGGCCTCAAGCCCGCGATCATCGAAAAGTTCATCGCTGCGGCGGGCTCGGCCGATCCTTTTGCCATGACGGTGCGCGCCGGAGGGCGCGTGGTGCTCGTGCCGCCGCCGAAATCGCCCGACGAAGCGCTCGAGCTCGTGCGCCGCTATGTCGGCCACGCCGTCGTGCGTGTCGGCATCACGCAGTATCCGGCCGGCGTCGGCGTGACCGACCCGTCGCAGCTCACGGCCGATCTGGTCGATCCTTGCAAGAACATCCGCATGGGCACGGCGCTGTTCGGGAAGGTCTATCGCATCGTCGTGAAGTGGTATGGCATCGAAAATGACAACGCGTTCGAGGACGCCATCATCGCGTGGCGGACCGGGACGTTCGAGGACGTCGCCGTGTTCTCGGCGCCTGATCCCGGGCAAACCGCCGCGCCGCCGCGCTCCGATGAGGTCGCTCCGCGCGACCGGCCGCCGAAGCCTTCCGCCGCCCAGGCCCCGGAATCCGATCCGAATCGCGCGGGAATTCGCATCGACCTGTCGGGAATCGGTGGCGTGAAGCCCAACGACAAGCCAAAAAACAAAGTGGACGACTGAAACAGCGGCTATGACAACGCTCTGGAATCGTTGCAGTGCGGCGGCCGCCAACGAATTTAGAGGGATCCAATTTCGTAGGATCGAGGCGGTCTTGAGGGATTCAGCTTTGGCGGATCCAGCTTCATAGATTTCGCGCAGAGGCGGCCGATACAACTTGGTCGAGCGTCCGCGACATCAATGCACCGTCGCGGCGAATTCCCACACTGAAAAAGAGGCGCACGTGGGCGCGTCGCGCCTAGCGTCATTTGGCGTGTCCGCATATAACCCCCGTAGGCAGTACGCGCTGCCCGGGGTGTAGAAACCTCGCAATGCATCGGTTGGTGCCGCCCGACAGCGGCATCGGGATCCTCTGGCCAAAGGCCGGGGGCCTGTGACGTATGTCCAGGTGCCTCGGCGCTAAAGGTCACAGGAGCCGTATGCATTGCGGTTTTCTAACCCCCGGCTTGGGTTCAGGGATTGACGTCAGCGGGGGCGCACCGCGGACCTACCGACTGAAGGTTATGGTGACGACAGAGGACGACGGCGGCCAGCACAACAACGTCGACGTGGCGACGACAATGGCGAATCTAATCGCGCCACTTTCATCAACCCAAATTGAGAGCCTGACAATCGACGCGATTCGTGAGCATCGTGAGTCGCTTGCGAAAGCCGAAGCAGCTTTCGATTCTTGGAAGAGCGCACAAGCTGCTAACTTAGAGACGGCAGCCGAACGTTATAGTGACTATACGAGGCTGATGCTTGCAGCGCGAGCACGACAGATGGTACTTGCAACCCTGATTGAACGGCTCGGTTTCATTCCGAATGTGCCGTCCACTTAAGCGCAGGCTCGGTTGGCAGTTAGATCAGACCCTGTTCGACGGCGAGTCGGACAGCGTGTGTGGTATTGGTTGCGTTGAGCCTGTCGCGCGCGCCTTTGACATGGAAGCGCACCGCACGTTCGGAGATGCCGAGCAGCTCGGCAATCTCGTCCATGGTTTTTCCCATTGACGCCCAAGACAGGCAAAGTGACTGACGAGGTGTCAGCACGACCATCGTGCTATGTGGCGCACGGACAAGCCGATTGAGGTGAACATGCACAAACGCCACCGCCGTGATCGCATGGATCGAGTTGCGGACCTCGGCGTCAGCGCTCGGCCTGTCGGCAGCAAGCGTCAACAACGCCGTCCGGCCGAAGCCGCCGCGCACCGGGATCGAGACGCCGCTACGAATGCCAAAGTCGGCGGCTTCGCCAAAGAAGCGCACCGTTTCCGGCACGTTGCCTGCGTTTTCTTCGCGTGACCAAACGAATGGCTGCATCGTCCGTTTGGCGATGGTGACGACCGGATCGATGGCGGCGTAGTTGTTGTCAAGATACGTGTGCTGCCAATCGGCGGGATAGTTGGAGAGAGCGCGGGCGTCGCCCGCACGGACATTGAGGTAGGCAAAGCGATCAAATCCGACCGCGGCCGTGAAGTTGCGGAGCGCTTGATTGATGGCTCGCTCGTCCTGTGCGAGGCCACTCGCTTCCATGAGGTCGTTGAACGCCCCATCAAGAGTCTGGACGCGCTTCATTCCTCTGCGATCTCCCTCTTGTTGGTTGATCTGACGTCGCTCTCCTGCGTCGCTGATAGCCCCTGACCGATCCTCGGCCTTTCTTATTCAGCCGACCTTTTCGAGGCTCAGCTGATATCCATGTTATTCATGTCAAGCCGAACCTCGAGCACAGCGCACCGCGAATAAAGGGCTCCTCAAGCATTTCCCCAGCGAGCGAGTTTACTATCAGCGCTTTACCGCCGGTTCCGGCCAAAAACCTGCGATCAACGTCATCGGCACGATCTCCCCGTTCCAAAAGCATTCCGATCACCTCATGCCGGGGCTCGCCTGTCCGACATCATCAGCGCTCTCACCATGAGAAGTCGGCAAAGAATCTTTCGGTGCCGTCGCGGGGTTGGTTGGAAATGAGGGTGGCGTAGTCTCCGAGGTGATCAACCTCGAATCATCCGGCGT
>JAIESI010000129.1 GCA_019746135.1 Xanthobacteraceae bacterium
TCATTTCATGGCCCTGCCTACCAAGGCGGCCGAACAGAGTGCTTTCCTCTACGAGGAAGAGCTCAAGCGCTATTACGACGCCGATGAACTCGATCCGGCTCGTCCCTTGTTCGATCTCGTGCTGATGGGGCTGGGCGAGGACGGGCACACGGCGTCCCTCTTTCCGGGATCGCCTGCCCTTGACGAGCGCAAGCGCTGGGTGACTTCGGTCGAGAACGCCGGTCAACCGCCTTTCGTCTCCCGCGTGACCCTGACCTTCCCTGCGTTGGAGTCAACACGCGAGATGCTCTTCCTGGTAAGCGGGACGGCCAAACGAAGCGCGCTGGCTCGCGTGCTGGCCGGCGAGGACCTTCCCGCGGCCCGCGCGCGGCCGATTGGTCGGCTGCGTTGGCTCACCGATCGGGCGGCGGCACCGGAGCATGCGTCATGACCTCGGATGCATCAGCAGCAGAAAATGCGCACCTACCGTCGGTCATCGTCGTCATGGGGGTGTCCGGTTCTGGCAAAAGCACGATCGCCTCGATGTTGGCGCGTCAGCTCGGCTGGGAGTTTCAGGATGGCGATTGGTTTCATCCGCGGCAGAACGTCGAAAAAATGCAAAGTGGCATGTCGCTGACCGATGAGGACCGCTGGCCGTGGCTTGAAGCCATTGCCGCTTGGATCGATAGAACCCGCGAGACGAGGCAACACGGCGTCGTCGCTTGTTCGGCCTTGAAGCGGTCGTATCGCGATGTTCTGGTGGGGAAGCGGCCCGATGTGCGGATCGTTTATCTAAAAGGCACTCCAGAGCTGATTGCGGGCCGCTTGGCCACGCGGACTGGCCACTTCATGCCGACTAGCCTTTTGGAGAGTCAGTTTCGCACACTGGAAGAGCCTGAGCCCAAGGAAAACCCTATCACCGTATCAATCGAGCCGATCCCATCTGTGATCGTGGCAGCGATTTTGGGGCAGCTTAAAGCGTCCGCGCAGAACGCTTGTCCGAGAAAAACCGCATAAAGGATACAACAAGCACCCTGCCGTATTGCTATAGACGCCGCGCTCTCTTCAACATATCCCCCGCAATTAAATACCTCCATAAGCTCTCTCGTCAGGAATGAGATAGACGGCAGCAAGCGGTGGTAAGATAAGGCACAGTTCCGGGCTTTGCGGTGTCACAACAGCAATCACTTCTCCTTCATTTCCCACGTTGCTGCCGCCATAGAACGAGGCATCGGTATTGAGCACTTCGCGCCAGCGGCCTGCGAACGGTACGCGGATGCGATAATTGTATCGGACTTCGGGTGTGAAGTTCACCGCTACAACGCAGCACGCCCGCGGATCGTGGCCCTTGCGCAGCCAGGCGAACACGCTCTGGCTCGCGTCGTCGGCGACGAGCCATTCGAAGCCGTTGCCGTCGCAGTCGAGTTGATGCAGCGCCGGCGTGCCGCGGTAGAGCCGGTTGAGATCGCGGACCAGGAGCTGAACGCCCTGGTGCTGCCGGCGCTCCAAGAGATGCCACGGCAGGCTGTGGTCGTGATTCCACTCACTATCCTGAGCGAATTCGCAGCCCATGAACATCAGCTTCTTGCCAGGATGGCCGAACATGAAGCCGTAGTAGGCGCGCAGGTTGGCAAAGCGCTGCCACTCGTCGCCCGGCATGCGGCCGAGGATCGAGCGTTTACCGTGGACCACCTCGTCGTGGGACAGCGGCAGGATGAAGTTTTCGAAGAACGCGTAGTGCAGGCCGAACAGGATGCTGCCGTGATGGTGACGGCGATGGATCGGGTCCTTCGAGATGTATTTGAGGGTGTCATGCATCCATCCCATGTTCCACTTGTAGCCGAAGCCGAGCCCGCCCCAGTCGACCGGCCGTGACACCATCGGCCATGCGGTGGACTCTTCTGCGACGGTGGTCGCGTGCGGGTACTGCGCGAACACCTGGGTGTTGGCGCGGCGGAGAAACTCAATTGCTTCGATGTTCTCGCGGCCCCCGAACTTGTTCGGTATCCACGCGCCTTGCGGACGGCTATAGTCGAGATAAAGCATCGAGGCGACCGCATCGACGCGCAACCCGTCGATGGCGTAGCGATCGAGCCAGAATAGCGCGTTGGCGATCAGTAAGTTTGCGACCTCGACGCGGCCATGGTTGTAGATGGACGTACCCCAGTCGAGATGGCGGCCCTGCATCGGGTTGGCGTGCTCGTAGAGCGCGGTGCCGTCAAAGTGCGCGAGGCCGTGCGGATCGTCGGGGAAGTGCCCGGGCACCCAGTCAAGCAGCACGGCGAGACCGGCGCGATGGCAGGCGTCGATGAAATACGCGAAGTCTTCCGGCGTGCCGAAGCGGCTGGTCGGCGCAAAGAGCCCAGTGGGCTGATAGCCCCACGAGCCGTCGAACGGATGCTCGGCGATCGGCATCAGTTCGATATGCGTGAATCCCATGTCGGTGACATAGGCCGGAAGCTCGGCGGCGAGCTCGCGATAGGTGAGCCAGCGGTGGCCTTCCTCTGGCTTCCTGCGCCATGAGCCGAGATGCACCTCGTAGATCGACACCGGCGCGTCGAGGGCGTTGGGATTGTGCAGGATGCGCGCGGCCTGCGGAAGCCTGTTTTCGTCAATCACGATGGACGCGGTCGAAGGGCGAACTTCGGCCGCGAAGGCGATCGGATCGGATTTCAGCGGCAGCATTTCGCCGTTCGGACCGACGATCTCGTATTTGTATTTGTCGCCCGCTGTCGCACCGGGCACGAAGATTTCCCAATATCCGTTGCCGCGTACCCGCATGGCGTGACGGCGACCGTCCCAGAGGTTGAAATCGCCGACCACGCTCACGCGCCGCGCGTTCGGCGCGAACACCGCGAAGGCCACGCCATCGATGCCCTCGAACTGCGACGGATGGGCGCCGAGCTTGTCATAAAGCTGGAAATGCGTTCCTTCGTCCAGAAGATAGAGGTCTAGATCGGACAGAATCGGTGGAAAGCGGTAGGTGTCCTTGTATTCAACCTCGTTGTCGCCGGATTGCGCCGTGAGTGGATAACGGTTGTCTGGCACGGCGTCTCGTTTCGCGAACAGAACGGCACCAGCGAACGGTGCAGAGGCCTTGGCTCTCTCCGAACACTAGTTGCAAATCCTCAGTTCAATCTCCATTAAATCAGCATAGCTGTTCCAGCTTCGCAAACCATGATGCATCTCAAATTTACGAGCGGCATAATCTGCAGCTTGGTCAGCGTTGTCTGCGTCAGCGACGTCGAACTCCTGCTGCAGACATTTGAGGTGCCGTCCGGAAAGTGGTTGGAATTCGGTGCGGCGCGATCTCCGATAACACGAGGGTATCGTTTCAGGCT
>JAIESI010000035.1 GCA_019746135.1 Xanthobacteraceae bacterium
GCTTGGCAGCCTAACCACGGCAGAGGCTCCACTTAACGACGCGGAAAATCTGTTCAGATAACCGGGGCCACCTCAGTTGATGCGGCGGCTGCCAAAGCGCGGCGGCAACTAGGTCCAAATGAAAAGCTTGTAAGCCGCAACTGCCAGCCAGAATACAAAGTTTGCACCAATGCCATTTTTTTCGAAAATAACCAAGGGACCAATACGATGGTGCAAACTGTCGAAAACTTGGACGGCAAGGTTATTCGGCGCCAGATTTGCGAGTTCAATAAATTTTCAGACATCCGCTCTTGTTTCAATTGGGATACCGGCGAAAGGTATCGCGATATGAAGGGGTCGGATGGAAAGTGGTCGCGGGTCGCCAACGACTAGGTGCCGCCAAGAATTGGCGCGAATACGACTCGGTCAGCGGCTGCTTCCCCACTATCAACAATTAAGAAAAAAATCACGCCATCACCCGCGCGCCCGCCGCCGCCCGCAACCCCGGCATCACCTTCTTCGCGAACAGCCCAATCGAATGCAGCGCCTCGGCGAGCGTCATGTCGCCGAACACGAGCTGGCACATCAGGTAGTTGTTGCCGGCCTGCTCGATACGCTGCGACAGCACGTCGAGCACCGTCTGCGGCGACCCGGCGATGCCGAGCTCGCGGCGCACCACGTCGGGGAAATTGTCGGCCCGTTCGCCGTGCACCGGCGAGCGGCCGTGCAGGTGGTAGAGATAGTGGAAGCTGTGATGCCAGACCTTGTAGGCGCGGTCGGCGAGCTTCTCCGCCTCGGCGTCGGTGTCGCCGACGACGATGAACGTGTTCATGCCCATCTTGATGTTCGGATCGAGCCCGCCGTTCTGCCGGGCAGCCTCCTTGTAGCGCTCGACCCGCGCCTGCATCTCCTTGGGCGGCTGGATCGCCACGAAATTCATGCCCGCGCGTGCGGCCTGCTCGGCATTCTCCAGCGAGCTCACGCCCATCCACAGCGGCGGATGCGGCTTCTGCAGCGTTTCGAGCTCGATCGGCACGTCGGTGGCCTGCCGGTACTGGCCCTGCACAGTGACCCGCTTTTTCGAAAACGAGTCCTTCATGATCTGCCAGGTTTCGGCGAAGGTCTGGCGCGACACCTTGAAGTCGGTCGACTCGCCGTAATAGCCGGCCTCGACTGGAGAGATGCCGCGGCCGATGCCGAGCTCGAGCCGCCCGCCGCTGAGCTGGTCGAGCATGCAGATTTCTTCGGCGAGCCTGAGCGGATGATAGAACGGCAGGATGTAGACCAGCGGGCCGAAGCGGAGCGTCGTCGTGCGCTGCGCCACGGCCGAAAGGAAGATGCCGGGAGAGGCGGCCATGCCGAGCGGCGTGAAGTGATGCTCGGCGATGTGATAGCAGTAGAAGCCTGAGCGCTCGTAGGCCTGCGCGATCTGGATGCGCTCCTCGAAGAATTGCCGCAGCGGTGTTCCCGAACGATCGACGTGATCGAAGACGCCGAATTCCATTTCTCTTAACTCCTGGCCGAGCCCGTCAGGCTGCTGAAAAAGTCCCGGCTGTCATTCCGGGGCGCGACCATAGCGCGTCGAAGACGCGCGTAAACGCGCTTCGGGTCGCGAACCCGGAATCCATAACCACTGCTGCGGAGTATGGATTCCGGGCCCGCCGCTTCGCGGCGTCCCGGAATGACGGCGAGAGAATCTTTCACCATCCTGCTATTTCTGTTCCGGATTGAGATGGATCGCCTTGACCACGCGATCCCAGCGCGCCGCATCGGCCCGGATCAGCTCGAGGAATTCCGCGGACGAGCTTCCGACCGGCTCCATCAGGATGCGCGCCAGCGCTTCCTTCGCCTGCGGCTGTTGCACCGCGCTCGCGAAGTCGCGGCCCACCTTGTCGATGATCGCCGGCGGCGTGCCGGCGCGCACCACGATCCCGTTCCAGCTGAACGCCTGGAAGCCCGGCACCGTCTCCGCCACGGTCGGCATGTCCGGATCGAACGAGGTGCGCTTCGCGGTCGTGGCGCCGAGCGAGCGCAGCGCACCCGATTTCAGATGACTGGCCACCGACGACGACACGTCGATGGTCAGATCGACATTGCCGGCGAGCAGGTCGGTCAGCGCCGGCGCATTCCCCCGATACGGCACATGGACCATGTCGGTCCCGGTGAGGATCTTGAACAGCTCCACCGACAGATGCGCGACGCTGCCGATCCCGGTGCTGGCATAGCTCAGCTTGCCGGGATTTTTCTTCAGATGGTCGATCAGCTCCTGCACCGTCCGCGCCGGCACCTTCTGCGGATTCACCACCAGCATCATCGGCGCGATCACCAGCAGCGTCACCGGCGTGAGATCCGCCATCGGGTCGTAGGGCAGGTCGCGGCGCAGCGCGCGGAGCGCCGTGTGCGAGGTCGGCGCGGCATTGAGCAGCGTGTGGCCGTCGGCCGGCTGCCGGACCGCATATTCGCCGGCGATGGCGCCGGTTGCGCCGACGCGGTTGTCGATCACGATCGGCTGGTTCCAGCTCTTGCTGACGGTCTGCGCCAGCATGCGCATGATGACGTCGCTCGATCCGCCGGCCGCGAACGGCACAACGATCTGCACCGGGCGTGCCGGAAACGCCGCCGGCGCGTCGGCCGGCGACGGCTGGCTCCAGCACGGCGACGCGACGCCCGCTGCGATTGTGCTGCAAAGCGCGACGGTCCATGCCCACCTGATTTTCACGCGCGAACCCCGTCCCCAATAACTCGACCAGGCATCTCGACCGCGCCACATCCGGCGTTCCGGATGCGCGTCCCTCAAGCTTCCGGTAACCATCCCGCGCTCGCAAGCGCGTCAGATTCATATGGCCCAAGCCGGCGCTGCATGGGCCACGGTTCGAATCTCTGCGGCAAACCAGGCCGTCGCACTTGAGCGTCTGGCTGGTCCGCCGCCGAAATCCACCGCCGTCATTCCGGGGCGCTCGCGAAGCGAGCGAACCCGGAATCCATACTCCGCAGAGGTGGTTATGGATTCCGGGTTCGCGCCCACAAGCGCGTTTGCGCGCGTCTCTGCCGTGCCATCGGCGCGCCCCGGAATGACGCCGCGGGCATTTTCAGCAGTCTGCCAGGCGGGAGCGATCACGCCGCGCATCGGGTGGCGCAGTTGTCGTCGAGAGCGGCCGCAAGCGCATCGCGCCGATGGACTGGCACGTGCGCCAGAGCCTTCGCGCGCGCTTCGCCCGATGGGTTGACATGTTCTCTTTTTGTTCTAGACATGAGGCATCCCCGCTCGTCGAGGGCGTCAACCGGTGATTGCTGTTGGTGGAGTGGGGAGCGGTGCCCGCGGGTCCGGCCTAATCAACCGGACACTCGGGGCGCCTCGGACCCCGCCTTTCGGGCACTACGACCCGGAAGCTGGGAGCCAGCTGGACGACCGGT
>JAIESI010000356.1 GCA_019746135.1 Xanthobacteraceae bacterium
CCGCAGGGACTCGGCAAGAACCTTTATCCGACGCTTTCAGTGTTCGAGAACATTGACTTCTTCGGGCGACTGTTCGGCCAGCTCGGTCCCCGGGCGCTGGCGGGCGACTTCCAGCTTGAAACCCGCTTCCGCTACAATCCGAACGTGGAGAGCCGCAAGGCCATTGTGCCGGCGGTCATCGCCATGCTTCTCCTGCTCATTCCCGCGATGCTCGCGACGCTCAGCATCGTCCGGGAGAAAGACCTCGGCTCGATCGTCAATTTCTACGTCACGCCCGTCTCCCGGCTGGAATTTCTGCTCGGCAAGCAATTGCCCTATGTCGGCCTGGCGATGATGAATCTCGTCACGCTGACGGCGTTCGGCATCTTCGTGCAAGGCGTTCCCTTCACCGGAAACCTTGCCGCCTTCATCGCCGGCGGGCTGTTCTATGTCATCGCGACGACCGCGCTCGGACTGTTCATCTCGAGTTTTATGAACAGCCAGATCGCGGCGATCTTCCTCACCACGCTCGCGACCATGCTGCTGGCGGTCAAGTATTCCGGCATGATCGATCCGGTCGCCTCCATGGAAGGTTCGGCCGTCCTCATCGGCGCGGTCAACCCGGCGACCCACTTCGTCACCATCGCGCGCGGCGCCTTCTCCAAGGCGCTGGGGTTTGCCGAACTCCGGTCATCCCTGGTGCCGCTTTTGGCCGCGGGTCCGGTCCTGATCGGCCTGAGCGTGCTTTTTCTCAAGAAGCAGGCGCGCTGAGCCATGCGTGCCTCGAACATCTGGCGGCTGGGCGTCAAGGAGTTATGGAGCCTCGTTCGCAATCCCGCTCTGCTGGCACTGATTGCCTACGCCTTCTCCTTGCAGATCTACGTCGCGGCGACGGCGGTTCCGCTCTATCTCAACAAGGCGCCGATCTCGATCGTCGACGAGGACGTCTCGTCGCTGTCGGCGCGGATCGCGTCGGCCTTTTATCGTCCCTATTTTCAGCGCCCCCAAGGTCATTTCGCTCCCCGAAATGAACCAGCGCATGGATGCAGGCATCGACACTTTCGCGCTCGTGATCCCGCCCAATTTCGAACGCGACGTTTTGGCCGGCAGCGAGCCGGCGATCCAGTTCAACGTCGACGCGACCCGCATGACTCAGGCGTTCACCGGCGCCGGCTATGTGCGGGCGATCGTCTCGGCCGAGGTCACCGAATTCGCACGGCACTATCGTGCGGCGGAAGCGGCGCCGGTCGATTTGGTGTTGCGCGCGCGTTTCAACCCCGAGCTCAATGCCGGCTGGTTCAGCGCGATGATGGAAGTCATCAACAACGTCTCGCTCCTGTCGGTCATTCTGGCCGGCGCGGCGCTCATTCGCGAGCGTGAGCGCGGCACGATCGAGCATCTCCTGGTCATGCCGGTGACGCCGACCGAGATCATGCTGGCAAAGATCTGGCCGGTGGCGCTCGCGGTGTTCTTGGCAGCTCTGTTCGCGCTCACCGTCGTGGTACAGACTTGGCTTGCGATTCCGGTTGCCGGCTCGCTGTGGCTGCTCATGCTGGGCCTGGTCTTCCAGCTATTTGCGACCGCGTCGCTGGGCATCCTCCTTGCGACGATCGCGGGATTCATGCCCCAGTTTGGCCTGCTGCTGCTGATGGTGCTGTTTCCGCTGCAGGTCCTCGCCGGCGTTGACGCCCGCGGAGAGCATGCCAAGTGCTGTCCGCGCGGTCATGATGGCCGCGCCCGACACGCATTTCGTGTCCCTGTCGCAGTCGATCCTGTTCCGGGGCGCGGGACTCGGTGCGGTCTGGCCTCAATTGCTAAACCTGTTCGCGATCGGCCTTGCCTTCTTCCTGCTGTCGCTGTGGCGGTTCCGGAAGTCCTTGCGATCCCGTGGACGATAAAAAGCAGAGCAAACACCATCCAAGGCCCAGCCGACGCACGAACGCAAAAAGCGGCGGATCGCCTTTGCGCTACGCCTTGGCGGCCCCAGAGCCCCGCGAACGCAGCAAGTCCCGTAGCTTCGGGAAATTCGGTGCGCACGTGCTCGTCCAGCGCATCCGCGAATTCGGGCGTGAACCAAAAGCGCAAGACCGCATCGAATATGCGGCCCGGACCGCGAAATCCGGCCTCGACCACGTGAGAGATCGCCACGCCGTCCGCTTCGTCTTCGAGGCCCAGGATGAGTCTTCCGGGGAGCCGCACGCGCCTGACGAACTGCCAGGTGATCTCCTTGCCTGGAATCGAGGCGGTCACAACCGCATGGATTTTCAGGCGGAAACGACCGACATATTCATCCATGTAAATCAGGTTGCCGACATCGCCTGCGACCTTGCGCACAGTGTGAAATCGCAAGTGAACCCCGGGCCACCAGGCTTGATAGCTGGCGTCGTCGCAGTTCAGCATGAAGTCGGTCACTTCACGGCTGTTCAAGCCGGGCACTTGTATGTCGGTTTGCAGGCGTATCATCGCGCAGCCCTGAGAAAGCCGTTCGTGCTCTCAATCAGTGCGACAGAAAGATCGGAAGCGATGGCCACGCAAGCATGCTTTTTGTCGCCCCGCCGAGGATGAAATCCCGAATGCGAGAGTGTCCGTATGCTCCCATGACAAGAAGGTCAGCCTCGCGTGAGGCAACATACGAATCGAGTGCGTCACCGGTGCTTCTACCGGCGGCATCGACCGTATCCAAGGTGACCTCGACGTCATGATGGGCCAGATGCTTTGAGAGTTCTGCGCCAGAACGCCTGGTATTGATTGCCTTGTCGCCGGTGACCGTCACGACGTACACCCGCTTGGCCATTGCCAGTATCGGAATTGCGTCGGCAATCGTCCTCGCTGCAGGTCGGCTGAAATCCCAAGCCACTACGACAGTATTCAACGCACCGCGATGACTAACTGGCTTCGGGATGATGAGTGTAGGGCGTCCCGATTCGAATACGATCTGTTCAACGTACCAGTCGCCGATATCGACAGCTCCACCCTCGCCCACGGGGACAATCGTTAGATCGCGAAGTCGGGCATGTCCGATCAATACATCCGCAACGTCTGAGATCAGGCAAGTCTCCGATCGCCGCTCATGAAATACTCCCCGCTGTTCAGCGGCCTCCTGGAATGCGGTCAAGAGCATCTGCGCGTTCGCCGAACTCTTCTTGCTCTCAGCGGCGGCCAATGCGGGAACATTAAACAGGTTACCGACAATGCTTCCTGGAATTTGAAATTCAACCTCACAGGCGACGGCCGAAATCTTGGCGCCGATGGCTGCGGCGAAGTCAACGCCTTGGGCGAGCTCCGCGACCGGCGTTGGATCCGGGTAGGTCGTCAGGACCATCAGCAAGTCTTTGAAGGCCATCTGTTCTCCATTTTCTCCGCGCTGGCTCAGCCAATTGTTATCGCATCTTGCGCTTGCAGGGGTTGATCTCGCTCAACAATCTGGCCGAGAGAACAAACA
>JAIESI010000113.1 GCA_019746135.1 Xanthobacteraceae bacterium
CCGATGATGCGCATTTGGCCGGTCATGAGCGCCCTTTTATAGCAAAACGCCCGGCGGGGCACCGCCGGGCGTCCGATCGGTCGATAGGACGGATCGATCTATTCGGCCGGCGTGGCCCGCGGCGTCGCGCCGGACGGCGCACGGTTCTTTTCCTGCTCCAGCCACAGCGAGTGGTGCTGCTTGGCCCAGTTCTCGTCCACCTCGCCGGTGCCCATCGCCTCGAAGGCGCCCTCCATGCCGATGGTGCCGATGTAGATGTGGCCGAGCATCGCCGCGATGAACAGCGCGCCGACCGAGCCGTGCAGCACCTGGGCGGTCTGCATTCCCGACATGTCGGTGGCATAGAACGGGAACATCAGGATGTAGCCGGTCACCGCCGACAGGCCACCGCCGATCACGACGATCCAGTAGATCATCTTCTGGCCGGCGTTGAACTTGTAGGCCGGCGGGTGGTCGTTGCCGACGATGCCGCCGCCGCGCTTGACCCACTGCCAGTCCACGCTGTTCGGAATGTTGTTGGCGATCCACATCAGCAGGATCAGCGCGACGCCGATCGTGAACGGAAAGCTGAGGTAGTTGTGGGCATACTTGCCCCACTGCGACCAGGTCGCGAACGTGTCGGCGCCGAGCAGCGGCAACAGCAAGGTTCTGCCGAACGTGATGTTGAGACCGCTCAGCGCCAGCACGATGAAGCAGGTCGCGGTCATCCAGTGCACGGAGCGTTCGAACGCGTTGAACCGCACGACCGTACGCCCGGAACGTCCGGCTTCGATCTTCACCATGCCGCGCACCAGATAGAACAGCACCAGCACGGCCAGCATGCCCAGGATGGCGATCGCGCCGATCCAGTGCAGCGTCACCTGGTGGAACTCCCGCCAGGCCCGACCGGCCGGCTGGATCAAGGTGCCGGATTTGGCGTCCGGAATGCTGACGCGGCCGCTGATCGCGCCGCCACCGACGGGGCTCGGCGCCGCCAGCGCATCGAGCAGCTTCTGCTCATTGACCGCGCTCGCGGTCGGGTTGACCGAGCCGTCGGTGTTGCGCTGGGTCTGCGCCAGCGCCGGTGCGGCGACCACGAACATCAGCGCCAGCGCACCGATGATGATACGAGCGTGTGCAAGCAATTTTGCCATGCCACGTCCTCCTTGCTTCTTGTTGCCCCGCTAGTGTTTCGTTTGCGCGCGGCCGCTTTCGATCGCGCTTCGGACAGTTCGGGCGGTGCCGCGTTCCGCAACACCGCCCGCTGGTCGCTCAGGTCGCGATGGTCTCCTTGTAGGCCGTCTTCCAGCCCCAGGCGCCCGAGCCGTAGCCGCGCTTGACCACGCGCTCCTTGTAGATCTGGGCGATGATCTCGCCGTCGCCGGCCAAGAGCGACTTGGTCGAGCACATCTCGGCGCAGAGCGGCAGCTTGCCTTCGGCCAGGCGGTTCGAGCCGTACTTGAGGTACTCGGCCTCCGAGCCGTCCGCCTCCGGGCCGCCGGCGCAGTAGGTGCACTTGTCCATCTTGCCGCGCGAGCCGAAGTTGCCGACCTTGGGATATTGCGGCGCGCCGAACGGGCACGCGTAGAAGCAATAGCCGCAGCCGATGCAGAGGTCCTTGGAGTGGAGCACGACCGCGTCGGCGGTCGTGTAGAAGCAGTTCACCGGGCATACCGCCGCGCACGGCGCGTCGGTGCAGTGCATGCAGGCCATCGAGACCGAGCGCTCGCCGGGCTTGCCGTCATTGATGGTGACGACGCGGCGGCGGTTGATGCCCCACGGCACCTCGTGCTCGTTCTTGCAGGCGGTGACGCAGGCGTTGCATTCGATGCAACGGTCGGCGTCGCAGAGGAATTTCATACGGGCCATGGTCGTTGCTCCTTATGCCGCGCGGACCTGACAGAGGGTCGCTTTGGGTTCTTGCATGCCGGTCACCGGGTCGAAGCCGTAGGTGGTGAGCGTGTTCACGCTCTCGCCCAGCACGACCGGATCGGTGCCTTTCGGATAGTTGCCGCGCTGGTCGACGCCCTGGAACCAGCCGGCGAAGTGGAACGGACACCAGGTCACGCCCTTGCCGACCCGCTCGGTGACGAGCGCCTTCATGCGCGCCTTGGAGTCGAGCTCGGCGCCGGTGACCCAGACCCAGCCGCCGTCCTTGATGCCGCGCTCGGCCGCATCCGCCGGGTTGATCTCGATGAACATGTCCTGCTGCAGCTCGGCGAGCCATTTGTTGGATCGCGTCTCTTCGCCGCCGCCTTCGAATTCGACGAGGCGGCCGGAGGTGAGGATCAGCGGGAAGTTCTTGGCGATGCCCTTGTCCACGGCCGCCTTCTGCACGTCGAAGCCGATGTTCGGCACGCGGAACTGGACCGCGTTCGGCAGCGTCGGATACTTGGCGACGAGCTCGGGCTTGGGCGTGTAGATCGGCTCGCGGTGGGTCGGGATCGCATCCGGCAGGCCGAACGCATTGGCCCGCGCCTTGCCGTTGCCGTAGGGCGTGCAGCCGTGCTCGATCGCGACGCGCTGGATGCCGCCCGACAGGTCGATCGCCCACGACACGGAGTCGGGGTTGGCCGCGTTGATCTTGTTGATCACCGCGAGCTCGGCCTCGGTGAGGTCCTTGTCCCAGCCGAGCTTCTTCAGCACGCCGAGCGTGAACTCCGGATAGCCGTCCTTGATCTCCGAGTCCTTGGAGTAGTAGCCGTTGCCGAGCAGGCTGACCTTGCGCTTGGTGCCGTCCGGCAAGGTCTCCTCGCGCTCCAGGCCGAAGCGCGGCCGGAACGTGCCGCCGCCGTCCTTGATGGACAGGTTGGTGTTGTAGAGCAGCGGCGTGCCGGGATGCTTGAACTCCGGCGTGCCCCAGCACGGCCACGGCAGGCCGTAGTAGTCGCCCTTGTTCGGGCCGGTCGTCGCTCTCTGCGTCAGCATGTCGAAGTCGGCCTGATGCGCCATGTGCGACTTCAGCCGCTCCGGCGACTGGCCGCAGTAGCCGGTCGACCAGCCGCCGCGGTTGATCTCGCGGAGGATGTCTTCGGCCACCGGCAGGTTGTTCTCGACCTTGATGTTCTTGAACATCAGGTCGGCGAAGCCGAGCTTCTTGGCGAGGAGGTACATCACCTCGTTGTCGTCCTTCGCCTCGAAGATCGGCTTGACGATCTGCTCGCCCCACTGGATCGCGCGGTTTGACGAGGTGCGCGAGCCGTTGGTTTCGTAGCTGGTCCCGATCGGCAGGAGATAGGTGTTGTTCTTGCGCGCCGGCGCCAGCGCCGCCCAGGTGGTCGGATGCGGGTCGGCGACCACCAGCAGATCGAGCGCCTCGATGCCCTTCTGCGCCAGCGGCATCCGGGTCACGGTGTTGCCGCCGTGGCCGAACACCATCATCGCCTTGATGGTGTCCTTCTGCCGCACGTCCTTCTTGTCGTAGAGCGTCGCGTCGAACCAGCG
>JAIESI010000310.1 GCA_019746135.1 Xanthobacteraceae bacterium
CAGTTGAAAGTGCGTCGATGTCTTGCGAGCTACATCATCCAGGATTTGCGACTGGCAACCAACGCTGACAAACACAAACCACCAGAGTATCAATTGCTCGTCAGCAACGCCGAGAAACTTGGCACAGCCATCTGGGCTGAATAGCCGCAATCACCCGTCATCACACGTCACCATGCTTTCTTTTGTCACTCCCTCCCCGCAGCTTCCCGAAATTGCCGATGTTGTAGAAGACGGGTATGTGGAGGAGATCAGGGACGACACCACCGGTGACGTCCACAGGTCGGCGGACTTTCTTCGGCGGGAGCTCAGAGAACTCAATCGCCTTCGGGGAGAACAGGAAGATTTTCTGGCTGCCGGCAAACCGCGGTTCCGGTGCGCCCATTGCGAAGTCGGGGTAGCTCTCCGCTTGTCTGCTCTCCGGCGATGGTATTTTCGCCATGAGGAGGAAGATGGTTCGTGCAGATACCAGAGTAAAGGATTCCTGTCACAAGACGATTTTGATGCGAGGCGCTACAACGGCCAGAAGGAAGGACCGCAACACATTCGGATGAAACGTCTCATCCGCGAGAGCCTGATGCGAGACCGCACTTTCGATCAGCAGTCGATCCTTGAGGAGATTCGTTGGCGCGGCAAGGTCAAGCCTGGCAGTTGGAAAATTCCAGACGTACAGGCGATGCGTCATGGACTGCGGATTGCATTCGAGATCCAATTGTCATCGACCTACGTCAATGTCATGCGGCAGCGCCGGTCTTTCTATCTCGCGGAGGGCGGTCTTCTCTTCTGGGTTTTGACGCGCATACGTGAGGAGGACAGGCGGCAATTTCAAGACGACGTTCTTTACCCGAACAATTGCAATGTCTTCGCAATCGACGAGGAAACCCTTGCGTTGTCAGCGCAGAATGCAGAGCTCACGTTTCGATGTGGTTATCTTGAACCGGTGCAGGATGGGTGGACTCTCAAGGAACGCTGGTGCGAACGGATCGTCAGATTTTCTGAGCTCACGCTTGATCCGGCCAATCAACGTGTCTATTACTTCGACTACGACAATGCTCGATCCGAGATCGAACGAGCGCTGCGGACAATTGATGGCAGGTGCATCCTCGATGAATTCGAGTCCCTGTTACGATTTAGAGCCAACCAAGACGGAAATGTGCTGGACAAATGGCGAATACTGAAACGCTCTCTACCGGACGCGTTCACCTGGCCGCTCGATCTGTATGGCGGAGGCTTTTTCACTGCCGTCGACATATACCTCTCCGCACGCGCTGGACGGCCGATCGGATGGAACTATCAAAGCCTGATTCAAACAGCGCATCGCTGTATGGATATTCGCCCAGATTTTCTGCCGTTACTCGAAGCCTGCTTCAGCGCCTTCGGGCGCAGCAGCATCTTTTCCGACGAACGCTATGCGGAAAAGTGGAGCGCAAAACGTGCGAAGGCGGTAGTTGATGCAACTGCTAAATCCGATAGCAGGACCCACCTGCTTCGGCTTCGCCAGTATCGGCCGGCATTGGAATGGCTAATGCCCGAGGTCAAGAACGCAATTGCAGCTACTCTGGCGCAAGTTGATCCGCGCTAGCTGAGTACTGGGGCTTAGGAGCCTTGTGATACATATCCTAGGCGAATGACGAATTGTTTCCGATGTTTTGTATCGTTTACCAGCCCTTTTCGTCTCCCGGCCAGATGCGAGATCCCGCCGACATCAATCGCCTATTTCGATGAAGCCAGAATCGCAGCAAGTATCCCCAAGCCAATCATGACCGCTGCAGGCTGGATGCCCTTTTCGTCGCTGACCACCACGCCCTGCATCCGCAACCGTTCTGCCAATCCGTCCGCCTCACGCAAGAGGTCGCCTGGCGCAATATCCAATCGTCGAGCGATGACCCGAAGTTGTGAAATGGAAATCGTGGTATCGCCCTGTTCGATCCTCGAATAGGCAGACTGGGATACGCCCAGGGCGGTGGCAAGGTCGTTCTGGTGAAGGCCTTTGCGCCCGCGATGGCCCAGTAGCACCTGTCCGACCAAGGCCGTGTAGGGGATCGCAGGTTGTGGGGAGCTTGCGCGTTTATTCATATATGCGTATTATGCATGTATGCACAAGAAAGGACAACCCATGTACTTCAACGACAATCAGCATCAGTGGCCTACCCCAGGGACGGTTGTGTCTGTTCCTGCCTACATTTTCTTCAGACACAAAGGTGTCGTCTCCGACCGGTGGTATCACGGGAAACCGATGGTGATATCGAACTCCGCACGGGCTGGGGGGATTGCAGAAGAGTCGTGGGACACTTTCACGTCCGGTCAATTGTGGACAGACGAAGGACATCCCGGAAACCTGCATCCTTGGGAAGTGCTGCAACGCGCGCGCTCTGCGCGTCGCACGCAATACAACCTGCTCGAATGGAATTGCGAGAACTTCGTTGCCTACTGCCACGGCCTGCCCCCCAACAGTCCGCAACTTGCTGCCGTAGCGCTGCTCACGCTTGCCGGAGTCGTTCTCGCCGCCGCGCGTTCCTGATTCTATTCAATCGACTTTCGTATGCGCATTTGCATTCTCGGCTGGGGCTCGTTGATTTGGGATACGCGCCCGGAGTTTGATCAGCATCACGGCATGTGGAATCTCGATGGGCCGGTGCTCAGGCTCGAGTTTTCGCGCGTATCCGCGTCACGACAAGGAGCCCTTACGTTGGCTATCGATGCTGCAAATGGCGCACCGTGCCGCGTGGCCTACGCTGAAAGCTCACGCAAGAACCCGGAGGATACGATTTGCGACTTGCGTAGCCGTGAAGGGACAGTACTACGTCATATTGGGGCGATGTTTCTTGACGGCTCCAAATTGCAGGGAGGCGATGAGGCCACTCGCGACGCCATCCGAACCTGGGCTAAACAGAAGCAATTCGATGTTGTGGTCTGGACAGACTTACCGGCCAATTTCCAGAAGCAAGCCGGAATGCCATTTTCACTGGAGGCCGCATGTGCTTATCTCCGAGGGCTGTCGGTCGAAGGAAAAGCCAAAGCTGCGGAGTACGTATGGCGCGCGCCGGAATTCATCGTTACCCCGCTGAGACAGCGCTTGCAGGGGCAGCCCTGGTTTTCGCCCCCTCAGTAAATGGCTTCGCGAGTATGCGAGACGTCGTAAGCACTGTTCATAGGTGCTTCTTGTAATACGCCCACTGCAGTCTGGAAAGAATCCCCAGGGCCGCGGTCAGTGGCAAACCAATCCAACGGATGTCCGTCAGCAATGGCCACAACAATACCGTCAGGACGGCCACGACGATCAGCGCAACCTGCAGGTGCTTGGCGCGATGGTATAGGCTCCCTGATTCCCGTCCCCCACAAGCCCGCCGTATCGCGCGCTGCGTCAACCCATCCGTGGCGCCGACGAAGTACACAAGAAAAAGAAGCGGCACCGTCATGCCCAGCGTCGCCAG
>JAIESI010000215.1 GCA_019746135.1 Xanthobacteraceae bacterium
AAGTTCGGCCGCGAGCTCTACATCGAGCAGGACGACTTCATGGAGAACCCGCCGAAGAAGTTCTTCCGGCTGTCTCCAGGTGCTGAAGTGCGGCTGCGCTACGCCTACTTCGTCACCTGCCGCGAGGCGGTGAAGAACGCCAAGGGCGAGGTGGTCGAGCTGCGCTGCACTTACGATCCGGCAACCCGCGGCGGCAACGCCCCGGACGGCCGCAAGGTCAAGGCGACGATCCATTGGGTCTCGGCGGAGCACTCCAAGCCCGCCGAAGTGCGGCTCTACAATCCGCTGTTCTCGAAGCCCGATCCGAGCGGCGGCGAGGGCTTCACCAAGGACCTCAACCCGAATTCGCTGGAAGTGTTGGGCAATGCGCGCGTCGAGCCTGCGCTCGCTTCCGGAAGCAACTCGCCGGATCCTGTCCAGTTCGAGCGACAGGGCTATTTCGTTCTTGATCCGGATTCGACGGCCGACCGCCCGGTGTTCAACCGCACGGTCGGGTTGCGCGACACCTTCGCCAAGGAAGTCGGCGGCAAGGGCTGACGATCCACGTGGCTGCGCGGGAGCCGGCAACCGGATGGCTGCGAACGGGCCCGACATCGCTATCAGGCGTCTCAACGCTTCCGACGCCGATGCATTGCGGACGCTGCGGCTCGAGGCCTTGCAGAGCGCGCCGGAGGCATTCAGCTCCAGCCACGACGAGGAATCCGCGCGGCCGCGCGAATGATTCGCAACGGTCGCAGGCAGCGCCGGTTCCGACGCAGTGTTCGGCGCCTTTTGCGCCGATAGGCTCGTCGGAATGGCGGGCTTCGTCGTCAGTCCCAAGGCCAAACAGCGTCACAAGGGCACGCTCGTGGGCCTCTATGTGCAGCCGACCTTCCGCAGACTGGGCGCCGCGCGCCGGCTGCTGGACGCCATGGTCGGGCACGCCGCCGGCTGTGTGATCCTGCTGCACGCGACCGTCACGGCGAGCAACACGGCCGCGCAGGCGCTTTATCGGCAGGCCGGCTTCGCCCGGTATGGAACCGAACCGCAGGCGATCCGGGTCGACGGCCAATTCTACGACGACGATCTGCTGGTCCTGGATTTGTTGCGTCGCACCCCATAGGCCGCCTGCGCGCGCGGTTCTATCATCCAGCATCTGGGGTCGCGTCAGGGGCACGTGATGACGGATTGGGGCGGGGACAGCCGTGTCGGCAGCCGCGGCCGTGCCGAAACCTGGGACGGCGAAGCAAGGCGCCGGCGCGCCTTCGCGACCGTCGGCGGTTCGTCGACCTTCGGCGCGGCACTCACCAGACGTCTGCGGGCTTGGGTCATCGTCGACACCGGGCCGGGACGCCTGCTGCCGTGGCTGCCGGTCGCCTTCGGGCTCGGCATCGCGATCTATTTCGCCGCCGAACGCGAGCCAGCGTGGTGGGCGGCGGTCGGCCTTACGCTCGTCTGCTCGTCCGTCGCAATCCTCGCCCGGAGAAGACCAATCGCATTCCCGCTGGCGCTCGCCGCGGCCGCGGTCGCCGCAGGCTTCGCCGTGGCGACCCTCAACACCGTGCGCGTGGCGCATCCGGTTCTCGTCCGCACCGCCGCGAATGTGACGATCGCAGGCTTCGTCGAGGTCCGCGAAGAGCGCGAGCGCACCGACCGCATCGTCGTCCGCGCGCTGTCGTTCGAAGGCGCACGGCCGGAGCAGAAGATCGAGCGCGTGCGGGTCTCGGTCCGCAAGGGCACCGCGCCGCCGGTCGGCTCCTATGTGAGCTTCCGCGCCAGGCTCAATCCGCCGCTCGAGCCGCTGCGGCCCGGCGGCTACGACTTTGCCCGCGACCTCTATTTTCACGGCATCGGCGCCACCGGCTTCGCGCTCGGCGCGATCCAGATCGCCAGGCCGCCGGCAGAGCCCAGCCTGTGGCTGCGTTACGCCGCGACCGTGCAGGGCATCCGCGACGCGATCGACGCGCGCATCCGCGCGGCGCTGCCGGGCGACAAGGGCGCGATTGCCTCGGCGCTGGTCACCGGCAAGCGCGACGCCATCACCGCGGCGGTCAACGACGCGATGTACGTCTCGAGCCTCGCCCATGTGCTGTCGATCTCCGGCTATCACATGGCCGTGGTCGCCGGCGTGGTGTTCTTCGTGCTGCGCGCGCTGCTGGCGCTGTCGCCGGCGCTTGCGAGCGGACGGCCGATCAAGAAGTGGTCCGCCGCAGGCGCCTTGGTCGCGGCCGCGGCCTATCTGATTCTCTCCGGCGCGGAGGTCGCAACCCAACGCGCCTTCATCATGACCGCGATCGTCCTGATCGGGGTGATGGCCGACCGTGCGGCGCTGACGCTGCGCACGCTTGCGATCGCAGCGCTCGCGGTGATGCTCTTCGCGCCGCAATCGGTGGTGCATCCGAGCTTCCAGATGTCGTTTGCCGCGACACTGGCGCTGATCGCCGCCTATGAGCGCGGGCTGCCCTGGATGGCAAAGGCCGATACCTCATGGTCGGCCCGCGCCGCGTTGTGGGGCGGCCGGGAGATTTTCGCGCTGGTGCTGGTCTCGCTGGTCGCGGGCCTCGCGACCACGCCCTATGCCGCCTACCACTTCCATCGCCTCGCGCCCTACGGCGTGATCGCCAATCTCTTCGCCATGCCGATCGTATCGGCCTGGATCATGCCGGCGGGCCTGCTGGCGCTGGTCGCCATGCCATTCGGCCTCGACGGCCTGTTGTGGTGGCTGATGGGCGAGGGCATTGGCTGGATGATCATCATCGCTCAGTTCGTGGCGGGCCTGCCCGGCGCCGTTGGCCGGATGGCCGCCTTCGGCGTGGGGCCGCTGCTCCTCGGCACCGGCGGGCTCGTGCTGCTGGGCCTCCTCAAGACGCCGCTGCGCTGGACCGGCGCGCTCGTCGTCATCGCGGCCGGCATCTGGGCGATCCGCGCGCCGCTGCCCGACGTGCTGATCTCGTCCGACGCCCAGGCCGTGGCCGTGCGCGGCGCGGACGGCAGGCTATCGGTCAGCCGCAGCGGGCGTGACGGCTTTGCCGTGCGTGAGTGGCTTGCGGCCGACGGCGACGAGCGGAAGCCGGATGATGCGACGCTCGCCCGGGGCTTCCGCTGCGACGCCTCCGGATGCATCGCGAAGCTGCCCGACGGCAGGCTCGTCGCCCAGGTGCTCGCCGCCGATGCTTTCGTGGAGGACTGCCGGAAAGCTGCGGTCGTCGTCACCGCCCGCGAGGCGCCGCCGAAGTGCGAGGCGCTGATCGTCGATCGCAATGTCAGCCGCGCCCAGGGCGCTATCGCGCTCCGACGCAATGGCGATCAATGGGATTGGACCGCGGCGAGGCCCAAGGGCCATGACCGTCCCTGGGCGCGCACCCTTGCGGCGCCTGTCGAAACGCCGGCGCCGTCAGCCGCGCGGCCCCAGCCGCGGGATGCGACACCACGAACCGAGGACATGGAGCCGGGCGACTAGGGC
>JAIESI010000242.1 GCA_019746135.1 Xanthobacteraceae bacterium
CCGGTGTCCTTGACGCTCATGTACTGGCCGCCGGCCGCGGTCCAGCCGACCTTCAGCCAGATCTCGCCGCCGGACGGCGTGAACTTGACCGCGTTGGACAAGAGGTTGAGGCAGACCTGGCGCAGCGCCCGCTCGTCGCCCCAGAGCCGCGGCAGGTTGTCCTCGAACACCTCGTGGATGGTGATGCCGCGGTTCTGCGCCCGCAGCTTCAGGAGATGGTGGCAGTCCTCGACCACGACGCAGAGCGAAACCGGTTCTTCGTTCAGTTCATATCGTCCCGCCTCGATGCGTGAGAGATCGAGGATCTCGTTGATCAGGTTGAGCAGGTGCTGGCCCGAGCTGTGGATGTCGCCGGAGTATTCCTTGTAGGCCGGAACCTCGTGCGGGCCGAACACCTCGGTCTTCATCACCTCGGAGAAGCCGAGAATGGCGTTGAGCGGCGTGCGCAGCTCATGGCTCATCTGGGCGAGGAACTGCGACTTGGCGATGTTGGCGCCCTCGGCCCGTCGCCGCGCCTCGTCCGAGATCGACTTGGCCTGCTCGAGCTCGCCGATCAGCGCGTCCTTCTCGGCGCGCGCCACCAGCGTCGCCAGGCCCGACGAGTAGAGCCGGTGCGCCAGCAGCGCGAAGTAGAACTGCGCGGCGATCGCCATGACGGCGAGGATGTAGTTGTGCAGGTCGCCCTGCAGCGCGAAGCTCACCGCCACGGCGAAGGTCACCGGCACGGTCGCGGCGAACACCGCGATCGGCAGGCTGAACGCGAGCATGCTCGACACCGCGATGACCAGCAGCATCACGAACAGCATGAAGGTGCTCGAGCCCTGGTCCTGGCCGCCCTGGCTGAGCGGATAGATCAGGTTGTACATCCAGGCCAGGCCGTAGAAGAGGTCGAGCATGATGAAGCGCGTGCGCCAGCGCTTGAGGTCGCGCGTCGTCGACGGCTCGGCGAGGAACTGCTTGCACTTGACGATGATGACGAGGTGGATGACGAGGATGGCGGCGGTCCAGACGCCGGCCATGGCCGCGCCGGTCCACAGGCTCGACAGGAAACCGACGGTGCCGATCAGCAGCAGCACCACCAGCGAGGCGGAGAGGCGGGTCTCGGCGAACTGCCGCAGCAGTTCGTAGTCGAAGGCGATGCGGGTGCCGGTGGTCGAGGTCAGCCGCTCGCGCGCATCGCGCACGCGCTGCGCCGCGAGCCGCCGGCGCTTGGCCAGCGGCTTCTCGCTCGGCATGGGAATTTCGCGGTCTTCTGTTACGCTCACGCTACGCCACCACTGCCGACCATCCGGGAAGGCACGTTAAAATCCCGCAAAATCCTTAAGGGTGGCCTTAAGCGCGTCGCCAGTGGCCTTGAGCGCGTCGCCCGAGGTATGGTTAACGGGGAGTGAACGCATGAAGCTCTATGACGGCGGCCGGGCGCCCAATCCGCGGCGGGTGAAGATCTTTCTCGCGGAAAAAGGTCTGAGCGTGCCGCTCGAGCAGGTCGACCTCGGCAAGCTCGCCCACAAGCAGCCGGAATACACCGCCGTCAACCCGCTGCAGCGGGTGCCCGCGCTGGAGCTCGACGACGGCACGATCCTCACCGAGTCGATCGCCATCTGCCGCTATTTCGAGGCGCTGCATCCGGAGCCGCGGCTGTTCGGCCAGGGCGCCAGGGACGAGGCGATGGTGGAGATGTGGCAGCGGCGGATTGAATTCCATCTGCTGGTGCCGATCTCGCAGGTGTTCCGCCATGCGCATCCGGCGATGAAGGAGATGGAGGTGCCGCAGGTGCCGGCCTGGGCCGAGTCCAACAAGCCGCGCGTCACCGAGTTTCTGGAGATCCTCGATCGCGAATTGAAGCAGCGGCGCTTCGTCGCGGGCGATCGCTACACGGTGGCCGACATCACCGGGCTCGTCTGCATCGACTTCATGAAGCCGGCCAGGCTTGCGGTGCCCGATACGCTTTCCAACGTAAAGCGCTGGCACGCCGAGGTGTCGGCGCGGCCGAGCGCGAAAGCCTGATGATGGGCCGCAAGCTGAACGGCCGTTCAGCCGCAATTGCGCTACACTCGGTCGCGATTTTAGGCGTCGATGTCGGCGGCATATTTTCCGCCGTCCGGAGGACTTCCATGATCCGTCGCATTTTCCTGCTCGCGCTCGCCGCGACGGCGTTGGCGTGCGCGCAGGCCGTGCCGGTGCGGGCGCAGCAGCAGACCGAGCCGCGCATCGCCTTCGTCGTCGGCAACGCGGCCTACGGTGCCGGCGCGATTGCCAACGCGCTCAACGACGCGGGGCTCGTGGCCGAAGCGTTGCGCAGCATCGGCTTCGAGATCGTCGAGGGCGGCGATCTCGGCCAGCCGGATTTCATCCAGAGCTACCGCGAGTTTCTCGGCAAGGTCGAGGCGGCCGGTCCCGACACGCTGGCCTTCGTCTATTTCTCCGGATACGCGCTCTCGTTCGAGGGCGAGAATTTTCTGCTCGGCGTCGATGCGCGGCTCGCCCGCGAAAGCGACATTCCGATCCAGGGCATTCGCCTGTCGGACCTGATGCGTCCGCTGGCCGATGCGCCGGCGCGCGCCAAGGTGATGATGATCGATGCCGCGCGGCCGCTGCCGTTCAGGCCGCCGGGCAGGGGGCTTGCGACCGGCCTTGCCTCGATCGAGCCGCCGCAGGGCATGCTGATCGCCTACTCGTCCGCGCCGGGCACCGTCGCGCCCGATCGGCCGGGCGAATACGGCGCTTACGCGACCGCGATCGCCGAGATGCTGCGCGCGCCCGGCACCGACATCGACAACGCGTTCACCCACATCCGCAGCCGCACGCACCTTTCGACCGAAGGCCAGCAGACGCCGTGGCATCTGTCGGCGATCGGCGAGGCGCTCGAGCTGGTGCCTGCGACCGCGAGCGCAAGCGCTGCGGTCGCAGCGCCGCCGCCGCCGCGCCCGGCGCGGCCGATGCGCGAGATCGGGGCCGACGAGGCCTATTCGCTCGCCATCGAGATGGACACGCTCGACGGCTACGTCCAGTTCGTCGAGGCCTATCCCGGTCATCCCTACACCGAGCGCGTCTGGGCGATGATCCGCGCCCGCCGCGAGGCGATGGCCTGGATGCGCGCGCTGCAGACCGACACGCCGCGCGCCTACTGGACTTACCTCAGGCGCTATCCGAACGGCATGTACGCCTACGACGCCGAGCGGCGGCTGCGCCGGCTCCGCATGGGGTTCGCCCCGCCGCAGGGCTTCATCCCGATGGAGTTCGACGACGTGCCGGTGGCGCTGGTCGACGAGCCGCGCGAGTACCGCGAGGTCTATCGGGTCGGCCCGCCGCCGCCGCACATTCTCTACGCGGCCGCGATCCCGGCGTTCATCGCCGCTCTCGTCGTGGCATCGCGCCGCGACGGTCCGCGCGACGACTGGCGCAGGGACGGGCGGCGCGGCGACGGCGGCGGTGGTGGGCGCGATGGACGTTGGGGCGGCGGCCGCCACGGC
>JAIESI010000352.1 GCA_019746135.1 Xanthobacteraceae bacterium
TTGCAATACGCTGAGCGAGACATTGAACGCCATCGTGGGAACCGCCTGACCCCGCGCGAGGGACGCGTGCTGCGCAGCGCCCTTCGGCGCTGCTCAGGACGGGCTTCGGCATCGGGATGAACACCGATCACACGCTCGAGGAAGTCGGCCAGCAGTTCAGCGTGACGCGCGAACGGATCAGGCAGATCGAAGCCAAGGCGCCGAGGAAGCCGAAGCATCCGAGCAAAAGCCGGAAGATGCGGAGTTTTCTCGCCGAGTGAGCGGACTTATCGAGCGGCGATAGCCCCGATCACGCTGCAGTCGGCGGCGCGCCCGCCGTCGCAAGATTTGGCGAGTGTGGTCAGTTCGACGCGCAGCCGCGTGAGTTGCCTTATCCGCTCCTCGACCTCGCCAAGATGCCGGCGCGCGATCACCGCTGCTTTGGCGCAATCGCCGTCCGGGCGGTCGGACAATTCCAGCAACGAGCGGATTTCGTCGATCGAAAATCCCATGGCCCGCCCACGGCGGATGAAGGCGAGACGCAGGACGTCGGGTTGGCCGTAAGTCCGCCGCCCGCTTTCGGTTCGGGCCGCCCTCGCGAGCAGGCCGATCTGTTCATAGAACCGGACGGTGCTGACCTTCGTCCCGGTCGCGGCGGCGACATCGCCGATCATCAGCGGCCTCATAGGGCTTGCTCCTCCAGCAACTGGAGGTTGTAGCCATGCCTCACGACTCGCGCCAGCCACAGGTTGACCTGATAAACCGCAGGGGGGAGACCATGAGATCCAGGGAAATCGCCAAGTTCGCCGCCGGATTCGCCGCCAACCAGATGCTCACTCACGGCGCGATGACCGCCACCGACACCGAGTTCACCATGCTCGGCGTCACCTATACCCGCGAGCTCAACACGATCGCCACCGCCTTTTGGGCGGTCCTGCTCGTGCTGCTCGTCTATCATGCCTGGCTCAGGGCGCCCGCGGACGGGACACCCAGGAACTGATGGCCCGCCGGGGCCGCACTGCGCGCCCGGAGGTAAGCCCCGGGGGAGCGCCCATGACTCTTGATCCCGAACAAAGATTGATCATCATCGACAGCGTCGCGGCCGCGGCGATCTCCGTGGCGGTCCTCGGCATGGGCTATCTGTGGCTTCCGCCAGAGCTTGTCGGCGCCGCGACGCCCATGACGGCAGCCGATCGACTCGTGTTCGCACTCAGATGGGACTTGCCGATCCTCATGTGGCTGGCGGGATCGGTCGGGGCGGGCTCGCGAAAGCGGTTCTGGAATGCGGCCGATCGCCCTGGTTCCGCCTACAGTGCAGCGAGTCCGGTTCTGGCCGTCCGCCGCGCCAACCTGCAGAACACGATCCAGCAGGCGAGGATCAAGTGCGTGCCGGCCGCAAGCCCCAGGCCCGATTGCCCGCGCCTTCGGAATGGCGATGACCGCCGCGCCCGTCGACTCGCTCTGGTTCTCGCCGGGCGGCTCACCTCGTGCGGGGCTGACGGATAGAGCTTGGGCGCGTTGACCTGCCGCCGATTGCGCGCCGGGCGGCGGTCGCCTACGGCGACCCCGAACTTTCCAGCCCGTCGCCATGAAACGCCGGCGGCATGGACCATCGAGGAAACCCCGCAAATGAGGCCGAAAATGCGCAAGCTGTGGATTTCGATCGCGATTGCCGTCCTGGTGATACTGCCGGCGATCTATTTCAAGGCGGCCGGCTTGCGGCCCGATCCGGTGCTCGACGCGGCGATCTTCGGCGCGGCCATTCTCGCGGCCGGGTTCATGCTGTCGTGGGGCGCGGAGACGGCGGAAGGGCAGATTTCCGCCGGGCTGATCCTGGCGGTGGTGGCGATCATCACCGTGCTGCCCGAATACGCGGTCGATCTCTATTACGCGTGGCGAGCGGGGCAGGCGCCCGACTCGAACTACGCCCACTATGCCGCCGCGAACATGACCGGCGCCAACCGCTTGCTGGTCGGCCTCGCCTGGCCGCTGCTGGTGGTGCTGCACTGGTGGAAGACGCGCGCGAAGCACATTCCGCTCGCCCCGGTCAACAGCGTCGAGATCGTCTTTCTGCTGCTGCCGAGCCTTTATGCGTTCACGATCCTGCTGCGCGACCGCATCGGGCCGCTCGACGCGGTGGTGCTGATCGCCCTGTTCGCCGCCTACCTGTGGCGTGTCGGCAGCATGCCCAAGGTCCATGAGGAGGACGACGACGAAGCCGAAGTGGGCCTGGCGGTCGAGATCGAGAAGCTGCCGGCCGGCCAGCAATGGGCGCTGATGATCGGCCTGGCGGTGGTCGCCGCGACGGTCATCTTCATGTCCGCCGAACCGTTCGCCGAGGCGATGGTCGATTCCGGCCGGGTGCTCGGGATCAACGAGTTCCTGCTGATCCAGTGGCTGGCGCCGCTCGCCAGCGAAGCCCCGGCCGTCACCGTCGCGGTGCTGTTCGTGCTTTCGAACCGCTCGGCGGCGGGCCTGACGACGATGATCAGCGACAAGATCAACCAGTGGACGCTGCTGGTCGGCATGCTGCCGCTGGCGATGAGCGTGGGGGCCGGCACGCTGATGGCGCTGCCGCTCGACGCGCGCCAGCACGAGGAGTTCTTCCTGACCGCCGCGCAGTCGCTGTTCGGGCTGGCGCTGCTGCTCCGCCTGCGGCTCGGCCTCGGCGCGGCGGGGGCGCTGGCGGTGCTGTTCAGCGCGCAAGTCGGCTTCGCCTTCACCTTCCGCGACGACGAGGCGCTGACCATCCGGGTGCTGACCGGGCTCGCCTGGGCCTATCTGGCGCTTGCGGCGGTGATCACGGCGCTCAACGCACGGGCCTTGGCGCAGATCGTCCGCGACACTTTCCGCCCCGGGCGGACGGCTCCGGCAACGGCGGCGACGGCCAAGCCGGGCGGCTGAGCACTGCCCGCGAGGGGGAGGGTCGATGGGCGCTCGCGCGCGGCAGGCCTGTCTGGCCAGACGCGGACGATGCCTCTATGAGGCCCCCCATGCGCATCGCCATCGCCTCCGATCATGCCGCCGTCGAGCTCAAGGCCGTCTTGCGCGAGTGGCTGCTCGAGCAAGGGCACGAGGTCGCCGACCTCGGGCCCGAGACCGCCGAGAGCGTCGATTATCCCGACTTCGGCTACGATCTGGCCGCGGTGGTTGCCGAAGGCACCGCCCGGTTCGGCGTGGCGCTGTGCGGCTCGGGCATCGGCATCTCGATCGCGGTCAACCGCAATCCGTTGGTGCGCTGCGCGCGGGTTAGCGAACCGCTCTCCGCCGCGCTCGCCCGCGAGCATAACGACGCCAATGTCATCGCGATGGGCGCGCGGCTGATCGGGCCCGAGATGGCACGCGCCTGCCTGGCCGCCTTCCTCACGACCGAGTTCCTCGGCGGGCGCCACCAGCGCCGCGTCGACAAGCTCGGCAATCCGCCCCACCCCATCGACAGGAGCGAACCGCACCAATAATTGGGGACTGTCCCTATTTTCGGAAAACCGCAGCCATGACCGCCACCACTTTGCCAGCACACGCCGCCAACGACCCTGCTCCGGACCGGTTCTGGACCGACACGCTCGAGGCGGCCGACCCCGAGGTCTTCGCCGCCGTGCGCGGCGAGCTGAAGCGCCAGCAGGACAAGATCGAGCTGATCGCGAGCGA
>JAIESI010000203.1 GCA_019746135.1 Xanthobacteraceae bacterium
GCAGCCTGAAACGATACCCTCGTGTTATCGGAGATCGCGCCGCACCGAATTCCAACCACTTTCCGGACGGCACCCGGGAATGCGCGCGCCTCAAACAGGAGGCAAACGCCGATCCAGAGAAGAGACGCGCCTGGGCCAATGTCGTGCCGGCGTGGTCCTATCTTGACCGGCTTCTTCTGGCGGTGCGCGCCACCGAGGATCGCCTCGGCATCGAATGCATTCCGCGTTAGCAGGAAGTGTCGCATGACTGCCCCGTTGCGCCCCTCCATCCGCATCGCCGCCGGTCTGATCGTCGACGGCGCGGGCCGCGTGCTGCTCGTGCGAAAGCGCGGCACGCAGACCTTCATGCAGGCCGGCGGCAAGATCGAGCCGCACGAAATCCCGGCGCAGACGCTCGTCCGCGAGCTTGAGGAAGAACTCGGCATCAGCGTCGCTCCTGATGCGCCGGAATATCTCGGCGAATTCACTGCCCCTGCCGCGAACGAGACCGGGCATACGGTCAGCGCAGCGTGCTTCTACCTGCGCGCCGACTTCGACGTGTCGCCCACGCGCGAGATCGACGCGGCGGCGTGGATTACGCCGAACGATGACAGCCTGCCGCTTGCGCCGCTCACGCGCGACCATCTATTGCCGATTGCGCGGCAAAGGCTGTCCGGCACGAATTGAACGGTTGCGCTTCGCGTGTAGAATGGCTCAAGCGCGGACAAGCCCATCTCTCAGATGGCACGATCGGACGCGCCCGGCCGGGGGCAACATGCCAGTCGTACTCCGAGATGGCGGCCTTCGATACTTCTTCTATTCGAACGAAGGAGCGCCGAGCGAAGCGCCTCATGTCCACGTCAGAGGCGGCGGGCGAGACGCAAAAATCTGGCTGGAGCCCGAAATAGCCATTGAGGACAGCTATGGCTTCAACTCGCGGGAGCTTTCGAATATCCTCCGCGTTGTGATGCAGAATCGCGATCTGATCCTGAAGGCATGGCATGAGCATCTCGGCAACGGCCGTCCACTTTGACGAGCACACGATGTGGGTCGACCTATCGGACGGCCGCTCGCTGGGCGTGCCGCTGGCGTGGTTTCCGCGCCTTCTGAATGCGACTGCGGCCCAGCGCGACCGTGTCGAGCTGAGTCGCACTGGGCTGCATTGGGAAGAGCTGGACGAGGACATCTCGGTTGCAGGCCTGCTCGCCGGGCGCGGCGATATCACGAGGAAAACCGAAACAGCCGCATGAGCCGCTGGGGTCAGCCCGTAGGATGGGTTGAGCGAAGCGAAACCCATCGCCGTAGTTTGCGCAAAACGAAGGGTTTCGCCTCCGGCTCACCCCATCTACAGGCTTGACGAACCAATATAGTTTCAGCCCATCTCAGACCGACCAGGTGAAATTCCGGCGCGCCGGCCGGAGCGCCTCAAGCGCACCCGGCAACGCCTTCTGCTCCTGCCCTAGCCTCGCCTTCGGATCGTGCGAAGACGCGCAGCAATGCCCGGCTCCCGAACCCGGGCAGCTTCTCTGGAGTGCAGCACTTCTGGAGAGCGCAGATGTCGATGACGATCTCGGTGCTCGGCGGCGTCGGTCTCTTTCTGCTTGGCATGACCGTCATGACGGAGGGCCTGAAGGCGCTGGCCGGCTCCGCCCTGCGCACGGTGCTCAACAAGGCGGCGGCCACGCCGCTGCGCGGCTCGTTCTGGGGCGCCGTCATCACGCTGCTGGTGCAATCGTCCAGCGCAACCACCATGACGACGATCGGTCTCGTGAGCGCGGGCTTGTTGACGTTCCCGCAAGGGTTGGGCCTCGTGTTCGGCGCCAACGTCGGCACCACGGGCACCGGCTGGCTGGTCGCGCTGATCGGCGTCCGCGTCTCGCTCACCGCGGCGGCGTTGCCGATGATCTTCGCCGGTGCGTTGGCCAAGCTTCTCGGTCGCGGGCGCATTTCCGCCGCCGGGGCCGCGCTCGCAGGCTTCGGGCTTGTGCTGTTCGGACTGACGACCCTGCAGCAGGGGATGGGCGGGCTGGCCGAGCACTTGCATCCGGCGGATCTGCCTGCGGTTGTCGCCGGTCCCGGCGCCGGGTGGTGGGCGGGTCTGGTCGGCGTGCTCACGCTGGTCGTGGTCGGGCTCGTCATGACCGCGCTGATGCAGTCGTCAACCGCGGCCGTGGCGGTGACGCTGTCCGCCCACTATGCCGGTGCGATCGGGCTGGACCAGGCTTGTGCGCTGATCATCGGCCAGAACATCGGAACGGCGACGAGCTCGGCGCTCGCCGCCATCGGCGCGAGCACCACCGCCAGGCGATTGGCCGTCGCTTATGTGCTGTTCAAGCTGGTCGCTGCGGTCATCGCCGTGGTGCTGTTCCCGGTCACGATACCGCTGATCGTTCGCGCCTCGAACACCATCGACGGCGTCACGCTGCTGGCCGCGTATCACACGGCCTACAACGTCGTCGGCGTGGTGGTCCTGCTGCCGCTGATCGATCGTTTCACGCGGCTGGTCGAGCGTCTGCTGCCCGAGCGCGGCTCACCGCTGACGCGGAGTCTCGATCCCTCGGCCCTTGAAACGCCGATGGTGGCCGTCGAAGCGGCGCGGCAGACGATTGCGCGGTCGCTGACCGCAGTGTGCGGGTCGATCGAAACGGCATTGGCGGCTGCGAGCCGCGGCGAGCCGGTCCCCACGGGAAAGGACGCTGCATCGACAGCCGAAGCGGCCGATGCCCTGCGCCAGGCGCAACTATTCCTGTCGGACATGACCGGACCGCCCGAAACCGATGACGAGCAACGGCGGCTCACGAGCACACTGCACGCGCTGGACCACGCGTCCCCGCTGGCGGACGCAGCGAGCGGAGCGATCGATTTCGCGACGGTGGGCGGCGGTCCGGAGGACGCCCGCGCCGGCGCTCTGTGCGCGGACGCGATGCGAAGCGCAGCCTCGGTGGCAGGCGACGTTGCGATGCCGCCCGATCCGGCAGCGGTGCATGTCTTGCCCGGCGCCGACGCCACGTCCGCCGCACCCGCGGTCTCGACCGATGCGGCTCTCGAACGGCTCGAACGGCGCGCGGCGGAGCTGCGCGAGCTGCGGCGCGCCCACCGCAGCGCGACGCTGGGTGCGGTGGCCGATGGAAAACTGACCACCGATGCGGCGATCACGCGCGTCGAAACCGTGCGAGGCCTCGAGGCGCTGGCGTACCACGCCTGGCGGTCCACGCTGCATCTTGTGGGACGCGCCGATCAGCGCGAAGCCGCGTGAGGCGCTCGTGCGTTGCCATGCCTGCAGCGGACGAAGGTCGCGCCGGCACGCCGGCGGGTTCGGTCGTGAGCACCGCTGTCGCTTTCCGTTTCCCGCGGGTTGACTCCTGCTCCGCGCGCCCTATAACTGTTCCTGTTTTGTTCTTATGACGATCGCCGTCGATCGCGGCGTCCGGACAGGGAGCAGAATGCGGTGCCCGACAACTGGCATCGCGTTGGAGCGCCGGGAGGCGCCGGGCCCCTCGCAAGGGCCCGCGCCCCGGGACCCCCACCCCCCTCAAAGCCTATGGGTCCCGGAATCTTGGCGCGGACCGGCCGATCGCAAGGCCGGTCCGGGAGCCTTCGCAAAGCTCCCGGCGCCTCCCGGCGCTCCAACCCCTCTTTCGAGGGGAAGGAAAA
>JAIESI010000241.1 GCA_019746135.1 Xanthobacteraceae bacterium
GGCGTGATCATTCCGCCGCAGCCGAGCGTGCTGTCGGCGTTCGGCACGCTGGTGACGTCGGTGCGGCTCGATCTGGTGCGCAGCGATCTGGTGCGGGTCAACGAGCTCGATTGGGCGCGGGTCGACCGCATCCTCGGCGAGCTGGTGCGCGACGCGACTGCGGCGCTGCGCGACGCCGGCTGCAGCGAGGACGGCGTGACGCTGATCTTCGCCGCCGATCTTCGTTACGTGGGCCAGCAGAGCGAGCTGACCGTGGCGCTCGACGCCGATCCGCGCGGCCATCACGATGCCAGCCGCATCGTCACGGTGTTCGAGGCGATCTACAAAAAGCTCTACGGCGTCAATCCGTCCCACGTGCCGATCGAGCTCGTGACCTGGCGGGTGACCGCGCGCGGTCCGGTGATCCCGTTCCACCGGGCGATGAACCTGCCTTCGGCGCCCGGCGATCCCAAGGGCACGCGCGAGGTCGGCGCCTGGAGCGACGGCGTTCGCGTCCCGGTCTACGACCGGAGCGCGCTCGCCGCGGGCCAGGCCATCAAGGGGCCGGCGATCATCGAGGAGCGCGAGACCACCACGGTGATCCCGCCGGACTGGACGGCGACGGTCGACAGGATCGGCTGCATCTTCGCGCGGAAGGAATAAGACGATGGACGGCGTCGAGCTCGAAATCCTCTGGTCGAACCTGATCGGCATCGTCACCGAGCGTGCCAAGGCGCTGCAGCGCATCGCCTTCAGCCCGGTGGTGCGCGAGGCCGGCGATCTCGCCTGCGCCTTGTTCGACCGCCGCGGCCGCATGGTGGCGCAGGCCAACACCGGCACGCCCGGCCACATCAATTCCCTGGCGATTGCCGGCGCGCATCTGGTGCGCATGTTCGGCAACAACCTGAAGCCCGGCGACGTCGTCACCACCAACGATCCGTGGCTGTCGGCCGGACACTTCTTCGACATCACGGTGCTGACGCCGATCTTCGACGGCGACCGCGTGCTGGCCTACATCGGCTCCACCATCCACCACACCGACATCGGCGGCTACGGCATCGGCGCCGGCGCCCGCGACGTCCACGAGGAAGGCCTCTGGATCCCGCCGCTGAAGCTCTACAACGAAGGCGTGCCGTGCCCGGTTCTGCATGCGCTCATCAAGCAGAACGTGCGCACGCCCGACGCCGTGTTCGGCGACCTTGCGGCGCAGGTGTCGAGCGGGCAGGCGGCGAGCGAACGGCTGATCGCGATGTGCCGCCGCTATGGCCTGATCGACATCGAGCAATTGTCCGACGAGATCATCTCGCGCTCGGAGGCGGCGACCCGCGGCGCGATCGCCAACCTCAAGGCCGGCACTTATCATGGCGAGAGCCGGTTCGACGTTCCCGGCGGGCAGATCATCACCTTGAAGTCGGCCGTGACCGTCGATCCGGAGGCCGGCGAGGTGCTGGTCGATTTCACCGGCTCCACGCCGCAGACCACGACCGGTATCAACGTGGTGCTGAACTACACCCATGCCTATTCGACGTTCGCGATCCGCTCCTGCCTCAATCCCGATCTGCCGAACAACGCCGGCAGCCTCGCGCCGATCAAGGTGCACGCGCCGGAAGGCTCGATCCTGAACTGCAAGTATCCGGCCCCGGTCGCGGCCCGCCACGTCGTCGGCATGTACGTGCCGATGCCGATCCTGAAAGCCCTCTACCAGGTGATCCCGGACCGCGTGCTCGCCGAGGGCTCCGGCGCGGTGTGGACCATGCAGATCCAGGGCAAGCGCGCCGACGGCGAGCCGTTCACCTCGTCGATGTTCAACTATTCCGGCGGCATGGGCGCGCGCGCCGGCAAGCCCGGGCCGAGCGCCACCTGCTATCCGACCGGCGTCGCCGCCGTTCCCGTCGAGATCGTCGAGGCGGTCACGCCGGTGATCTTCGATCGCAAGGAGCTTCGGCCCGGCTCCGGCGGCGACGGCGCGATGCGCGGCGGCGACGGCCAGATCATCCAGTTCCGGCTCGACACCCGGGACGAGTGGCTGCTCAACACCGTCGCGAGCCGGGTCGACGAAGGCCCCGAGGGCCTCGGCGGCGGCGCGCCGGGCGCGGCCGGAAAATTTCACATCAACGGCGAGCCGGTGCACGATCACAAGAAGCTCGTGATGAAGCCGGACGACGTGGTGCTGTTCGAAACGCCGGGAGGCGGAGGCTACGGAGCTCGCAGAACCTGATCGCGAAGACACAAAGCAAAGTACAAGGGAGGAATACGATGACAACGAATCGCTGCTCTCACCCCGTTCGTCCCCGCGAAAGCGGGGACCCAGTCCTGCCCAACCGCATGACCACCTTTGGGCAGAACTGGATTCCCGCTTTCGCGGGAATGAACGGATGTTGGCCCACCGCGGCACTGGCCGCCATCGCACTCTCGCTCGCTGTGGCGCCGGCCGGCGCCCAGCAGGTCTACAAGATCGGGATTTCCGCAGGGCTGACCGGCTACGCCGCCACCGTCGACCGCGCCTGGCGCGACGGGGTCGAGATCGCGGCCGCGGCGCAGAACGCCAAGGGCGGCATCATGGGCCGCAAGATCGAGGTCATCACCGAGGACAACAAGTCCGAGCCGCAGGAGGCCGTGACCGTCTACCGGAAGATGATCTCGTCCGACAAGGCCGAGATCTTCCTGTCGGGCTGCGTCTCGGCCGGCAATTTCGCCGGCGCGCCGCTCACCGTGCGCGCGCAGATCCCGATGGTGCTGTGCTCGATCCTGCCGCAGAACGCCGATCACGTGAAATGGGCGTTCTCGACCCTGCCGCCGGCGGGCTTCGAGGTCGCGCGGCGCCTCGAATATCTCAAGGACAACACCAAAATCAAAAAGGTCGGCGTGCTGCACGATCCGTCGCCCTACGCCGTGCTGCAGAAGAACATCGCGCAGCAGACCGCCGCCAACTACGGCCTCGAGCTCGCCGGCATCGAGCAGTACAAGCAGGACGACGCCGACCTCAGCGTGCAGATCAGCAAGATGCATGCGGCCGGCGCCGGCGCAATCCTCAAGATCGGCCTCGGCGGCACGACGCTCACCGCCGCCAAGAACATCAAGCAGCTCGGCCTCGACATGCTGATGCTGACCAGCATCGAGGATCTCGCGGTGTTCCGCCCGGTGGCGGAGGTGCTCGGCGACAAGTTCTTCTTCGTGGCGTCGCCGTCGCAGGTCTATGACGCGCTGCCCGACAGCCCGATGAAGGCCGAGATCACCAGGTTCCTCGCCCCGTGGAAGGCGAAGTACCAGGACCGCGATCCGAACTGGGCCGCGCGCGGCTGGGACGCCGTGCAGCTCACGGCCGCCGCCGTCGACAAGGCGAAGAGCATCGAGGGCGCCAAGGTGCGCGACGCGCTCGAAACCATCTCCGGCTTCCAGGGCACCACCGGCATCTACAACATGTCGCCTGCGGTGCATCAGGGCATTACCGTCAATCCGTTCCTGCTCGCCCAGATCAAGAACGGACGCGTGGTCGTCGCAAAATGACACCGGTGCTCGAGGTCCGGCAGCTCTCGGCGCGCTACGGGCGCGTCGAGGCGCTGCACGGCATCGACCTGTCGGTCGCGGACGGCGAGTTTGTTGCAGTCCTCGGGCCGAACGGCGCCGGCAAGAGCACGCTGATGCGCGCCATCATGGGGCTGATTGCCAATTCCGGCGAGGTGAGCTT
>JAIESI010000250.1 GCA_019746135.1 Xanthobacteraceae bacterium
ACGCGGTCGAGCGCACGCTCGATCTGGTCGAAGCCGATAAGAAACGGGCTGGACAACGACGGAACTCGGGACATCTTCAAAGCCCTCGCATTAAGCGACTTTGACGGGGCCCAACTGGCACCCCCAAATCCGAACCGGCGACTCATTCGCCGGTCCGAACGCACCGAATATGGGTCTCTTGGGTTAAGCTTTCAAGAATTGCTCAAATTGCCCGATTCAGACCCGGTTGGGACGGTTTCGAGCGCAACTGCCACGTTTGCCGGGGGAGACGTCATGTCGCAGCCGACCAAGCCGCCCGTCCTGACCGTTCGGGCCATTTCTGCGGTCGGCGTCGAGGTGCCCATGACCCATGTGCTCGGCACGAGCCGCGGTCGCATCACCAAGGCGCCGCTGCTCCTGATCGACGTCGAGACCGATGAGGGCGTCACCGGGCGCAGCTATCTGTGGTCGTACTTTCCGCGCGCGATGCTGGCGATCGCCAGCATCCTCCAGGAAATCGAGGAGCGGACCCGGGGCGAGCGCGTCGATCCCGCGGCGCTGTGGGCCAGGCTCGCCGAACGCTTCGCGCTGATCGGCGTGCAGGGCGTGGTTCGCATGGCGATGGCGGGCTTCGATATCGCCTGCTGGGATGCACTTGCCACCGCAGCAGGCCAGCCGCTGGTGCGCGCGCTCGGCGGCGAGCCGCGGCGCGTGCCGGCGTACAATTCCTGCGGGCTCGGGCTGATGGGCAAAGACGCACTGGCCGACGAAGCCGAAAAGCTGCTCGATCGCGGCTTTCGCGCCATCAAGCTCCGGCTTGGCTATGCGACGCTCGACGAGGACATGGCGGCGGTGCATGCGGTCAAGCAGCGCCTCCCGGACGGCGTCGCGCTGATGGTCGATTACAACCAGGCGCTCAGCGTCGACGAGGCGCTCAAGCGCGGCCGCGCGCTCGACCGCGAGGACATCGCCTGGCTCGAGGAGCCGATCCGCCACGACGACTACGCCGGCGCGGCCACGCTCGCCAAGGAGCTCGCCGTGCCGGTGCAGATCGGCGAGAACTTTTCGCTCCTCGCCGGCATGCAGACCGCGCTCGACGTGGAGTGCTGCGACCTGGTGATGCCCGATCTCGAGCGGATCGGCGGCGTCAGCGGCTGGCTCAGTGCGGCAAAGCTTGCGGCCGAGCGCGGCATGAAGATGTCATCGCATCTCTATTCGGAGGCGAGCGCGCATCTTCTCGCCGTGACGCCGACCGCGCATTACCTCGAATACGTCGACTGGGCCGACAAGGTGGTGCAGGAGCCGCTGCGGATCGTCGATGGCCACGCGGTCATTCCCGAGCGGCCGGGTATCGGCATCGTCTGGAACAAGGCCGCGGTCGAGCGCTACCGCGTCTGAGACGGATTATCCGCGCCCCAGGCCGCGCACCTCGTTGGTGATGAAGTTGCCGACGCGGCGGCCGCGGTTGCGCATGATCCGCAGCAAGCCCTGATCGACGAAGTAGGTGTGCAGGATGCTGTCGCGAGTCTTCACATGCGGGCCGACCGGATCGGCCGAGTGCCACGAGTCGCTGCCGACCGCGAAGGCGTAGCCGCTGTTCGGCGAGAACGGCATCTTCTTCACCTTCGGCATGCTACCGTCGGCGAGCTTGTCATGGAAGATCGTGCCGATGTCGTTCGTGGTGTCGTCCGGCGGCAGGTAGAACTGGACGGTGATGCCCTTCCACTTGGTGTCGGTGTGCGGGGTGATTTTGTACTTGGGCACGTCGCGGGTGAGGATCGGGATCGGGAACATGCCGACGTCGCGATACTCCAGGGCCGAAACGCCGCTCCAAGGCCGGCGCGAGCCGCCGCACGAAAGCGTCGCGCACTTCATTGGAGCACAGCGCCCGGCCGACGATGTCCCACAGTTCGCGCTTCTGCTTCGGCAGCCGGCGGATGTATTCCGGGAACAGGTCGATCTTCACCCGCGTCGCGCTGCCGTCATCGAGGATGTTGACGTTGTCGCGGCCGGGCAGCGCGCGGTAGTCCGCCGAAACCGGCATCTCGCGCAGCATGGCGGCGTAGATGTCATCGGGAAACACGCGGGTGAATTGCAGGTGATAGAACGGCTTCTCGTGCGCTTGCGCGTTCTCGATGGAGTTGGCGACGAACTCGGTCAGCTTCGCGACGGCTTGGCGGTCCATGATCTGCCCCGTTCAATGTCTGCGATTTCCTCCGGATTTACCGGCTGAGGGCTGGGGAGGCAAGGCCGGCCCGGCCGCCCCAAGTCCCGCCATTACGCACCTTTGAGCTTGAACAATTTCAGCGCGTTGGTGCGGCCGATCTTGAGCCGGTCGGCCTCGCTGATCGGCGCGGCATCGAACCACAGCGCGGCATGGTCGATGTTCTCGAACGGCCAGTCGGTCGAGAACATGATGCGGTCCGAGCTCATCACCATCATGGCGTTGAGCAGCGCCTGGGTGTGGAAGTTGCCCGACACCGTGATGTGGAAGTTGTTCTGGAAATACTCGCCGATCTTCTTCTTCGCCGGATAGCTGTGCCGGTTCGGAATCCAGGCGTTGCAATTGTCGACCCGCCACATGCTGAACGGCAGGCCTTCGCCCATGTGGCCGATGACGATCTGAAGGTTGGGATACTTGTCGAACAGGCCCGAGCCCATCAGTCGCAGCGAATGCACCGCGGTCTCATGACCGAACGCCCAGGTCGGGCCCATCAGCCAGCCGTGATCCTTGTAGATGCGGGCGTCCTGCGGCAGCGGATTGCGCGGGTGCAGATAGAACGGCACGTCGAGCTCGGCGCACACGCCCCAGAACGGCCAGTACTGCTTCTCGTCGAGATAGGCGATGGTGTTGGGGTCGCCGATCTGCGAGAAGCCGTTGACCAGCGCGCCGACCATGCCGAGCTCCTTCACGCAGCGCTGCAATTCTTTCGCTGCGAGATCGGGATCCTGCAGCGGCAGCGCGGCCAGCGCCTGGAAGCGGTCCGGCCGCTTGCGCACGTTCTCGGCCAGATAGTCGTTGGCCTTGCGCGCCATCTCATTGGCTTTCTTCGGGTCGGGGATGGCCTGGATCGCCGGTGCATTGAGCGACAGGATCATCATCTCCATGCCGAACTCGTCCATCAGGCGCAGCCTTCGCCCGTGCAGATCCATGATGCGGTCGCGGACTTCGATCCAGGTTTCCTCGGGAAAGAAGCCCTTCGAATCCATCAACGTGTCGTCGATGGCGAAGTGCTCCTCGAGACCGATCTTGCCTTTCACTGATTTCCTCCCATTGCCGGCCAATCCTACGCAAGTCAGGAGCAAAAACAAAAGCCGCCCGAAGGCGGCTTTTGCTAGTGCCTGTTGCGTTTCTTGTCTTCGATTTTGGTGGAGCCAGGCGGAGTCGAACCGCCGACCTCTTGAATGCCATTCAAGCGCTCTCCCAACTGAGCTATGGCCCCTTTCGGGTGTCAGGAACCGGCCATCCCTATCCTAGGTTGACGGCCAACTCCCGAAAATCAGCTTTCCTCTTCGTCCTCGCGGCCTTCGCCGATGATGTCCGTGACGTCGTCGTCGCCCTCTTCGGTCTCCTCGATGAACGGAGCCTCTTCGGTCTCCTCGATCTCGATATCGTCGTCGCCTTCGGCGGCCTCGCCCTTCTTGCCGGAGGACTCGGCGTCGGCGTCCTCGAGCGAAACCATCTCGACGTCGGCGCTCTCCGGCAACTCCGATTCGGCCTCCTTGGCTGGCGCGCGTGAGGCGGCTGCCGCCGCCGCCGCGGCGGCTGCCGCAGCGCTCGCGGCCTCA
>JAIESI010000019.1 GCA_019746135.1 Xanthobacteraceae bacterium
TTCGCAGGCATAGCGTGCCTGCCGTCAGGCAGAAATTCCACTTAGCGCCCTGTGCAAAATTCCGGGACCGGCTCTAACTATGTCTTTCCATGTCGGTTCCGGTTTTTTCGCTTGCGTGTCGGGCGGCAATATTTGTTGAGGCGTATTTGCCACTGGTGGCACAGCCAGTTGATTTGGTTTGCCAGTCAGTGTGACGTTCATTGAACGAAGATCATCCGGCACTAACCACACCATTTCTATTGGCGGCGTCACAACCATCTTGCCGACAACGCCGGCCGGCACGCCAAGCTGGTTGACGATCCTCGCCATCGATACGGTGGCGGCGCCCGACGCAACAGTCTCGCGGCCCGACTGATCCGACGCGCCATGGACCCCGATCTGCGCACTGTAGCTGGCAAACTTTTCATAACCCGCTGCAAAGACAACGAAACAGGCGGACGCACACGTGGCCCCGTTGGCAACGACCGTCGATATCTTCGCTTGCTTCACAATCGCTGCCAGCTCAACGGACTCGAGGAGATTTCCACCCGCCGAATTGAGGCGCATTCCGGAAACAATGCGGTTCGCTTCGTTGGTGGCACGGACGATCGCGCGCAGGCGCTCCGCATCTCCGTGTACGAGAAGGAGTGCATCCAGAGTTTCCAAATCACCCGGAAATCGTCTCAATGATCTCAAAACTTCTCGAAGAGCAGGTAGCAAAATCTGGCAACTACGGCCGCTACCAATTCTACCTTCTCTTGACTGGTGCAGGCTTCTATGTAGCTTGGCACATCATCGAAATGTACGGACGCACTGTCGCCGTCGGCTTCATTCAATAGCAGCAAGCGTAGGGCGGATTAGCGAACCGCAATCCGTCACTACACCTCCAGCCATTTCTGTTACTTTTTACCCATCTTGTGAATTTGTACCCATATAGCAATTGTCATGACATTGTCTGGCAACGCTGCTATTGTCACAGATGCGCCGATCCGCGGAGAGTCGAATGCGTGGCCGAACCAACCGCACCGAAAAACTCGACCTGCGTTTGACCCCCAACGCCAAGCGGGCGCTGCAAAACGCCGCCCAGGCCACGCACAAGACGCTCAGCGATTTCGTGCTGGAGAGCGCGCTTGCCCGGGCTGACAGCGTATTGGCCGATCGCCAGATTTTCCGGCTCGATGCGCGGCGGTGGAATGCGTTCCTGGCCGCCTTGGACGCCCCGCCCCGGCCGCGTCCCCGTCTCGCGCGGCTTCTCAGCCAGCCGGGCATTCTCGATTGACTTCCGAGTTCCCCGCCAAGCCGCAAATACACAAGCTCGACAAGAGTCATTCGACCGACGCATTCAATTGCGGCTCGGCTCCGCTCGACGTCTATCTCAAGCGCTTCGCGCTCGTAAATCAGAGCGCTGGAGCGGCGCAAACCTACGCTGCGGTGCTCGAAGGAGAGGTCATCGGCTACTACAGCCTCAGCACCGCCAGCGTCGAATACGATCAGGCGCCGGAGCGCACCAAAAAGGGCCTGGCCCGACATCCGGTTCCTGTCATCCTGATTGCCCGGCTCGCGGTGGACCAGACCTGGCAGGGCAAGGGGCTGGGTGCAGCCCTGTTGCTCGATGCGTTGCGTCGCATTGTGTCGGCTGCCGACATTGTCGGCATTCGCGCCGTCCTGGTTCACGCCAAGGATGAAGCGGCAAAGCGGTTCTATCGGCACTTTGACTTCGACCCTTCCCCCGTCGATCCCATGCACCTGTTCCTGCTCACCAAAGAGATCCAGCGGCTTATAAAGGCTCCGTAAGATCAGATTTTCCAATGCACGGGGACGGACATCCCAATGCCCCATGATCAACAACCCCAATCGACCTCCACCTTCGACCACATCGTCGTCGGCACCGGCGCCGCAGGCTCGATCGTCGCCGCACGGCTGTCGGAAGACCCCGGCATCACCATCTGCGCGCTCGAGTCCGGTCCGCCCGACCGGCATCCGTACATCCACATCCCGGCGGGCTTCATCAAGATCATGTTCAACGAAGCCTACACCTGGCAGTTCAAGACCGAGCCGTCGCCGAACGTCAACGGACGCTCGGTGATCATCCCGGTCGGCCGCACGGTCGGCGGATCGAGCTCGATCAACGGCATGATCATCAACCGCGGCCAGGCCGACGACTTCAACAGCTGGGCGCAGCGCGGCAATGCGGGCTGGGGCTACGCCGACCTCCTGCCCTACTTCAAGCGGTTCGAGCGGCGGATCGGCCAAGGCGACGACCTCTATCGCGGCCGCGACGGCAACATCCCGGTGACCGATCTCGACTGGCCGCATGAGATCTGCGACGCGTTCCTCGCCGGCGCCGAAGGCCTCGGCATCCCGCGCAACGCCGACTACAACGGCGCCTCGCAGCCCGGCGCGGGCTATCTGCAGCGCAACATCCACAAGGGGCTGCGGCGGAGCGCGGGGCGGATGTATCTCCTGCCGGCGCAGAAGAAGTCCGGGCGGATCGACGTTCGCACGCACGCGCGCGCCTTCAGGATCGTGTTCGAAGGCCGGAAGGCCGTGGGCGTCCGCTATGTCGACGAGAAGAGCCGCGCCGTGCACGAGGTGAAGGCGCGCCAGGAGGTGATCGTCTGCGGCGGCACGGTCAATTCGCCGCGGCTGCTGCAGCTCTCCGGCGTCGGCCCCGCGGGGTTGCTCAAAAACCTCGGCGTCGAGGTGGTGCACGACCTGCCGGCGGTCGGCGAAAACTTCCGCGACCACTGCTCGGTGCGCCTCGTGGCGCGGGCGAAGAACTCGAAGACCATCAACGAAATCACCCGCGGCGGCGCGCTGGTCGGCCAGGTGCTGCGCTGGCTGACCGGGCGGCCGAGCGTGATCGGCGTCAGCCCCTCGCTCTGCTACGCCTTCTGGAAGTCCGATCCCGCGATCAGCGGCGCCGACCTGCAGCTCGTGTTCTCGCCGGCGAGCTACAAGGAAGGCTTCATCGGCATGCTCGACGACTTTCCGGGCATGAGCTGCGGCGTCTGGCAGCACCGGCCCGAGAGCACCGGCTACGTGCGGGCGAAGTCGACCGACATCTTCGTCGATCCGGCGATCCAGCCGAACTACCTGACGCACGAGACCGACCAGCGGGCGATGGTCGGCGGCATCAAGCTGGCGCGGCGGCTTCTGGGCACGCCGCAGCTTGCGCGGTTCGTGGAGCGCGAGACGTTTCCCGGCGACGGCATCCGCACTGACGACGAGATCCTGCAATGGGCGCGGCAGTACGGCGGCACGGTCTGGCACCTGATCGGCACCTGCCGGATGGGGCCGGCCACCGACAAGTCGAGCGTGGTCAGCGACGCGCTCAAGGTGCACGGGTTGCAGAACCTGCGCGTGATCGACGCGTCGGTGATGCCGAGCATGCCGTCGGCGAACACGTATTCTTCGACGATGGTGATCGCGGAGAAGGGCTCGGACATGATCCGCGGCAAGGCCGCGCCGGCGGCGGCGGTGCTGCCGGGGTAAGGATTCGGGTGGTGCGCTTCCTCCCCCTGAAACGGCGAGGGTTGGGGTGGGAGTCAGCGCGAGCCTCATGCTGGAGGTCATCGCTGCAAAGATCAGTGAATTCAGCCCTGCACAGGACGCACGTCTCCGCGTTAGCCTGTAGAATGCACCGCTGACTCGGCGGGGACACGCGTCTCCGGTGCTCAGTCACGCGCGCGCGTTTCGACCAAGTGCCCCCCTCCCCGACCCTCATAGGCGCTAGGTTAGTAGGTAGACGCCAAGAGTCACGATGTGATTCAAGATTGGGATGGTGATTC
>JAIESI010000010.1 GCA_019746135.1 Xanthobacteraceae bacterium
ACGCCGGATGATTCGAGGTTGATCACCTCGGAGACTACGCCACCCTCATTTCCAACCAACCCCGCGACGGCACCGGCGTCGCTGCCGAAAGCAGGCAAATCGCAAGTGCGGCCGGTGTCAGAGGGCGAACGAATTTCACGAAGCGTCGGGGAATTTTCTGCGGACATCCAACGCGCATCGCTGGTTCACTTCGGGTTTGATGGCGGTGATGTCCGTTTCAATCCGGCGAGCTGCGCCTTCGCCCGCCCGCGCTTGTCGGCGTATTCCTTGCCATCGATTGGCGCGACGTGCGGTGGATCCCTGCCGAGATACGGACGGCCGATGCCAAGCTTCTGTTCGTGCTCATCGATCCACTGCCACAACTTTTCGCTCGAGGCATAGCGCTCCGCCCGGGTTTCGCCCTTGACGCTCACGAGATCGACCGCAAGTGCATGACCGTAGCCGCCGCGGCGGCTCCCGCCGTGGTATGAGCTGTCGCTCGCGGCCGTGGTTCCGGTTGCGATCGATTGCCGGTAGTCGTCACGGAATGCGCTGGTGATGCCCGGCATGAAGCCGGCGTCGTCGATCGTGCGAAGCGCGTGATAGAGCTTCAGCTTGAAGCCACGATCCAGGCCACCGATCACGTAGTCCTTGAGCGACATGCCGGCTCGTTGCGCCGCGATGGGATCCTTCCAGGCGAAGTCGCCTACGACGTACTTGACGACGGTCTTAACGACGGTCCGCGTCTTGCCCTTCACCTTGACCGTCGTCTTGATTTTCTCCGTCACCTTGTTGGTGTCGATTTTGGGGGCTCCTCGTACAGCGACCAAAGATACTCGTCGATGCAGATTTCAGCCACGAGGCATTCGTTGGCAGCTTCGATCGGGCGCACGGCTGGTTTCGGATACTCCTTGACCTCCTTCAACGTCGACAGGGTCACGAGCCGCACGCGCGGCTCAGACTGCGGCGGCGGCCGGGACTCGGGCAAAGGCGCTTCGAGGACGGACACCTTGGCTGCGGAAGAGCCCGCGAGGACGGCGGCATTTTCAGACGGGTCCGGATCGGCTGCGGCACCGACCGATGCTGCGCCGGCTGCGCCCGCAGCGTCACCGCACAAAGGCGCTGCCCCGCGCGTCGCCTCACGGTCCGAGATTGCGGTGTTCTCGATGCCCGACGAACCAACGCCCCCGAACCAGGCAGCGCCTCCGATGGTGAGCGCAATCGTTCCGCACAACGCCACCATCGGGACAAGCTTCCGCGGTGTCATCAGCCCCTCCGCGCGCTTAAGGCACCCGCATAGCGGTCATATGAATCGCGGCGATTTTTGGGTTACCAGGCGCTTCGGCCAGACGGGAATACCGCTGGGCATCATTTTCCCGAAATGGGTTGCCCAACTGCCACGCGAATCGGGGGCTGCTCGCGAGCTGCGGCGTTAGCCGGTGACGACCATCGATTCGCAGCCCGTAGCAATGGGTCGATCGCTGCTCGCGGCCATCCGCTGCCCATCAAAATCCGCGACAAGCGCCTTCCGGGATCGTCCAGTACGGGTCCCCGCACGGATTGCCTGGATTTCGGCGAAAGTAGCCGTACCCCGTGGGAGAGCCGGGTTGGTGACTGCGGGGTCCGTTCGCCTCGTGCCGGCGGGGACGCAACTTCGGCCATTGTAGACCTGGCCGGGCTTGCACCGGTCCTGAGCCTCTACCGTGCCAGTTTCGATCATCCCCAATCCGATCGCAGCGATCGAGATGCAAATGATCTTGCGCATGGGACAAGCCTCCTGGGCATCCCGGAAATTCTACAGCTTTTTGCCAGAGCGGGAATACGCCATTGCGGCAGGCGCGCATCGCAGGCCGAGGTGTCGGATCAAAGCCGGATGGGCTATCGTCACCCCACGTGACTCCAGCAAAGCCTTGTCCAGCACCAGCCCACTTTGATGTTCTGGCGATCCATCAGGCAAAAAATCGTCGGCATCGCCATCGGGCTGATCGTCCTGATGGTCGCAACGTCAGTGCTGTCGATCGTCATGGCCACCCGGGTCGGCCGGCTGCTCGACGAGCTGACCACCAGATACGTTCCGGCCTACGGCCATCTGGCGCGGGCGAACGTCCGTTCGCTCGAGCGCGCGCTCGAGCTTCGCCGCATGGTCGTCGCGAAAATGCAGGTGCCGCCCGACGAGGCCGCTTATGCCACGCGCAGGCGGAATTTCGAGCAGCTCAGCCCCGAGGTCGACCGGGAGGCGCAGGCCGCGCGCAAGCTGATTGTTTCGATCATCGAGGACGCCGGCACGCCGTCGGACAACGCCGCGCTCGCCCGGATCGAGACCCGCATCGACGTCGCGACCAGCGATCTGCGTCAGCGCATGAACGAGGAGATTGCGCAGCTTCTCGCGCAGCTCGAGGCGCGCGATTTCGAGCAGGTCAGGCACAGCCTTGCACGGGTCGATCAGCTTCGTGACACCTTCAGTCAGAGGGTCGATGCCGTTCGCGCCGAGATGCTCACCCAGGTGTTTGCCAGCGCCTCCCAGGTCATTGCCGACCAGAAGCGCGCCATCATCGTCACCGTGATCGTGACCGGACTTGCCGCGGCGCTCGGATTGATCTTCGCCGTGCTGGTCAGCACCGGCATCACCCGGCCGGTGAGACGTCTCCTGGAGGGCGCACGCGACGTCGAGGCGGGCCGCCTCGGCAATTCGATCACGATCACGACGCAGGACGAGATCGGCCAGCTTTCGCTCGCGTTCAACCGCATGATCGAGCAGCTTCGGCGCAACGAGCAGATCCGCGAAACCTTCGGCCGTTACATCGATCCGCAGGTGGTCAAAGGCCTGATCGAGCAGCCGGCGCTGGCCGCGACCGAAGGCCAGCGCCGCACCATGACCGTGCTGTTCTGCGACATGAAGGCCTTCGCGACGCTGAGCGAGGGCGTGACCCCGCAGGGCCTGGTCAAGGTCATGAACCGCTATCTCTCGACCATGTCCGAGCCGATCCGCCATCACCGCGGCATCATCGACAAGTACATCGGCGATGCCATCATGGCCTATTGGGGACCGCCGTTCGTCGAAGAGGCCGATCAGGCGCGGCTCGCCTGCCTTGCGGCGATCGACATGGTCGGGCGCGTGGCGACGCTGCGCAAGGAAATCCCCGAGCTCCTTGGCGTGCGCAATATCCCGGTGGAGTGCGACGTCCGGATCGGCATCGCCACCGGCGAGGCGCTGGTCGGCAGCATCGGCTCGGAGTTCATGATGAGCTACACGGTGATGGGCGACAACGTCAATCTCGCGTCCCGGCTCGAGACCGCCAACAAGGAATACGGCAGTCACGTGTTCGCGTCGGAGGCGACCGCGCGCGCGGCCGGCCCGGAGATCGAAACGCGCGAGATCGACCGCGTGGTGGTCGCGGGCCAGAGCCAGGCGCAGGGCGTGTTCGAGATCATGGGACGCAGGGGCGAGCTCGCGCCGCAAGCCGTCGCGCTGCGCAGCGCCTATGCCGAAGGCCTTGCCGCCTACCGCGCACAGCGCTGGGACGACGCGCGCGCCGCCTTCACGGCCGCGCTCGAAGCGGCACCGGGCGACGGGCCTGCGCTGGCACTGTTGAAGCGCAGCGAGCACTTGCAGCAAAACCCGCCCGCCGCCGGTTGGGACGGCGCGTGGCATCTGCAGAGCAAGTGACCGGGCGCGTCGGGTGGGCAAAGGCGCGAAGCGCCGTGCCCACGCGATCCTTGTGCGAGCGCGGCACATAGGCACGCCGCTGCGCGCGCGCCACGTGGGCATGCCGCCTGCGGCGGCTTTGCCCACCCTTCTGTAACGGGCCTCGATTGGTCAATCCCTTTTTGCGTCGTCGTCTTCACCGGGTTCTC
>JAIESI010000393.1 GCA_019746135.1 Xanthobacteraceae bacterium
CTGAAGGAGTGCTGAATATGACTAATTATCGTGACATAGTCGTTGATGCTAGTCCGCGGGCCGACCTGCATCGAACGTTAGAATTTGCCCGTGACATGACTAAGATGTTTAGCGCCAAGTTGTCAGCAGCATCTTATGCTTGGCCGCGAACCTCGATCGGAGATGTTTTGGTTCATAATACATTCCGAGATCAAGAGCAGACCATACTGATGGAACGTGCGCTTAAAGCGAGCCGAAGCGTGTTTGATGAGGTGTGTGCAAAGAATGAGGAAACGGGCTGGCAATCCGGGATAGGCGAGCCGACCCTTGCGATGCAAGCGCGCCTCTTGACCGCAGACCTGCTGATCACCGATTCGGCTGAGGAAGAAGCTTGTGTATTGGCGAACCCGGCTCACGTCGCCCTTGGCTCCGGGGCTCCGGTTCTTCGCTTGGGACGAGCGCCGCGAAACCCTGGCTTCTCAAACGTTTTGGTGGCGTGGAAAGACTCACCACACGCCTGCCGCGCTGTCCATGACGCCCTACCCATACTTAAGCGCGCGGACAGTGTCGCAGTCATCGGAGTTGGTGATGAGCTTGCAGCAGAACGGCTCGAGGCGGTTACGGCGCATCTGCAACTGCATGCGGTCAAGGCGCGTCCTTGGCATATATCGGATACGACGGGGGACGTGTGTTTGAGTCTGCTTAAGGAAGCGCAGCACGAAGGCGCACAACTCATCGTTACAGGCGCCTATAGCCGTGGCCCATTGACTGAGCGCGTTTTTGGCGGGGTGACCGCAAGTATGCTCAAGAATGCAGAGATATCCTGGTTTATGTCCCATTGAGGTCTATTAGGGCGGCGGCAGCACCACGCATGTAGCTTATCTAATTCTTGTATCCGGCCCATGCTTCCACGGATGCGTAACGGTTGCAGAGATCAGACTATGGCGCCACCCGGGAGAGCCTGCGTCTTAAAGCAAGAGCGGCGGTAATCAACACACGTGCTCCGCACGTGCGTGCGGCGGCAATGTCAGGCCGCCGTAGAGATGGTCGCTCACAGTGTGGATTGACAATGAATTCGTCAGCGATTGGGCCAGCGGGCACGCATCGTTCCCTGAGACGCTCGCTTACGCTTTTAACGTTGCTCTTCTATGGACTCGCGGTAATCGTCGGGGCTGGAATCTATGTCGCAATTGCGTCGGTTATCGACCGGGCTGGCGATGCGACGCCACTCTCGTTTTTGCTTGCAGGAATAGTTGCCGGACTAACCGGCCTTTGCTACGCGGAACTCGCAAGCCGGTTCCCCGAGGCGTCGGGCGCGGCAGCCTACGTCATGCACGGCTTCGGCTCCAACCGACTGGCGCAGTTGACGGCGCTGGCGTTGACGGTCGCGATTGCAATTGCAGCGGCCTCAATCGCAAGCGGCTCCGTTTCCTATCTTTCCAAGCTCATCGGGTTGTCTGCCACGGCGTTGACCACGCTGCTGGTGGTAGGCTTCACGATGCTCGCGATGCTCGGTGTGCGGGAAAGCGCCAGCCTGTCCGCTGCGATCGGCGTGCTCGAAATTCTGGGCATCGCCGTAGCCACGTGGGTGGGATTTCTGACCGCGCCCGACTTGAATGTCGAAGGTATGCTGCCATCCAGCGTTGCCGGATGGCAGGGTGTCGTCGGGGGCTCTTTCATCGCGTTCTTTGCCTTCATCGGATTCGAAAGCCTGGTCAACATGGCCGAAGAGGCCAAAGAACCGCGCCGCACGATTCCATATGCGATCGTCGGTGCGATTGTCGTCAGTACGCTGCTCTATATCGCTGTGTCTGCAGCACTTGTCCTCGCAGATCGCGGTGGTGAAAGTCCATTGATCGGCCTGTTCCAGGGATCGCACGCATCGCTTTTTGCAGCGGTTGGGTCGCTCGCCATAGCCAACGGCGTCCTGGTCGAGATTATGATGCTGGCCCGCCTATTCTATGGTATGGCGCGTCGGCGCCAGCTTCCTACGTTTCTTGAGCAGGTCAATCCGCGAACCCGCACGCCGATCGTGGCCACCGCGCTGGCCGGCGCCATCGTGCTGGCTGCATCTGTGTTGATCCCGTTCAAACAGCTAGTCGGCTTTGCCAACACGCTGACGCTTGGCATTTTCGTGCTCGTCGATCTGGCGCTTTGGCGCATTCAGAACACTCGACCTACTGGCGAACGCGCTTTTGCCGTTGCTCGCTGGGTTCCGCCAGTCGCGGCAGCTTCGGCTGTAGCCCTGATCTTCGCAAACCTTTTTGCATAAAGAGAAGCGGACAGGTCGATAACGAGGGAGCTCAAAATACCAAAATGGAGGCTGCCATTTTTGGTTCAGCCGTTGCATGATCTCAGCAAGCACCGCGTCTTTGCCGCAGTGCAGATGCGTCGTGCCCGATCCATCGATGACAATGCCCACGTGCGGATCTGCTGCGGTGATCGACGCATATCGCAGGTCCCTAAGCGCAAGGCGATTGAGCGCGTCCGCTTCGGGTTCTGCATTGTGGATGATCAACTCCTTTACCAGCGCCGCCACCGGCGCGGCGGTATCGGTCGCCAACACTGCACGGCATTGGCCATTGCGGTCGACCACGATGAGCGATCACTCACGCGGTGGCACCTATGTGCGACCGGCCGTCCGGCGCGAGTCTGGTACGAAGCCGGCGCTCGATCCGAATCATTTCGCGACGACCGACCTTGCGTAGCGGACGACGTGGAGAATCTCGCCCTTGCCGGCGTCACAACGATCTGCCGAAAGCACCCTTTGGGACAAGGTCGTCATCGCGCACGGCCTGCGCCGAGGTTTGAACGTCGCGGTGAACGGCGGCAAGAGGGTCAGCGCGTGTCATTGGTAATCCTAGCAAGTCTTCCCGGTTTTCATTCTGGACTGCAAGCGTCGATGGATCATTACTGATGCGACGCGCGTTCCGTAATTCGCCTGGAGAAGCGGGAATACCGCATGGATAAAAGAGAGTGACGGTCTGCCGGCCGAGATCGAGCGCCCGGAGAACTCGGTCGCAAACGAGTGTCAAAACCGCTATACGATTGACGGGCGATGTGCCAATCGCGAACGGCGAATCTTGTCCGATTTGCCGGTGCTGAGTTTAGGACGAACTACTGCGGCATCTTGTCAACCGGATCTTTCGACGCCGGTGGGTTTTGACATGACCTCGGCGCAGCAAGATCGCCACTCATCCCAGGCCGCCTTCGTGTCGGCAAAGGCCGCCGTGCGTTTTTGTACAAAATCATCAAAGAGGCCCGAAACCGTCTCGCTCTTTAGCGTTGGTATTGTGCCGGGTGTCAGGCCCTTAAATTGATCGGCAAACGCGCTCGTGAACCGGCCGCCCATCCGGACGTGCTCTTCCCAATTAGAGTAGCCTATATCAGCAAGCTTCCGCACCAACTGTGTGTTGGCATGCGAAATGCCGATCATCTGCTCCAACGGATAAGTCATTGGCAGCCTCCTCTTCTGAGACACATGTCAAACCAGCGTCTATTACTCTGTTAATCCAAAATGGACCAGTCGACATTGAGCGAGATCAAGCCAACCCGCTTATCGTGCTCTAATCTTGTTGTGTTGTCCTCGAGCGGCAGGCTAACCGCATTCGGAAGGTGCACGAACCAGAATGATTCGTAGGACAGATTCTAGATGGTATTATGACAAATCGTCTTTTGGCTCTGCGCTAATGCCAAGGTCGAGGCACGCTGCTCTCGGTTGCCGCTGTCCCCGATTTGCGTCGATCTCTATATTCTCTGGCTCAGCTTGTAGAATTGTAAAGAAGAACACGAATGCCGGGGTGCCGTCGCGGGGTTGGTTGGAAATGAGGGTGGCGTAGTCTCCGAGATGTTCAACCTCGAATCATCCGGCGT
>JAIESI010000144.1 GCA_019746135.1 Xanthobacteraceae bacterium
TTCATGCTGGTGATCGCGTCGACCATGATATGCACGCGGCCGCCGAGCACGTCGGCGATGGCCTGCGAGGCCGCGGGATAATGCAGCAGCGTCGCATCGACGCCGCCGGCAAGGCGGAACCATTCGGCAATGAGATGCAGGATGCTGCCGCGGTTACCGGCGGCGACGTTCAGCTCGCCCTTGCGCTTTTTCGCCAGGGCGACCAGCTCCGGCAGCGTGTTGACGCCGAGGTCCGCGCTGGCCGCGATCACCATCGGATGCTCGCCGACATAGCCGATCGGCACATAGTCACGCACCACGTCGACCGGGAACCCGGTCTGCAGCTCCGGCAGCGCGATGAAGTTCGACGCCAGCGCCATGTAAAGCGAGTGGCCGTCGGGCGGGGTTGCCGCGACCGCGCGGATCGCCGCCGCCCCCGCCCCGCCGGGCTGGTTGATGACGATCGCCTGCTGGCCCCAGAGCTGCGACAGGTGCTCGGCGACGATCCGCAGCAGCACGTCGGGGCTCGAGCCCGGCCCGACCGCGACCGAAAGCTTCACCGGTCCCGACGGAAAGCCTTGTCCCGATGGAAGGCCGTGCGCCCGCGCGCCGCCCGCCAGTGCGAGCGCCGCGCCGCCCGCAAGAAATGCCCTCCGGCCGAAGCCGTTCCCCACTCCCATGCCCGTTCCCCCGTCCACCGAACGAACGCCCGTTAGGCCGGGCGCAGTTTCATGATTTCAAGCGCCGCACGGCCGAACAGGCTGTACGGATTGTCGAGCTGCTCCATCACCTCGAAGTGGTTGTAGCCCTCCATCACCGAGAGCGTGACCGGCTTGCCTGCGGCCTTCACCGCCGCGGCGAAATCGCGGCTCTGGCGCTGGAACTCGGGCGTCTCGTCGGTGCCGTAGACGACGGCGACCGGCGCCACGAGCTTGTCGAGATGGCGCTGCGAGCTGAGCTTCTCTTCCATCTCGTCGGTGAACTTCACGTAATTCGAGCGCGCCGAAAGCCGGACCGGCTTGAGGTCGAACATGCCGCTGCCGCACACGCCGCCCTTGATGCAGTTGGCCGGAACGCCGTAGTCCTTCTGCCAGTCGGTGGTGAGCAGCACGCCCGCCCAGTGCCCGCCCGACGAATGCCCGGAGATATAGAGCCGCTCGGGATCGCCGCCGAAGCTTGCCGCGTTCTTGTAGGTCCATGCCACGGCGCGGCGGATCTGGTCGGCCATCACCAGCAGGCTGCCGCCGACATCGCCCACATTGGCGAAATCGATCGCCACGTAATGTGCCCCGGCAGTGACGAACATTTCGGCCGGATAGTGGTACTGCGAGGCAAGGCCCGCGCGCCACGCCCCGCCGTGCACGAACAGCATGATCGGCGCATGCGGCGTCCGCGTGGGAAACACATCGAGCCCTTCGATCGCGGTCGGTCCATAAGCGAAGCGCCTGGGCGCGCCAAGCCGCTCGCGGGCGAGCTCGCTGTTGCGGACGCAGCGCTTCAGCACCGTGGCCCGGTTCGGCGCGTAGACCGCCTGATCGTAGGCGTCGTCGAGCTCCTTCTGGTCCATGTTCATCCAGACCAGCGGCCCCTTCGCTCGCGGCGCGGGCGCGTTCTGGGCGAGCGCTGCGCCGCCCGTCATGGCTGCTGCGCCGGCGATCAGCCCCCGCCGCGACAGATCGTTGAAGATTTCCGACGACGCCATGGTCCCTCTCCCTGTCCGTCAGGCGAGATTCACTTCATCACGCCAGCTTCATCTGCTCCAGCACCGCGCGGCCCAGGAGGCCGTAGGGGCTCGCGAAGGTCTCCGGCATTTCGAAGTGATTGTAGCCCTCGCCGACCAGGAGCGTGACCGGCTTGCCCGCCGCCTTCAGCGCCGCGGCGAAGTCGCGCGACTGGCGCTGGAATTCCGGCGTCTCGTAGGTGCCGTAGGCGACGGCCACCGGGCAGTTGATGCGGGCGAGGTGCCGCTGCGTCGACAGCGCGTCCTCCATCGCATCGGTGAACTTCACATAGGCACCGCGCTTCGACAGCCGCGCGGGCTTGAGGTCATACATGCCCGAGCACAGCACCGCGCCCTTGAGGATGTCGGCCGGCGCACCGTACGCCGCCCAGTCGGTGATCAGCGTCACGCCGGCGAGATGCGCGCCGGACGAATGGCCGGACACGTGAATGCGGCCGGCATCGCCGCCGAAGCTTGCCGCGTTCTTGCCGATCCAGGCGATGGCGCGGCGGATCTGCTCGGCCATCGGCATCAGGTCGCCGCCGGCCTGGTCGACATTGATGAAGTCGAGCACGGCGTAATGCGCGCCGGCGTTCACATAGAGCTCGGCGGCGTAGCAATGCTCCTTGGCAAGGCCGACGCGCCATGCGCCGCCATGCACGAACACCATCACCGGCGCGTTCGGCCTGGCGGTGGTCCACACCTCCATGCTTTCGATCGGCGTCGGGCCATAGGCGAAGCGCCTGGGCTCGCCCAGGCGCTTTCGCACGATCTCGCTGTTGGCGCTGCGGCGCTTGCCGAGCTGCGGCTGGTTCGGCGCATAGACCGACTGGTCGTAGGCGTCGTCGAGCTCCTTCTGGTCCATGTTCATCCAGACCAGCGGGCCCTTCTCGCGTTGCGCCTGTTGCGCCTGCGTTTGCCCTTGCCCCGCGGCGACCGCCGCGCCGCTTGCCGCCAGCACCGTCCGCCGCGTCATGTCCATCGCCGCCCCCCGCCGTTCGCTAAAGCTTCATCTGCTCCAGGATCGCGCTGCCGACCACGCTCAGCGGATTGCCGAGCATCTCGGTCATCTCGAAGTGGTTGTAGCCCTCGGCGACGATCAGCGTGACCGGCTTGCCCGCGGCCTTCACCGCCGCGGCAAACTCGCGGTTCTGCCGCTGGAATTCCGGCGTCTCGTAGGTGCCGTAGGTGACGATCAGGGGGCAGTTGAGCCGGTCGAGATGGCGCTGCGAGGAGAGCTTCTCCTCGACCTCGTCGGTGAAGGCGACGTATTCGGAGCGCTTCGACAGCCGCACCGGCTTGAGGTCGTACATGCCGGAGCAGAGCAGCGCGCCCTTCACCACGTTCGCCGGCACGCCGTATTGCGCCCAGTCGGTGGTGACGACGTTGCCGCCGAGATGCGCGCCGGACGACTGGCTGGTGATGTAAATGCGCTCCGGATCGCCGCCGAAGCTTTTCGCGTTGTTGTAGACGAAGGCCACCGCGCGGCGCACCTGATCGGCCATCGGCAGGAGATTGCCTTTGGTCCCCTCGACGCCGTCGAAGTCGAGCCCGATCCAGTGCCCGCCGGCGCGGACAACCATCTCGGCCAGGAACGCATAGTCCTTCACCGGGCGCGAGCGCCAGGCGCCGCCATGGATGAAGATGCTGATCGGCGCGTTGGGCTTGCCGGTCGCGAACAGGTCGAGCTTCTCGACCTCGGCCGCGCCGTAAGCGAGGCGCTTCGGCGCGCCGAGCCGCGCGCGCACGCGGTCGCTGTTGAACTGGTTGCGCTTGTGCACCTGGTCGCGGTTCGGCGCATAGACCGCCTGGTCATAGGCGTCGTCGAGCGCCTTCTGGTCCATGTCGAGCCAGACCAGCGGGCCCATAGTACGGGAAGGATTGGCGCGGGCGGCTTGGGCGGGAGGGTTCATGCGAGACCTCTTATTTCAGAAACTGCGCTGCACATTGCGCGACCATAGCGCAGCCACGAGACCAATTGTGCATTAAGCGTCAAAACGTTGTCGCGGGTCTGCCCATCGGAAAAATTCTGCCTGCCGCGAGCCATCGTATCGGCGGCCGATCCTGAACGGTCGCGGGGCGCAGTCACTCGTTGCCGCGGCGTGCTTGCGCCCGGGATTTGCGAAATCATTTCTTCTTGCTCGCCCTCGTTGACGAGGGGAGCGGAGCGCCACAAGACGCTGGTGCGGAAACCGCCGCACCCATGGCCACCTTACGGTCAGGCCTGTCCCTTCAGCGGAAGGGACGCCGGCCCA
>JAIESI010000037.1 GCA_019746135.1 Xanthobacteraceae bacterium
TTGGTGCTGCGCGAGATCGAAGAGGTCTTCGTCACCATCGGCATGATCTGGCACCTGCACATCGGCGGCGAAGTCGTTCGGACGACGGACGAGCATCCGTGGTGGGTCGAAGGGAAGGGCTGGACCGAGACGATGCTGTTGCAACCCGGCGACCGCATCGTCGGCCGTGACGGAACAAGTGTGGCGGTTGAGGAGGTTTACGATACCGGCGAAGTCGAGACGGTGTATAATTTCCGCGTCGCGGAACACCATACGTATTTCGTGGGTGACGCGACGTGGCAGTTTGACTTATGGGCGCACAATGCCTGCCGTTCTAAGATCAAAGATGATCCTGGATTGGTTCGGTACGCGGAGCAAGCAGGCAAGTCGCATCAAGAGTCTATTGACCGCGTTACAACACAACTTGCGCGAGGTAACCTAAATCCCGGAATTGGCACTCGCCCCGTGTTTGGAGACATTAGCGAAGCCCGAAGCAGGGACGGCGCACGCGTTTACTTCAGAACCACGGGTGCTGGAGATGTTGAGATTCTTGCGAAATCGGACAAGTCCAATCAAGATGCTGTGATCAATCGCCTGCGGCGGCTTTACGGGAGCTAAGAAATGGCAATTGACAGCTACACCATTCACGTGCACTGGGATGAATCGAATGCTCCCAGGCAAGGAAACGTCGATGTGGAAGTGCGCTTCGAGAACGGAAGCCGGTACGGTGCCACCTTGTTTACCATCGACAATATTACGTCATTAATGAAGTCCTACGAGGAATCTGGGGAATGCAGAAGCGGATCATACTTCTGGGCGGCGGATTTGATCATACTACGTCGCCTGTCAATGACGGAAATATCCAAGACTGTTGCGGATCTCGTCGGAAAATCCGAGTTTTTTAAAGCCTTTTCTCGTCTTTGACCGGCAATGAACGAAAATGGGAACAAACCCAGAGAAAAGTGCACGAGAGAAAAAGGGGACAATCATCTTTTTCTATTGGCGATATTTATCTTCAGGCGGCGCGTTCGACTTCAGCGAGTCCCATGCACCCGAGACGAGAAAAGGCGTCAGAACCCTTTTTAGGGACGTTATGTTAGAGTATTCTATTGAGAAAGGGTCGTCCTAACACCTTTCTCGTTCCAGCCTGGAGCAATGTTGTATCGTGGGCGACCGATGCCGGCCAATGGTTGGGCGACGCGTATCAAACGACGGTAACGGCGGTTTTGAACTTTCCCGGTGCAGCCGCGACCTTCATCTCCAACACGGCCCAGCAGGCGTGGAACGATCCGATCGGCTTCATCAAGGATGTGGGGCAGGGAATTGTCGATACCAACACGGTCATCGCGAACACAGTGACCTTCGGGATGATTCCGGGGGTGAACGAACGCGCGAACGAATTGGTGAAGACGAACAAGTTCTACCAGTTCGTCAACATCGCTTCGGTGATCGGCCGCGAGTTCCTGATCGGCGCGGCGACGGGCGGCATCGGCAACCTCGCCACGCGCGGCTTCAGCGCGGCGCGGGGTCTGGCGATGCGCTTTGTGGCGAGTCAGGCTCCGCGAGTGGGGCAGACGATTCAAGCGGTTCGCGCCGCGGCCGCCCCGGCCGCGTCCGCGCTGGCCTGTCGGCTGACCTCGCTGAACCGCATGTTGCAGCCGGCGCAAGCGGTGTCGAACGTCAGCACGATGGCGTCGAACATCCAGGAAGCGCAGGCCGCGATCGCACGCGGCGATTTCGAGACGGCGGGGCGCTTGCTGGCGCGAACCGGAGGCATGATAGGCGGAACGTTGAGTTCGCTGCGTGAATCCGCGCGTTTCGCGGGAGCGGTCCGCACGCTCAACCCGGAATCCATCCGCGGCTACCTGGCCGCCTGCTTCGCGGCCGGCACGCCGATCTGGGGCGAGTTCGGGCCACGCGCGATCGAGACCTACCGCGAGAAAGACAAAGTCTGGGCACGCGACGAGAACGATCCCAACGGTCCCTTGGTGCTGCGCGAGATCGAAGAGGTCTTCGTCACCATCGGCATGATCTGGCATCTGCACGTTGGCGGCGAAATAGTGCGGACGACGGACGAGCATCCGTGGTTTGTCGAGGGCAAGGGCTGGACGGCGACTATGCTGTTGCAGGCGGGCGACCGCATCATCGGCCGCGACGGGACGAGCGTGGCGGCGGAGGAGGCCCACGATACCGGCGAAGTGGAAACGGTGTATAATTTCCGCGTCGCGGAACATCACACGTATTTCGTGGGTGACGCGACGTGGGGATGCGACCTTTGGGCCCACAATCTATGCGTCAAAACCCGATCCAATGCTACAGGCACATGGAATCCTCGACAACGCGGCGCGTCGAGGGCGACGATTTATGGCACTTCACAGGATACGGGCGGTGTGCCAACCGGGCCTCTAGGATCCAATCAGCATCAAGCATCTGTTCAACGCGTTATGCAGCGTGTCGCGAACAACCAAACCTTTACTGATCCAAGCACAGGAATGTCCCACGTATTTTCGCTGAATTCAAACAGCTACATTGTCCTGAATCGCAACTTGAGAACTGGTCTAGGTGGTCAACGAGGCGGAATTGTTCCGGTCACATTTGGCGCGTCAGCAAATATCCGTCCGGATCATCTGATTGTGGAGCAAACCGGTCCAACCAGCTATCGTGTTTCGATGATTGAGGTAGCGTCGCCCGGACAGCGTCCAGTTGACTTGGTCGCCAAGATGCGGTCGGCATGGAGCGGTCTTGGCTTTTCAGCGACGACGGGGATAACAGTTACTCAAGGTTCATTTATCGTCACTAACACAAGCGGTATTACTCAGGTTGTTGCTAGGTGAACTTATGGTCTTCAATTTAGCACAGAGGCATCGGATCCGGTGCCTCTATTATACCGCACCTCAGTTTGCGCCTAAAGCTGCATTTGAAATGGCCATGGCGCATTTCAAGTTAATGCGAATTGAGCCGCATGTCGGATCCTCGAATCTTGACAAAAGAACAGTTAAGCTGAGTGCCATGCTTAATAAAATTGACCGCAAAGGGTGGGATGAGGTCAACAGTCTGAGCTTGTACTCGATGGCGGACGGGAAGTCGGATCCGTGGGAAGGGTTCGTGGCAAATTGGATGTTCGATAACAAACTCGGCGCGTTCATGTGGAATGTAAACGAGTCAGAGGGCTCGGACACGGATTTCGAAGAGGCTACAAGTCAGGCGATTGGACTAATTAAGCCGAACTGGGGATTTGGCGACATTTTTCCAGGCACAGGAATTTTGATCTTTGGCAGATCGCCGTCTTTCAGCGTAGATAATTTTTATATGGGCGGCTTTATTGATCGCGTATTCGTTGACCGCCTGTGTCAGTGGAATCTGCTTAGCCGAGTGCACTTGAATCGAGTAATCGAAGGAAGGCGTTTCAATGACTGGATAGAATCGGATCCAACGCATGGAAAGCTAGAAAACAGGGGCGGCAGCCGCATTTGGAGCATTCAATCCGATCTTTTGGTGCCTATCACTGTACGACTCCAGCAAGCTGGAATCATTTTCGATCACCACATCCACTATGATCCTTGGTGGTGGTCATTCGCCGCTCGAATCGAACGCGGAGATTTGACTCGAAGCGATGTGATGCGAATGCTCATTGATCATATCGCTGAAACCGGAGTGGTCCCAAACCCGCCGCGATCTCTACGTCGCACATCCGATAACGTATTCGTCGCCAGTCAGCATGACGTTACTCAGTGGCTGCACACATGGAGGCATCCGGCGGCCCTTCTTCTGGCACCCGCTGGGCCGACTTGAGCGATTGCGAAAGTTGCACTCTCGGACCTTAATGGAGGAAAAAGGGCCGTAGCTTAACTGCCTTCGTGCCTTTCGCACCAGCATCTGGGATGCGGCCGAATTCGCACAGCGGACGATCACGGAACTTGCTCAGGATCTCGATCGCCTGATCCGCAACGACGGACTCGCTCCCGTCAATGTTCTCG
>JAIESI010000192.1 GCA_019746135.1 Xanthobacteraceae bacterium
GCCGGCGCTCCGACGTGTTCGACCCCTCGCAGAATCCCAACGCGCCCGGCGCGCCGCATACGCTCGGCACGCTGTCGTCGAGCGGCGGCGTGACCCGTGAGCCGCCGCCGATCATCACCGCCGAGCCGCAGGTCGGTGCGCCGGGAGGCCGCGGCGCGGGTGCGCCGCTCGATCTTTCGACGCTTGCCTCCGGAGCCGCGCGCGGCGACGCCGGCGAGGGCGGCCAGATGCAGCAGCAGGGCAGCATGCTGCCGCCGCCGCCGTCGCGCAATCTGAGCGGCACCGGCGCGGTCGCTGCGGTCGCGCCGGCGGCCGAGCAGCCGAAGGACTATTACGATCTCGGCTACGGCTACGTGATGCGGAAGGACTATGCGCTCGCCGAGCAGACCTTCGACGCATTCCTGAAGAAGTTCCCGAACGACCGCCGTGCCCCCGACGCGCAGTTCTGGCTGGGCGAGAGCCTGTTCCAGCGCCAGCGCTACGACCAGGCGGCGCAATCCTTCCTCGACATGTCGACCAAGCACGGTCAGCACGCGCGGGCGCCGGACGCGCTGTTGCGGCTCGGCCAGTCGCTGGCCGCGCTCAAGCAGAAGGAAATGGCCTGCGCCACCTTCGCCGAGATCGGGCGCAAGTACCCCAAGGCTTCCAACAACGTGAAGCAGGGCGTCGAGCGCGAGCAGAAGCGTGTCCAGTGCTGACGACAGCGCGGTTTCCGCTGCTGACGCCCGGCTGCTGTTTGCTCATCTCGTCGATTACCCCGCGCTGATCCTTGCCGTGTCCGGCGGACCGGACTCGACCGCGCTGATGTGGCTTGCGGCGCGCTGGCGCAAGGCGCGGCAGCGCGGGCCGAGGCTCGTCGCCGTGACGGTCGACCATGGGCTGCGGCCCGAGGCGAAGCGCGAAGCCGCAGCGGCGAAAAAGCTCGCGCGCTCGCTCGGCATCGAACATCGCACGCTGCGCTGGGCCGGCCGCAAGCCGGCGACCGGCATTCAGGAGGCTGCGCGCGCGGCGCGCTACCGGTTGCTGGCCGATGTGTCGCGCAAGACCCGCGGCGCGCCGGTGCTGACGGCGCACACCCGTGACGATCAGGCGGAGACGGTGCTGTTTCGGATGATGCGCGGCAGCGGCATCGGCGGGCTTGCCGGGATGCGGCGCGGGAACCTGCTGCCCGGCCATGAGGCCGAGGAGATCGAGCTGGTGCGGCCGCTGCTCGACATTCCGAAGTCGCGGCTGATCGCCACGCTCAAGGCCGCGAAGGTGCCCTACGCCGAAGACCCGAGCAACCGCGACCCGCGCTTTGCCCGCCCGCGGCTGCGGGAGCTCATGCCGCGGCTTGCGGCCGAGGGGCTGACCGCGGAACGGCTGGCCAGGCTCGCATCGCGGGCCGGCCGGGCCGAGGCTGCACTGCAGGAGGCCGTGCAGGCGGCGCTGCCCAGGATTGCGCCAGTGCCGTGGCCGGAGGCAGGGCCGGTGGTGATGGACGCCGGCGACTTCTGCACGCTCGCCGAAGAGATCGGCTTGCGGGTGCTGGAGCGGGCGATCAGCCGGACCGGGGACGAAGGCCCGGTCGAGCTCGGCAAGCTCGAGGCGCTGTTTCGCGCCCTGACCGATGCGATCGAGGGGGCGCGCGCCGCTCCGCAGGCAGCAGTGCGGTTTCGCCGCACCCTGGCTGGCGCGGTCGTGACTGTGAGTGGGGGGCGCCTCGTCATCGAGCGCGCCCCGCCGCGCCGGTCGGGGCAAGCGCGCGCCGCCTCGAAACGGCCTTAACCAAACGCGAACCTCAGGGACAAAGGTTCGTCAGACGGTCGCAAAACAGGCTAGAATGCCTTGGATTCGCGGGCCTTTCCGCCAAGGCGATTTTCGGCCGTTCCCTTGGCAGTTGGCGTCCTCGGACCTACATTGGTTAAAATGTTTCGCTTGTGAGGCGCGTCTCAGATGGGTTTTTTGGGCGACGCGACGTAAGCGCAACCGACACGGGACTTTTGTCACGGGATTTGCGCGGCAAAGCTTCAGGCAGGAAAGCACATCGGGATGAACGCCAATCTTCGAAATTTCGCTCTCTGGGTCATCATCGTTCTGCTGCTGCTTGCGCTGTTCACGCTGTTCCAGAACCCGAGCCAACGGACGTCCTCGACCGACATCTCGTTCTCCCAGCTCCTGACCGAGGTCGACGCCGGCAAGGTCCGCGACGTTTTGATCCAGGGTCCGGAGATCCACGGCACCTTCACCGACGGCCGCAGCTTCCAGACCTACGCCCCGAACGACCCGACGCTGGTGCAGCGCCTCTACGGCAAGGGCGTCTCGATCACCGCGCGCGCCCAGGGCGACAGCGTGCCGTGGTTCGTGTCGCTCTTGGTCTCGTGGCTCCCCTTCATCGCGCTGATCGGCGTGTGGATCTTCCTGTCGCGGCAGATGCAGGGCGCCGGCGGCAAGGCGCTCGGCTTCGGCAAGAGCCGGGCCAAGCTCCTGACCGAGGCGCATGGCCGCGTCACGTTCGAGGACGTGGCCGGCGTCGACGAGGCCAAGCAGGACCTGCAGGAGATCGTCGAGTTCCTGCGTGACCCCTCCAAATTCCAGCGGCTCGGTGGCCGCATCCCGCGCGGCGTGCTGCTGGTCGGCCCGCCCGGCACCGGCAAGACGCTGATCGCGCGCGCCGTGGCCGGTGAGGCCAACGTGCCGTTCTTCACCATCTCCGGCTCCGACTTCGTCGAGATGTTCGTCGGCGTCGGCGCCTCCCGCGTGCGCGACATGTTTGAGCAGGCGAAGAAGAACGCGCCTTGCATCATCTTCATCGACGAAATCGACGCGGTCGGCCGCCATCGCGGCGCCGGCCTCGGCGGCGGCAACGACGAGCGCGAGCAGACGCTCAATCAGCTGCTGGTCGAGATGGACGGCTTCGAGGCGAACGAAGGCATCATCCTGATCGCCGCGACCAACCGGCCGGACGTGCTCGATCCGGCGCTGCTGCGTCCGGGCCGTTTCGACCGTCAGGTGATCGTGCCGAACCCCGACATCGTCGGCCGCGAGCAGATCCTGAAGGTGCACGTCCGCAAGGTGCCGCTGGCGCCCGACGTGAACCTGAAGACCATTGCCCGCGGCACGCCGGGCTTCTCCGGCGCCGATCTCGCCAACCTCGTCAACGAAGCGGCGCTGATGGCCGCGCGCCGCAACAAGCGCATGGTGACGCAGGGCGAGTTCGAGGACGCCAAGGACAAGGTGATGATGGGCGCCGAGCGCAAATCGCTCGTCATGACCGAAGAAGAGAAGATGCTGACCGCCTATCACGAGGGCGGCCACGCGATCCTCGCGCTCAACGTCAAGGCGACCGATCCGGTGCACAAGGCGACCATCATTCCGCGCGGCCGCGCGCTCGGCATGGTCATGCAGCTGCCGGAGCGCGACAAGCTGTCGATGAGCTTCGAGCAGATGACCTCGCGGCTCGCGATCATGATGGGCGGCCGCGTCGCCGAGGAGCTGATCTTCGGCCACGACAAGGTGACGTCCGGCGCCCAGTCCGACATCGAGCAGGCGACGCGCCTCGCCCGCATGATGGTGACGCGCTGGGGCTTCTCGCCCGAGCTCGGCGCCGTCGCCTATGGCGAGAACCAGGACGAGGTGTTCCTCGGCATGTCGGTGGCGCGCCAGCAGAACGTCTCGGAAGCGACCGCGCAGAAGATCGACATGGAGGTGAGACGGCTGGTCGAGGAGGGGCACCACGAGGCGCGCCGCATCCTCGAGGACAAGCGCTCCGACCTCGAAATCCTGGCCAGGGGCCTGCTCGAGTTCGAGACCCTGTCGGGCGAGGAGATCAAGGATCTGCTCGCCGGCAAGCGGCCGGTGCGCGAGAGCGTGATCGAGCCGCAGACGCCGCGCTCGTCGGCGGTGCCGCCGGCCGGCAAGGGCCGCCCGCGGCCCGATGCGCCGACCGGCCCGATGGAGCCGCAGCCGCAGGCTTGAGGTTTCGCGTATCGTCCATTCCTGGTGGCCGGGCCTCGTGCCCGGCCATTTTGCTTGGTGCGCCCGGCATGGGCATCGACTTGGAGGTGGAAGTCCTCTCGTGAGCTGGTCACAGTGAGCGAAGCGAACC
>JAIESI010000214.1 GCA_019746135.1 Xanthobacteraceae bacterium
AAGGTGTTGCTGCACAACCACTTTCGCTGATTTGGCGCCCCGATGCGCTTATCTCTGTGAGATATCCGGGCTAGGCCCTCAGTCCAATATCCGCGGCAGGCCCCGGCGCCTACGACTGGCACGACCATTTGGCGGTGAATGGAGGACAGCCATGTCGCGTGCCGGAGGCATGACGTTTCGACTCGTCCGAGTCCCCGTGTTTGTCGTCCTTGCCGGGCTGCTGTTGTCCGGATGCGGGGTCAACAACATCCCGACCTTCGAGGAAACGGCCAAGGCGAAGTGGTCGGACGTGCAGAACCAGTATCAGCGACGCAGCGATCTCATTCCCAATCTGGTCGAGACCGTGAAAGGCTATGCCGCGCAGGAGCGCCAGGTGCTGACCGACGTCGTCGAGGCCCGCGCCAAGGCGAGCCAGATCAAGGTCGACGCCTCCACCGTCAGCGATCCCGCCAAGTTCAAGGAATTCCAGGACGCGCAGAACGCGCTGAGCGGCGCGTTGGGACGGTTGCTGGTCACGGTCGAGCGCTACCCCGACCTGAAGTCGAACCAGAATTTCCTGGCGCTGCAGTCGCAGCTCGAGGGAACCGAAAACCGCATCGCGGTGGCCCGCCGCGATTACATCGAGGGCGTGCGCGTCTACAACACCGAGCTCAGGACGTTTCCCGGCGTGGTTTGGGCGTCGACGCTCTATCGCAGCCACAAGCCGATGGAAACGTTCACGGCCGTCGCCGACGCCCAGCGGCCGCCGCCCGTGAAATTCTGACGCGTGGGCGTGGCACAGCGGTGCCGGATCATGCTCATGCGCAAACGCCGGTTTTGCCCGCTGCTGACACTTCTCGCCGTTGCGCTCGCATGCGCCGCGCACGCGCTGACGTTCCCGCAGCTGACCGGCCGCGTCGTCGACGAGGCCGGCATTCTCGATCCGCCGGCCAGGGCGGCGCTCGAGCAGAAGCTTGCCGAATTCGAAGCCAAGACCACCGGGCAGCTCGTGGTCGTCACGCTGAAGTCGCTGCAGGGCACCTCGATCGAGGACTACGGCTATCAGCTCGGCCGCCACTGGGGCATCGGACAGAAGGACAAGAACAGCGGTGCGCTGCTCATCGTCGCGCCGAACGAGCGCAAGGTGCGCATCGAGGTCGGCTATGGCCTCGAAGGCCAGCTCACCGACGCGGTGTCGAAGCTGATCATCGAGAACTCGATCGTGCCGAGGCTCAGGGCGGGCGATGTCGCCGGCGGCATCACCCGCGGCGTCGATGACATTGTTCAGGCGCTCACCGTCGACCCCGATGAATGGAAGGCGCGGGCGCAGCGGCGGCCGGACGGCCAGCCCGCGGCGATGGACGTCATCGTCCTGGTGCTGTTCCTCATCGTGGTCTTCATGATCATGCGCGCTGTGGCCCGGCAGGGCGGTGCCGATCCGCGAACGATGCGAGGCCGCGGCGCACGCCGCGGCGGTCCGATTTTCATGCCGGTGCCGTTCCCGTCGGGCAGCGGCTCGGGATCGTCGGATTGGTCATGGCCGGGCTCGTCGGGCGGCGGATTCTCCGGCGGGGGATTCTCGGGCGGGGGCGGCTCGTTCGGTGGCGGCGGCGCGTCCGGGAGCTGGTGACCATGATCACGGCATCCGAGATGCAGCGCGTCGTCGAGGCCATCCGGGCCGCGGAAGAGCGCACGTCCGGTGAGATCTTCTGCGTGATCGCGAACGCGTCGGGCAGCTACCGGCTGGTGCCGATCGCGTGGGCGGCGCTGCTGGCGCTGCTCGTGCCGCTGCCGCTCATCTACCTCACGCGCTGGCCGGCCGGCACGATTTATCTCCTGCAGCTCGCGGTTTTCATCGTCGCCGCGGCGATCCTGTCGCTGCCCGCGATCCGGTATCGCGTCGTCCCGAAGGCGGCCATGCACCGGCGTGCCCATGCCGAAGCCGAGCGCCAGTTCCTCGCGCACGGTTTGCATCTCACCGAGCGGCGCACCGGTGTTCTGATTTTTGCCTCCGCTGCCGAACGTTATGCCGAGGTCATCGCCGACGCGGGCATCAACGCGAAAGTGACGCCGGAGGTCTGGGAAGCGGCCATTGCCGCGATGATCGCGGCGATCAGGGACGGCCGCGCCGGTGATGCGTTTGTCGCCGCGGTCGAACGATGCGGGGCGGTGCTCGCGCAGCATTTTCCGCCGGGCGCATTCAACCGCGATGAATTGCCGAACAAGCTGGTGATCATGTGACGGCATCGGCGAATGACGCCGGTCTATGACCGCGGCGATCGTCCTGATGACGATCGCTCGCTGCCGGCCGGTCGATCGGCGCGCGCGTTCAACGACAGACCAGCACGGGAATTTTTGTGTGCGTCAGCACCTTGTGCGTGACGCTGCCGATGAGAACGCCGGCAAGGCCGCTGCGCCCATGCGATGACATGACGATGAGATCGCAGCCTTTGTCCTCGGCCGCTGCAATAATGGCCTGGTAGGGCTGCCCGCCCTCCACCTGAATTGTCTCGCAGGAGACACCGGCCTGCTTGGCCTCGCGGGCCACGCGATCCAGCACGCTCCTGGCCTGCTTTTTGGGCTCCTCGAGATATTTTTGCAGCTCCTGCGGCGGCTGCGCCGTCATCTCCGAAAATCGATGCCAATCGAGTGGTTCCTCGACGACGATGGCCGAGACCTTGGCGCCCAAGGATTTCGCCAGCGCCAACCCATTCGTCACCCCATGCTGCGCGAGCTCCGAACCGTCTGTGGGAATGAGAATATGCCGATACATGTGCCACCTCTCGATGTCTGGACGTATCGTCGCCCTCCCATTGTAAGCCTGGGGCTGTCGCTGGAATAGAGATGCCGCGAAGCCGCCGGCAGCCTTGGCTTCGGTCGCGCTTGCCCGGCATGAGACGGTGCGCGGTCGGCGGAGCAAAGCGCAGGCGCGGGCGACCGGATGGACGCGTTCGCAGGCTCGTGCCTAAACTGACGGTCACGGGGTCGCATCCTGCAAGTCGGGAGGATTTCATGCCAGTCGTGGTCCGCGGTTCGGTTTCGGTCGCGCTGGCCGCGGCAGCAATGGGCCTCGCCGCTCTCTGGGCCGGCGCCCCGGCGCAAGCGCAGGACAGCGCCGCGGCCTATCCGAGCCGCAGCATCACATTCCTGGTGGGCTTCGCCGCGGGCGGGCCGACCGACGTCATCGCGCGCGCGGTGGCCGTGCCGCTGCAGGAGGAGCTCGGCCAGCCGGTGGTGGTCGAGAACCGGCCGGGCGGTGGCGGCTCGACCGCGGCGCTGGCGCTGTCCCGCGCGGCGCCCGACGGCTACACGCTCGGCTCGTTCGATATCGCGATGGTCGTCGGTCCGAGCATCGTCGCCGGCGCGACCTACGATCCGATCCGGGATTTCCGCCCGATCGTGGTCAGCGCCCGCACGCCGTTGTCGTTCGTCGGCGCGAACACGCTGCCGGCCAAAACAGTGGGCGAGATCATCGCGCTCGCCAAGGCGAAGCCGGACGATCTCAAGCTGGCCCACTCCGGCGTCGGCTCGCCGCCGCATCTGGGGGCCGTCGCCTTCCTGCAGGCGACGGCGACGAAGATGGTGCTCGTGCCCTATCGCGGCGCAGCGCCTGCGATTCAGGACATCGTCGCGGGCCATGTCGGGCTCCTGTTCACCGCGCCCTCCACCTCGATCGCGCTCGGCCGCGAGGGCAAGGTGCGCATTCTCGGCGTCACCGGACACCAGCGGATGACGTCGATGCCGGAGGTGCCGACGCTGCGCGAGAGCGGCGTCGACATGGGCGGCCTCGACGCGAACCAGTGGTTCGGCGTCGCAGCTCCGGCCGGCACACCCGATCACGTCGTCGCGCGCATCAATGCCGCCGTCAACAAGGTGCTCAAGGACAAGGCCTTGCAGGAGAAGATCGGCAGGCTCGAATTCACCGTCGCCGGCGGCACGCCCGAGGAGGCGGCGGCGCTGGGCCGCTCGCAGGTGGAGTACTGGCGAAAGACGCTGGCGGCGATCGGCATCAAGCCGGAGTGAGCGGGCGCGTTACATCCTCTGCGCCGTAGGATGGGTTGAGGTGCGCCAGGAAGCTGGCGCGATCAGCTGGTGCAAGTCCAGCCCGGGTAAGGCTTAGCAG
>JAIESI010000298.1 GCA_019746135.1 Xanthobacteraceae bacterium
ACCGCGCTCGCGCGTGAAGCGAAAATTCCCCGCGCGTTTCTCGAGCAGATCTTCTCCGAGCTGCGCCGCCGCAACCTGGTCGTCAGCCATCGCGGCAAGCAGGGCGGCTTCCTTCTGGCACGCGCGCCCAGGGACATCAGCTTCGCCGACATCATCCGCCACATCGATGGACCTTTGGCGCTCGCGCCCTGCGCGAGCCGCACCGCGTACCGGCCCTGCGCCGAATGTGCCGATGTCGAGACCTGCACGCTGCGGCCGGCCTTGCTCGCCGCACGCGATGCCAGCGCCCTCGTGCTGGAACGCACGAGCTTGGCGGAAGCGATGCAAAACGGCGGTTCCGCCAAACCTGCGCGGCAAAAAAATCGCAAGTGAAATCACCGCGCTGCCTGTCCTTATCTGATTTTCGTATATCCAATTCAGATTATTCTGATTGACCATATCAGGATTAGCCACCAGTCTTCTCGTCAACGAAAAGAACACGAGCGGCGCTGCAACGCCCGAAGGGGGGTCCGCGTTAGGTGCCGGATACGGCGCCACGGCTGTCACAGAACTCTCGCGAGAGGGACCGAATGACGATCCGATCTCGAGGCGCTCGAATCCCGAACACTGCCTGGTGCTCTGAAGCTGTCCATCTGGCCTTTTTGTCCCGCCATGAACCCGAATACGGCGTTTGCACGATGCAGGTGCAATCGCACCGCAAGGCGAGGAGGACGAGTTCCGTCGCGCTGCAAACGCTCGACACGGTCACGGTGACCTTCAGCGACCACGGCGCGGAACAGGAACCTGTCGTATCGGCCGAACGCGCCGATCAGGATGACACGCTCGATCTTCCCGGCGCGCCGGTTCACACGATCGTTTTTCGGCGCCGCCGGTACTCGCTCCGGCCTTCGGCGCGCAGTGCCGCGCCGAGGCCCGTCGGACGTCGCCGTATGGCGGCGTCTCGAGCCCGGGCTGTTGCCGCGTGCTTTCCGTCGCGTGCGCAACGGTGCACGCGCCGCAATGAAATCATCTCGCAGTGAAATCATGGAGCCGAACATGCGCAAATCGATCCTCGGTCTGCTCGTGAGCCTGCTGGCACTGGCGCCGGCAGCCGCGCAGGCGCAGAACGTCACGCTCCTCAACGTGTCGTACGATCCGACGCGCGAGCTCTATCGCGAATTCAATGCCGCGTTCGCCAGGCACTGGAAGGACAAGACCGGCCAGACCGTCTCGGTCCGGCAGTCGCACGGCGGTTCGGGCGCGCAGGCGCGCGCGGTGATCGACGGGCTCGATGCCGACGTCGTGACGCTGGCGATGGAGTCCGACATCGACGCCATCGCCAGGAACTCCGGCAAGATTCCCGCCGACTGGCGCAAGCGGCTGCCCAACAACAGCTCGCCCTACACCTCGACGATGGTGTTTCTCGTCCGCAAGGGAAATCCGAAGAACCTGAAGGACTGGGACGATCTGGTGAAGCCGGGCGTGCAGGTGATCACCCCGAACCCGAAGACATCGGGGGCGGCGCGCTGGAACTATCTCGCCGCCTGGGCCTTCGCCTCCGAGAAGTTCGGCGGCGACGCCGCAAAGGTGAAGGATTTCGTTCGTACGCTCTATCGCAACGTGCCGGTGCTCGACACCGCCGCCCGCGGCTCGACGACAACCTTCGTCCAGCGCGGCATGGGCGACGTGCTGCTGGCCTGGGAGAACGAGGCGTTCCTGGCGATCAAGGAGCTCGGCCCGGACAAGTTCGAGATCGTCGTTCCGTCGATCTCGACGCTGGCCGAGCCCGCGGTGGCGCTGGTGGACGGCAATGCCGGGAAGAAGGGCTCGAAACCGGTGGCGCAGGCCTATCTCGAATTCCTCTACGCTCCGGAAGGCCAGAAGATCGCCGCCAAGAACTACTACCGGCCGGCCAGGCCCGAGCTCGCCAATCCGGACGACGTCAAGCGCTTCCCCGAGATCAAGCTGATCACCATCGACGACAAGCTGTTCGGCGGCTGGGCCAAGGTGCAGCCCCAGCACTTCGGCGACGGCGGCGTGTTCGACCAGATCTACAAGCGCTGAGCCGCGCAGCGAGCCAACAGGGACCCCATGAACGCGACCGCACTGACGGCGTGGCGGCGGCCGAGCATCATCCCGGGCTTCGGCCTGACGCTCGGCTTCACCTTGACCTATCTCAGCCTGATCGTGCTGATCCCGATCTCGGCGCTGATTCTCAGGACCACGACGATGTCCTGGGAGAAATTCCATCTCGTGCTGACCAATGAACGCGTTCTTGCGGCGCTCAAGGTCAGCTTCGGCGCGTCGCTGGTCGCGGCCTGCATCAACGCGTTGTTCGGTCTGATCGTCGCCTGGGTGCTGGTGCGTTACCGTTTTCCCGGCCGGCGCGTCGTCGATGCGATCGTCGATCTTCCCTTCGCGCTGCCGACGGCGGTGGCCGGGATCGCGCTGACCGCGATCTTTGCCCCGACCGGATGGCTCGGCCAATACTTCGACGCCTTCGGCATCAAGATCGCCTACACCTGGATCGGTATCGTCATCGCGCTGACCTTCATCGGCCTGCCGTTCGTGGTGCGGACGCTGCAGCCGGTGATCGAGGAGATCGATCGCCAGGTCGAGGAGGCGGCGGCGACGCTCGGCGCCCATCGCGGCCAGACCATGTGGCAGGTGATCCTGCCGACGTTGCTGCCGGCGCTGCTGACCGGCTTTGTTCTGGCGTTGGCGCGTGCGGTCGGCGAATACGGCTCGGTCGTCTTCATCGCCGGCAATATTCCCTATCAGACCGAGATCGTGCCGCTCCTGATCGTCATCCGCCTCGAAGAGTTCGATTATACCGGCGCGGCCGCAATCGCCACCATCATGCTGGCGATCTCGTTCGCCATGTTCCTCACCATCAATGTCATCCAGGCCTGGGCGCGCAGGAGATTCGGCGATGTCTGACTATGCTCTCGCCGCTCAGCGCGTTCGGCCGCGCTCGCCGATCACCGAAGCGCGGCCGGTCAAGGCTGTCTTGATCGGACTGACGTTGCTGTTCATCGGATTGTTCCTGCTGTTTCCGCTGGCGGTGGTATTCATTGAAGCGTTCCGTGGCGGCTTCGGCGCCTATCTCGCCGCGCTGAGTGATCCGGACGCTTTGTCCGCCATCAAGTTGACGCTGCTGGTCGCCGCCATTGCGGTGCCGGCCAATCTCGTGTTCGGCGTCGCCGCAGCCTGGGCCGTCGCCAAATACAAGTTCCGCGGCAAGACCTTCCTCATCACGCTGATCGATCTGCCGTTCTCCGTGTCGCCCGTCATCTCCGGGCTGATCTACGTCATCCTGTTCGGCAGCCAGGGCTATCTCGGCCCGTGGCTCAAGGAACACGGCCTGCAGATCGTGTTCGCGGTTCCCGGCATCGTTCTCGCGACGATCTTCGTGACGTTTCCGTTCGTCGCGCGGGAGCTGATTCCGCTGATGGAGGAACAGGGCACCCAGGACGAAGAAGCCGCGCTTTCGCTTGGAGCCGGCGGCTTGCAAACGTTCCTGCGGGTAACGCTGCCGAACGTGAAATGGGGCCTGATGTACGGCGTCCTGCTCTGCAACGCGCGCGCCATGGGCGAGTTCGGCGCGGTGTCGGTGGTATCCGGACACATCCGCGGCCTCACCAACACCATGCCGCTGCATATCGAGATTCTTTACAACGACTATCAATGGGCTGCGGCGTTTGCGGTCGCGTCCGTGCTGGCTCTCCTTGCGCTCGTCACGCTGGTCATCAAGACGGCGCTGGAATGGCGTTTCGGTCACGAACTTGCCAACGGTCCAAGATAAGCCAATCCGCCGGATTCGAGATCAGGAGTTCCAATGGCCGTCCTTGCGAAGGTTGCTCACACGCTCGAGTACTCCGAGGCCGCGCCCTCGGTTGTTCCCGCGGCGGCCGGGAGCCGGCTGCGCGAGCGTCCGATGACCGTCACGGTCGAGAACCTCGTCAAGGAGTTCGGTCAGACGCCGGCGCTGCACGGCGTGTCGCTGGACATCGCCGGCGGCGAGCTCATTGCGCTGCTCGGCCCCTCCGGGTCCGGAAAGACGACGCTGCTGCGGCTGATCGCCGGCCTCGATTTTCCCACCTCCGGCCGCGTGCTGTTCGGCAACGA
>JAIESI010000001.1 GCA_019746135.1 Xanthobacteraceae bacterium
ACAGGGAGTCAGCATCCGAGCCGCGCCGCAAGCCCCTTGAGATGTGTGAATGTCGTAGCCTCGCGGGGAGGGATGGCACCACCCGAGTTGCACCAGGTACGGTTTGAAAAAACATGATGCGCACCGAAGAGTCCCGTCCCGTCCGCCTCTCCGAATACCGGCCGCCCGACTGGCTGGTGGAAACGGTGGACCTCGATTTCAGGCTGCATCCGACGCAGACGCCGGTGCGGGCGACGCTGAGGCTCAAGCCCAATCCGGCGGCGGGCGCGCCTGCGCCGGTGGTGCTGGATGGGGACGGGTTGACGCTGGTGTCGGTGAAGATCGATGGGGAGACGCTCACGGGCGACCGGTATCTCGCGACGCCGGAGCGGCTCACCATCGCCCAGCCGCCGAACCGGCCGTTCACGCTGGAGATCGAGACCATCGTCGATCCGCAGGCCAACACCCAGCTTTCCGGGCTCTACCGCTCGAGCGGCAACTACTGCACCCAGTGCGAGGCCGAGGGCTTCCGCCGCATCACCTACTATCCCGACCGGCCGGACGTGATGGCGGTCTACACCACGCGCATCGAGGCGGACCGCAGCGAAGCCCCGCTGCTGCTTGCCAACGGAAACTTGCGCGATCAGGGCGCGCTTCCCGGCGGCCGGCATTTCGCGGTGTGGCACGACCCGTGGCCGAAGCCCGCCTATCTGTTTGCGCTGGTCGGCGGCAAGCTCGGCCACATCGAGGACACCTTCGTCACGATGTCGGGGCGCAAGGTCACGCTGCGCATCTATGTGGAGCCCGGCAAGGAGGACCGCGCCGGCTATGCCATGGACTCGCTGAAGCGCTCGATGCGCTGGGACGAGGAGGCGTTCGGCCGCGAATACGACCTCGACATTTTCATGGTGGTCGCGGTGTCCGACTTCAACATGGGGGCGATGGAGAACAAGGGCCTCAACGTCTTCAACGACAAGTACGTGCTGGCCTCGTCGGCGACCGCGACCGACAGCGATTTCGTCTCGATCGAGGCGATCATCGCCCATGAGTACTTCCACAACTGGACCGGCAACCGCATCACCTGCCGCGACTGGTTCCAGCTCTGCCTGAAGGAAGGCTTCACGGTCTATCGCGACCAGGAGTTCACCTCCGACCAGCGCTCGCGGGTGGTGACGCGGATCGGCGATGTGCGCGCGCTCCGGGCGCACCAGTTCGTCGAGGACGCGGGCCCCCTCGCCCATCCGGTGCGGCCCGAGGTCTACAGCGAGATCAACAACTTCTACACGACCACGGTCTACGAGAAAGGCGCCGAGGTCGTGCGCATGATCCACACGCTGATCGGCCCGGAGCTGTTCCGCAAAGGCACCGACCTCTATTTCGAGCGCCACGACGGCGAGGCCGCGACCGTCGAGCAGTTCGTGCAGTGCTTCGCCGACGCGAGCGGCCGCGATTTCACGCAGTTCAAGCGCTGGTACGCGCAGGCCGGCACGCCCGAGGTGATCATCTCCGGGCACCACGACGCGGGCGCGAAGACCTATCGCCTCGACGTCGCGCAGGTGATCCCGCCGACGCCGAACCAGCCGACGAAAGAACCGATGGTGATCCCGCTTGCGACCGGGCTCCTTGGCCGCGACGGCCGCGACCTGCCGATGCAGCTTGCCGACGGCAAGACCGTGGACCGCGGCGTGCTCATTCTCGACAAGGCGGCGCAGAGCTTCACGTTCACCGGCATGGCCGAGCGGCCGACGCTGTCGACCAACCGCAACTTCTCGGCACCGATCAAGCTCACCGCCAATCTCACGCCCGAGGATCTGCGGCTGATGGCGGCGCGCGACAGCGATCCGTTCAACCGCTGGCAGGCGGTGCAGACGCTCGCGACCAGGCTGCTGACCGGCAACGTGGCACGGCTGCGCGCGGAACAGGACCCGGAGGTCGACGAAGGACTTCTGGATGCACTTGCCATAATCCTGGCCGACACGAGCCTGGAGCCCGCGTTCATCGCCGAGGCGCTGGCGCCGCCGAGTGAGGCCGACATCGCCCGCGAGATCGGCCGCGACGTCGATCCGGACGCGATCTTCCGGGCGCGCGCGGCGCTGCGGACCCTGATGGGCCTGCATCTCAATGCGGCGCTGACCAAAACCTATAAAAGCCTCGCCGACAGCAAGCCCTACAGCCCCGACGCGGTCAGCGCCGGACGGCGGCTTCTCAAGAACGTCTGCCTCGACCTGCTCGCGGCGACGCAGGAGTCGCACGCCATCCGCCTTGCGGCGAAGCAGTACCAGGCGGCCGACAACATGACCGACCGGATGGCGGCGCTCGCGACGCTGTCGCTGCACGACGTGCCGGAGCGGCAGGCCGCGCTCGACGACTTCTACAACCGCTACAAGGACGACCCGCTGATCATCGACAAGTGGTTCGTGCTGCAGGCGACGACGCCCGATCCCAAGACGCTCGACCGGGTCAAGACGCTGACCGGGCATCCGGCGTTCTCGATGACGAACCCGAACCGGGTGCGCTCGCTGATCACCTCGTTCGCGGCCGGCAACCCGACCCAGTTCAACCGGCCGGACGGCGCGGGCTATGAATTCATCGCCGACAAGATCCTGGCGATCGATCCGAACAATCCGCAGCTCGCCTCGCGGATGTCGACGGCGTTCAAGAGCTGGCGGGCGCTGGAGGCCGGGCGGCGCGGGCAGGCGCAGGCGGCGCTGAAGCGGATTGCGGCGGCTCCGCAGTTGTCGCGCGACGTCGGCGACATTGTGCAAAGGGCGCTGGCGGAGAGTTAGGAGGCGGCGCTCTCCCGCAGTCATTCCGGGACGCCGCGAAGCGGCGGGCCCGGAATCCAGTTGAGGAGAAAGTCTCTTTGAAACTGGATTCCGGGCTCGCGCCCATAGCGCGTTGAAGACGCGCGTGAACGCGCTGGCGGGCGCGCCCCGGAATGACCGCGGGGCATTGATTTTCCATGCAAATTCAAAATGGGTTTGTTCTGCCAACTTGCTATCCCCGAGCGCAATAAGGCGAAAATACACGCAAAGATTATACAGTTTGGCAAACTTTGCCATTGATGCTATCCCGCGTCCGGATTTCGAGGAGAGACGGACAATGCCGACCCGCAACATCAGCCTGACGCCCGAGCAGGACGAATTTGTCGAAAAGGTCGTCAAGGCGGGCGAATACCAGAATGCGAGCGAAGCCGTCCGCGACGCGCTGCGCGCCCTTCAACAACGCCGCCGGGAAGACGCGCTGAAACTCAAGGCGCTGCGCACGCAGATCAAGGCCGGCGTCGATGCGCTCGAACGGGGCGAGTTTGTCGAGATCGACGAGTCGGATCTCGACGGTTATCTGCAGGGGTTGACGGCGACACCGGGCAAAGCCGCGCGCTGATCGATGGCGCGCTTTCGCCTCTCCCGCCCGGCGCAGGCCGATCTCGCGCACATCCTTGCGACGAGCGCCGAACGGTGGGGGATTGAAGCAACGCATCGCTACGCCGCCATTCTCGCGGCAGCGATGCGGAAAGTCGCTGCCGACCCGGATGGGCCAACGACACGCGGCCGCGCCGAACTCTCGAAGGGCATCCGCAGCTTTCACATCCGGCACGCATTTCCGGATGATCCGAATGTGAAGGTGAGACACCCGGTGCACGTCCTCTACTATCGTGCGATCCGGCCTGGATTGATCGAAATCGTCCGCGTGCTGCACGAACGCATGGAGCTAGGCCGGCATGTCGGCCACTCGGTAGACGGGGATCGAAGTCCGCATCGCCGTCGTCAGGCGGCGTCGGCGACAGCGCGTATTTTCAGTTGCACGCCGGTCTCGGCCTGCAACGCGCTGATCACGCCGAGCAGGTTCTCGGCGGTGGGATTGCCGTCCGGTCCGAACATGCGCATCAGGCTCTTGGGCGGTCTGCCGAGCACCTTGCCCAGCCGGTCAAAGCCGATCGTCGCATTGATGTAGGCGCGCAGCGCGGCGCGGCCGCCGGCGGTGTCTCCTTGCAGCAGCGCCTGCACGGCTTCCTGAAACAGCGCCTTGCGGAAGGCGGGATCGCGTTCCGCGCGCGCCTGCACCGTCTCGCGAAAACTCCGGGTCAATGGCATGGCGTCATCTTCCGCTGCTCTTGCTTGGCCTGCATCCAGCCTTTCCTTTCCCTCAAAAAGAGGGGCTGGAGCACCGAGAGACGCAGACCACGACTTCG
>JAIESI010000266.1 GCA_019746135.1 Xanthobacteraceae bacterium
CCCTCCGAATCAGACTGACCCTCCAGGAATCATCAAGATTCTGATTTGGGAATCCGCTAATTGAGGACACGCCCTAGCGCGGTTTCCTGTTGGCTTGCACCAACCTCTCCGCGTCCTGCGCGGGCTTGACCGCGCATCCATCTGCTGGCGGCACGCGCGAACTTGCGTGAGACTTCCGCCGCTGCACCGCTTCGAGAATGGCCGGGCCATAGGCGAGCGAAGCGATGCCGTCCTTCGGACGGCTATGGCCCGGCCACGACGACGCATGGTTCAGTGCAAGTGGACGATGTTCTAGCGCCGCGCTTCCGCTTCCATGCTGCCGCGCAGGCCGCCGGGCTGACACAGCTTCGGATAGAGCCGCCGCATCTCCCCTATCAGGAATTTCACCGGCACGTCGAAGAACGTGCCGTGCTGCGCGACGTAGGACATGAACTCGCGCCCGCTCGAATCGAACGGCTGCAGCAGCGCATCCTGGTCGCCTGAGAAGTCGAGCGTCGGCACGCCGAGCTTCTGGCAGAGCGTGACGTTGAACGTCGGCGTGGCCTTCACCCAGGTCTCCCGCGGCATCACCTCGACAAAGCCGTGATAGGCGAACAGGTCGGTGCCGACCGCCTCGATGAGCCGCGGCGTCGCGAGGTGGTTCTTGACATCGGCGAGGCCGATGCGCGCCGGAATCCCGGCCGCGCGGCAGAGCGCCGCATAGAGTGATGCCTTGCCGACGCAATAGCTCGCACCCCTCGCGAGCACGCTCGACGCCCGGTAGATCTCGCGGTCGTTGTAGTCGACATAAGGGTCGTACTTGATGCCGTCGCGCACCGCGTCGTGCAGCGCGCGCGCCTTTTGCACTGGATCGGCGATCGGGCCGGCGATCTCATTGGCCTTGGCGCGGATGCTTCCGTGATCGCTGTCGACATATTCCGCGGGGCTCAGGTAGAGCCGGAGATCGGCGCCCTCGGTGCTCGGAAATTGGGTTTCTGTCACGGTCCTTGACTTTGCGTTGCCGGCGCGGTTCACAACAGGTGCGAACGCGGCGGATTGGGGCGTTCAGGAACGTTGTAGCATGTTGAAGGCTTTTTGCGCTTCTCTCGCGCTGATACTGGCGCTTGCCTCCATCCCGACCGGGGCGGTTCACGCCCAGTCGCAGCAGCAGCAACAACAGCAGCGCCAGCAGCGGCGGCAACCGGAACCGCCTCCGCCGCCACCAACGCAGCCGCCGCAGGCCGCGCCGCAGCCGGCCCCGCAACCTGCGCCGTCGGCGCCTGCTCCGGCGCCAGCGCCGTCGCCCGCGGCCCAGCCGCGTCCGACCGAGCCGGTGCCGGTCCGCATCGTCGAACAGCCCAAGAGCGCGGAGCAGCTTGCGCGCGAGGCGCAGGAGCGCGAGCAAGAGCGCGAAGAACGCGCCACGGTGAACAGCCGCCTGCTGATGTATTCAGGCCTGCTGGTCGCGATCGGCCTGCTGCTGGCGGTCGCTTTCCTGGTGCAGTCGCTTTACCTCTGGCTCGCGCTGCGCGGGGTGCGCAAATCCACGCGGGCGATCGAGCGCAACATGGCGACCGCGCAGCGCGCCTTCCTTTACATCGGCGCGATGGCGTGGACGCCTGCGGGAACCAGCATTAAGATCAGCCCGACCTTGGCGAACAGCGGCACGACGCCGACGCGCAACCTTCGTATCAGCACCAATTGGAAAATCTCGCACGGCGAGCTTCCTGCCGACACCGTGTTCACCTATACGCGTCCGCCCGAGCGGCTGTTCATTGGCCCCGGCGGTCGCGCCGACGTCGGCGCAGTGCTGATCCCGATGCGCGACATTCAGGCGGCGATCGAGGAGCGTGTGCAGCTCTACTTCTGGGGCCGCGCCACCTACGAGGACATGTTCGAGGGTTCCGAGCCGCACTTCCTCGAGTTCTGCTACCGGCTCGACGTCACCGGCGCGACGCCGGACAAGATCGCGCTGACGTTCACGCACTTCGGCGCGCACAACCGCTCCGACGAAGACAGCGTCCGGGTGAAAGACAGTTAGGAAGCGCAGATATTTGACGGCTTTCATTCCGGGGGCGCGCCGAAGGCGCGAACCCGGAATGACCGCGGATGGCTCATCACTGATCGGCTAATCCCGCCGCGCCTCGAAAAAGCCGCGCAGCAGCTCGCCCGCGGCGCTGGCGCCGATGCCGCCATAGGTCTCGGGGCGGTGGTGGCAGGTCGGCAACTGGTAGAACCGCGGGCCGTGCTCGACCGCGCCGCCCTTGGGATCGGCCGCCCCGTAGTAGAGCCGCCGGATGCGGGCAAACGAGATCGCCGCCGCGCACATGGCGCAGGGCTCGAGCGTGACATAGAGGTCGCAGCCGGTGAGCCGCTCCGAGCCGAGCGTCCGGGCCGCCGCGCGGATCGCCACGATTTCGGCATGCGCGGTCGGGTCGCGGTCGGACATGGTGCGGTTGCCGGCCGCGGCGATCACCGCGCCGTCCTGCACGATGACGCAGCCGACCGGCACCTCGCCCGCGCCTTGCGCCTTCCGCGCCTCATCCAGCGCCAGGTCCATGTAGGACGGCATCGCTTGCCTGTTTTGTTGGCCGTGATGTGTATACAAGAACCGATGAACAGCGAAAGCGACCACAAGCACCGCGGCCGGAAATTCCGCGGCAAGCGCCTGCGGACCCGGTTGCCGCGGCCCGCGGCCGACGCGCCGCTCCCCGAGCGAAAGGACGCCGAGCGCATTGCCAAGGTGATCGCGCGGGCGGGGCTTGCCTCGCGCCGCGAGGCCGAGGCCTGGATCGAGGCCGGCCGCGTGTCGGTCAACGGCGCAGTGATCCGTTCGCCGGCGCTCAATGTCGGCACGGACGATCGCATCGCGGTCGACGGCAAGCCGCTGCCGCAGCGCGAGCGCACCCGGCTGTTCCTGTTCCACAAGCCGCGCGGCCTCGTCACCACCAGCGCCGATCCCGAAGGCCGCCCCACCATCTTCGGCGCGCTGCCGAAGGACCTGCCGCGCGTCGTCACCGTCGGCCGTCTCGACATGAACACCGAGGGCTTGCTGCTGCTGACCAACGACGGCGGGCTCGCCCGCGCGCTGGAACTGCCGGCGACCGGCTGGCTGCGGCGCTACCGCGTGCGGGCCTACGGCAAGGTGCTGCAGCCGCGGCTCGATGCGCTTCGCAACGGCATCGAGGTCGACGGCATCCGTTATGGCGCGATCGAAGCGACGCTCGACCGTGAGCAGGGCGACAACTCCTGGATCACGTTTGCGATGCGCGAGGGCAAGAACCGCGAGATCCGCAACGTGCTGGGCGCGCTGGGCCTGAAGGTGAACCGGCTGATCCGGCTGTCTTACGGGCCGTTCCAGTTGGGCGAGCTACCGGCCGGCGCGGTCGAGGAGATCAAGACCCGGGCGCTGCGCGAGCAGTTGGGCGAGCGGCTTGCGGCGATGGCGGGCGCGGATTTTTCCGGGCCGATTGTCGAGCGGGAGGTTGAGCCGGAGCCACAGACACCATCCGAGCGCCGTCACCCTGAGGCGCGAGCGCAGCGAGCCTCCGGAAGTCAGCCTTGGCCGACTTCCGCACCTAAAGACCGAAGTCGGGCAAACCCGACTTCGGCGGGCGACGGCCCCGACAGATCGGAGCGGCCATCGCGCAAGGGTACGCTGCCCTTGCCCGACAAACAGGGCAGGGGCCGTTCCTCCTTCCCGCCTCCGCTCGCTGCGCGAGCTACGGCGGGCCAGCACGGCGCGCCGAAGCGCGACAGCGCGAAGGCGGGCGAGGGCCGGCTGCGCCGGCCGCCTCAGGATGACCGCGAGAAGAAACGGCCGCGTGGCGAAAACCGCGATCATCGCGGACATCGTGGCGGCCGGCCCCATCGTGGCAAGCGGCCGCGCTGATGCGGATCGTCGGCGGCAGGCTCGGCGGGCGCACACTGCTCGCGCCGAAATCGCAGGCGATCCGGCCGACGTCAGACCGGCTGCGTGAGGCATTGTTCAATGTCCTTCAGCACGCCTATGCCGATCCGGTGAGCGGCGCGCGCGTGCTTGATCTGTTTGCCGGCACCGGCGCGATGGGGCTGGAAGCGCTGTCGCGCGGCGCGGCCTTCGTGCTGTTCGTCGACGACGGCGCAGAAGCCCGCGCGCTGCTGCGCGGCAATGTCGATGCGCTGGGCGCGGGCGGCGCGAGCAAGGTCTATCGCCGCGACGCCACGCGGCTCGGGCCGTGTGCGCCGCTGTCGCCGTTCTCGCTG
>JAIESI010000305.1 GCA_019746135.1 Xanthobacteraceae bacterium
AGCGCGAGGCCGCCCGCCAGGCGCGCGAGGCCGAGCTCGCGGCGCAAGCCGCCCGCGAGGCGGAGCTCAGGGCGCAGGCCGAGCGCGAAGCCGCCGAGGTCGCGGCCCGTAAAGCCGAGGAAGAAGCTGCGATCATGACCGCGCTGCTGGCCGAACAGAAAGCCAAGCGCGACGCGCGCTACGCCGCGCGCAAGGCGGCCACCAAGAAGAAGCGCCGCCGCGGCTACTGAGCCGAAGCGCGCCGCCCAGCGCGCTTTCTTAAGTTCCGCATCTGCGCGCCGCACGCCGCAATTTTTGTCCGTGCGGCGGGCGGCCACAGCGGCAACTTGTCTGCGAACGATATCCCTGCCTGTTCCGTTGGCGTCCCGGGGGCGCGACGCGCAACAGGAGGGTTGGAATGGTCCTCGTCGTCTTCGCAGTCCTGGCGGTTATCGGGCAAGTGCTGAACGTGCTTCTCTGCCTGGCGCTCGACCAGATTTTCTCGCCGATCGCAGGCGGCACAGCCTTCGTGTTTCTCTACCTGCTGGTGTTCGGCGCGGCGTGGCTGCTGGCCGTTCGGATCGTTGAACGGCGCGAAGGAAAAATGGCGGAACGGCCGCAGGTCCGCCAACCGCAGCTGCAGACCAGCGCAAGATGATGTCATCAACGGCAGCGAAGCCCCGGCCGCGCGCCGGGGCTTCGGCGTGCCGCGCTATCAGCATTTCCGTTGTGCCGTGACGGGTCACCGGTCCGCGATCCCTACCCTGGCACCGCGCGCCCTCCGCGCGGGACCTCCCTCCCATGGAACCCGTTGCCACAAGCCGCTATAGGCTTGCGGCTGACGGGCGCGATCTCGTGCAGCGCACGAGACGAGGGGAAGAACCATGCGGACGGTGTCGACGAACCCGCTGTTGCCAGCGTTGCTGGGCTTGGCGCTGGTTTGGGTTTCGCCGCCCGTGCCGGCTGATGCGGCGGGCTGGGCCTCGGTTCACCGCTACGTGCACAAGACCGGCAGTTGCGGTGGCGCGCGCGAGGTGCTCGCCGCCACCTATAGCTCAGGCCATCGCACCGCGAATGGCGAGCGGTTCAATCCGCACGGGTTGACGGCCGCCTCCCACGACTACGCGCTCGGCAGCGTCATCAGCGTGAGAAATCCGCACAACGGCCGGGTCTGCTCGGTGCGCATCAACGACCGCGGCCCGCACGGCACCGCGCGCCGCATGGGCGCAAAGCTCGACTTCGCGACGGGTGCTGCGCGGTGTCTCGGCATGCGCGGGACGCAATATGTCTGCGCGCCGTGAGGCGGGCACCAATTGACGCTCGCGTGAGCCGCGTCACCTCGTTCCACGCCGGCGAAACCTGCCCATAATCCAGCCAAACTGTGGGTTTCCCTCGCCCGCGGCCATGAAACAGGGCACCCGCTCTGCTACCGTCCGCCCCCATGGACGCCGTGCGCTCCCCTCCAGCCCCTGACGACAGCGCCGCCCCGGCCGATCCCGCGGAACGGCCGTCGCCGGTCATGGCGCAGTACCTCGAGATCAAGGCCGCCAATCCGGACTCGCTGCTGTTCTACCGGATGGGCGATTTCTACGAGCTGTTTTTCGAGGACGCCGAAATCGCGAGCCGCGCGCTCGGCATTGTGCTGACCAAGCGCGGCAAGCACCTCGGCCGCGACATCCCGATGTGCGGCGTGCCGGTGCACCGCGCCGACGAGTATCTGCACCGGCTGATCGCGCAGGGCCACCGCGTCGCGGTGTGCGAACAGCTCGAGGATCCCGCAGAGGCGAAGAAGCGCGGCTCGAAGAGCGTGGTGCGGCGCGACGTGGTCCGGCTGGTGACGCCCGGCACGCTCACCGAGGACACGCTGCTCGACGCGCGGCGCAACAACTATCTGCTGGCGTTCGCCCGCGCGCGCGGCTCCGCCGAGGCGGAAAGCCGCTTCGCGCTCGCCTGGATCGACATCTCCACCGGCGAGTTCCGCATCGCCGAATGCGACCGCGCCAGCCTTCCGGCGGAGCTTGCGCGGCTGGAAGCATCCGAGATCATCGTCTCCGATGCGCTCTGGTCCGATCCGGAGCTTGCACCGTTTCTGCGCACGCTGCCCGCCGTGACGCCGGTAACCCGCGACGTGTTCGACGGCGCGACCGCCGAGCGGCGGCTGTCGGATTATTTCGCGGTGGCGACCAGCGAGGCATTCGGCACGCTGACGCGGCTCGAGCTCACCGCGGCCGCGGCCTGCGTCACCTATGTGGAGCGCACCCAGCTCGGCAAGCGGCCGCCCCTGTCGCCGCCGGTGCGCGAGCCGCAGGGTGCGACGCTGTCGATCGATCAGGCGACGCGCGCCAATCTCGAGCTCACCCGCACGCTCGGCGGCGAGCGGCGCGGCTCGCTGCTCGCCGCGATCGACCGCACGGTGACGGCGGCCGGCTCGCGGCTCATGGCGCAGCGGCTTGCCGCGCCGTTGACCGACCCGCAGGCGATCGGCGCGCGGCTCGACACCGTCGCGGCGTTCGTCGATGACGCGGCGGCCCGGCAGGAGACCCGCGCGCTGCTCAACGCCGTGCCCGACATGGCGCGCGCCCTGTCGCGGCTCGTGGTCGGCCGCGGCGGTCCGCGCGACCTTGCCGCGATCCGCGACGGCATTGCCGCGGCCGATGCGCTCGCGGCGCGGCTGAAACCGCTCGCGGGCGCGAGTCCCGAGCTGAGCGGTGCGATGGATGCCCTGCAGGCGCCCGAACACGCGCTGTTCGAGCGGCTCAGCGCCGCGCTCGCCGACGAGCTGCCGCTGTTCAAGCGCGACGGCGGCTTCGTGCGGCACGGCCATCTGCCGGCGCTCGACGAGGCGCGGGCGCTGCGCGACGACACGCGACAGGTGATCGCCGGCCTGCAGGCGCGCTATGCCGACGAGACCGGCGTCAAGTCGCTGAAGATCAAGCACAACAACGTGCTGGGCTATTTCGTCGACGTGACCGCGCAGCACGGCGAGAAGCTGCTGGCCGCGCCGCTGAACGCGACCTTCATTCACCGCCAGACACTTGCGGGCCAGGTGCGCTTCACCACCACCGCGCTCGGCGAGCTCGAAGCCAAGATCGCCAATGCCGCCGACCGCGCGCTGAACCTCGAGCTCGAGCTGTTCGAGGAGCTGAACGCGGCGGTCGTTGCGGCGAGCGAGGCCATCAAGGCGGCCGCCGAGGCGCTCGCGGTGCTGGATGTCTCCGGCGCGCTCGCCACACTCGCGGTCGAACGCGCCTATGTCCGGCCCGAGATCGACCGCTCGCTCGACTTCGTGGTCGACGGCGCGCGCCATCCTGTGGTCGAACAGGCGATCAGCGAGCCGTTCGTCGCCAACGATTGCGATCTCGCTCCGCCCAAGGGCGCGAAGGCCGGCCGCATCTGGCTGCTCACCGGCCCGAACATGGCCGGCAAGTCGACGTTCCTGCGCCAGAACGCGCTGATCGTGGTGCTGGCGCAGATGGGCGCCTTCGTGCCGGCGAAGCGCGCCAGGATCGGCGTGGTCGACCGGCTGTTCTCGCGGGTCGGCGCGGCCGACGATCTGGCGCGCGGCCGCTCGACCTTCATGGTCGAGATGGTCGAGACCGCGGCCATCCTCAACCAGGCCGGCGAGCGCTCGCTCGTCATCCTCGACGAGATCGGCCGCGGCACCGCGACCTTCGACGGGCTCTCGATCGCCTGGGCCGCGATCGAGCACCTGCACGAGCAGAACAGATGCCGCGCGCTGTTTGCGACGCATTTCCACGAGCTGACGGTGCTCGCGACCAAGCTGCCGCGCCTGCACAACGCCACCGTCCGCGTCAAGGAATGGCAGGGCGAGGTCGTGTTCCTGCACGAGGTCGTGCCCGGTGCCGCCGACCGCTCCTATGGCATCCAGGTGGCGAAGCTTGCAGGGCTGCCGCCGAGCGTCATCGAGCGCGCCAAGGTCGTGCTGGCGATGCTCGAGGCCGAGGACCGCGCCACGCCGCGCGGCTTCGAGGACCTGCCGCTGTTCGCGGCGCCCGCAAAGCCTGCCGCGCCCGATCCGCGCCAGAGCGCGCTGGATGCGCTGCTGGCCGCGCTGCAAGCCATCAATCCGGACGAAATGTCGCCGCGCGAGGCGCTTGAGGCGCTCTATGCGCTCAAGCAAAAATCGCCGGGCAGGTCTTAAGCTCAAGTCCCGGCTCAGGCCGTGCTAGTACCCGGAATCAGAGCTGAGTGATACGGCGGCCTTTGAAGGGCTTTTGGCGGACTCGTTTCTTGGTCCACAC
>JAIESI010000291.1 GCA_019746135.1 Xanthobacteraceae bacterium
CGAGGATGATGGCGGCGGACTGGCGCCCCTTGCCCGCGCCCGTGCCGTCGCCGAGCATGAAACCGCGCCGGAAGCGCACGGCGGATGCTGCGTCGTCAGGTGCGGCAGAGACGACATCGAACGTTGCGTCGACAGTCCAGGCGCCGCTGAGGAAGCCCGTATGCGCCTCGCCGGCATAGATCACGGTTTCGAGCTGGGCGTCCGACAGTACGCCCTCGTTGATGAGCCGTTCGGCCAGGCGTGGACGGTAGCTTGGCTTGGGGGGCGCGACCGACGCCATGGCCGCCGATTGCACAAGCTTGGTCGGATGGGCCTGAGAGCCGGGAATGCGGATCGTCTGAAGTCCGTATTCCTCGTAGATGGCGTCGGTCAGCCGACCACCCTCGGCCGGCTTCCAGTCGAGGGTCTCATAGGCGAGGTTCAGGTAACCCGGCTCTTCGAGTGCTGACCTCTGCGGCGCGTTCGCAGTGCCGCGCGCAATCGGACGGGCAACCCGCTTCGGCGCCATTGCCGACGGCGCCGGAAGGGCAATGGAACCGGCCAGTGTGAGCCTTGGGGGAACGTGCTCGGTGACCCAGCCTAAAAGGGTCTGCGTGTCGGGTGCTTGACCCGGTGATGCGGGAAATCGGACCGGATCGTCTGCCGGCAGCTTGTCGAAGACGGTGAGCCGCGTCTCGATGGTGGTGCCGTGCTTGGAGTAGACGGTACCGTCGATGCTCGCGTTGAATACGACGCGCCCGCGCTCCTGCAGGCGGATGAACGCCTCGCGCCAGGCGGGATGCTCCGGACTGATATTGGCACCGGTGATGGCCACCAGGCGGCCACCCTCGGCGAGGCGGGCAAGCGCGGATGCGATGTGTCGCAGCGCTGCGTCGGCCATGCGTCCGGAGACGTTCGTCATCGCTGAGAATGGCGGGTTCATCAGCACGACCGTCGGGACCAAGGCCGGGTGGAGATGATCGTCGATCTGCGCCGCGTCCAAGCATGTGACTCCGACGGCCGGGAAGAGGGAGGAGAGGAGGCTGGCGCGGGTCTCCGCCAGTTCGTTAAGGATCAACGTCGCGCCCGCAATCTCGGGCAGGATGGCGAGCAGGCCGGTCCCGGCGGACGGTTCGAGCACATGGTCGGCAGGTGAGATAGCTGCCGCGCGAAACGCGATGAATCCGAGGGGGATGGGCGTTGAGAATTGCTGGAACGTCTCGCTTTCGAGGGAGCGGCGGGTATGCGTGGGGAGCAGGCCGGCGACTTTCGCGAAAAGCGGCAGGGCTGCTGCCGGAGAGCCGGCTTTGTGCAAAAGCACTTTGCCGTATTTGCGGAGGAAGAGAACAGTCGCTGCCTCGCAGGCGTCGTAGGCCAGCTTCCAGTCCCAGGCTCCGGTTGCGTCGCTCGCGTTGAAGCTCGCTTCCATCGCGTCACGAAGCAGGGTGGCGTCGACACGTCGGCCCGCTTCGAGATGGACGAGAATGGATCGGGCGGCATCGAGCAAGGCGGCCGTCCGGTCGACGCCTAGCGGAAAAGACGCCGGCGTATGTTCTTGCGCGCAAGGTGCGGAACGATCGTGCATGGGGAAGACCTCGAAGAGAGCGGGAACAGGGCGAGCCCTTGGGCGCTCTCTCTCGACCGTCCGGGCTCAAACACGTCCCGGCCCCCCTCTGCCTCTCGACGTGCGAGCGGCTGGCTGAATCAGCCGAAGCGCCGGCCCGCTTCGGTGAAGGTGTAGCCGTTCGCCGCAATCGCTTCGTCGACCACCTCGGCCGAGGTCAGATGCTCATATTCCCGTTCGAGCTGGCGGTAGAGCCAGCGGGCCAGATCACGGAGCGCTTCCGAGACGGCATCTTCCGCATCGGCGGTCATGTCCTGACCAACAGGGCTGTCGCGATCGACCGCGATCGCCATGCAATGCTCGTGATAGTAGCGCCACCGGTGAGCCACGGTGGCGCGGAGCTGGTAGAAGTTTCGCCGCTGAACGGTCTGGAGGGTGTCGGCGATCTGGTGAAGCGCGGTATCCGTTGGTGCATAGGCCCGGATGCGGCGCGCGGCGGATCTCACATGCCTGTAGTCGCCCTCGAAGCAGGCCCCATCGCCCTGGCTCCAGAAGCCAGAAAACCAGATGCAGGGTTTCGAGCGGGTGCCGCCGCCGAACAGCCGGACGGGGCGCGTCCTGAGGAGGATGCCGAGGATCGCGCAGATACGTTCGAAGTCGTCATAGACGAACTCGAACCAGTCATAATCGAAGCCGCCCTTGCGGTACCATTGGCGCGCGGCGTCCTTCGCCGCATCGGAAAGTTCGTCGAGGCGATAGACGATGGTTTCGATGATCTCAGGCATCGGAATCACCTCCATCCACCGTTGCGGCGGGCCAGCCATCGGTGTCGATCCATCCGACGGTCTCGCCCGTCCCGAGGTCGAGGACGTGCGCGCCGCCGCCAAACGCACTGAGCCGGGGCCGCGGGCAGGTATTGGCATATTGGAAGCCCCAACGGCCTTTCAGGCTGAATTCCGCCGCGCAGAGTTTCACGAACTGGATCAGCCGTTCGGGATCGCCGGAGACGTCATCCCGTAGCCAGAGCTGCGAGCCGCCGTGCTCCGGCTGGATGGAGAGAAGGAAGCCCTCCGACGGTGGTTCTTCTGACGCGCCAGCCTCGGACAAGGCATTGTAGAGATCGAGCGCACGCGCGGCATTTTGTGGCGTGCCGACGTCGAGCAGGCACGAGAAGTGCGTGAAACAGTCTGCCATGACAATCTCCCACGAACATGGAAAAGCCCGGCGTGGCGACCGGGCTGATGGAACGGGCGTGTGAGGAAAGATGCGGGACCGCCGGAGCGGTCCCGCCTGGATCGGTTACTCGGCGGCAATGGCCGGGAGCGGCTCCGCATCCTCGTCCGAGGCTTCCTCGTCGCCAGACAGGAACGCCGGCAGATCCATGGAGCTTGCCTCATTTTCGGGTTCGCCCGCTTCTGACGAATTGTCCGTCTCAGCGAGCCGCAGCGGCTCGGGGAGCCACCGGGCGTCGGCGAGAAGGCGTTCGGCTTCCTTGGCCATCTCAGCCTTCTTCAGATGCTCGATGAGCTGCGCCGCCCGGTCTCCCGCACCCTCACGCACGGCCTCGACGATGCGGCGCTTCGGGACCCGGCCGAGATAATTGTCGACCGAAGGACGCCATCCGGCCTCCACCATGTCGAGACCAGTCGCCCGCGCGAGCCGGTCGGCCTGGGTGAGACGGCGTTCGAGCCCGTGCTGGGACACGCCGTTCCCGCCGTAGGGGTTCGGCTTCTCGTAAAGCGCGTTGACGCCGAAGCTCACGCAATGAGCGAGCAGCGAGAGTCGGCTCGTATCGTCGAGTGCCGACAGCCAGTCCCAGAGCGCCTGATCATCCTGCGGAAGATCGGCCTTCCAGGCGTCCTGACGCTCCGCGATCGCGCGGGCAGAGGGGCTGTCCTCGAGGTCGGCGGCCTGTACGGGGAAGAAGATGTGTCGCACGGACGCTTCGAGGCATCCGCCGCCGGTACTGGCGCGCTGGAACGTGTCGATGACGAGCTTGTGCAGCAGCGCCGTCAGCGCGATCTGCGGGTTGCTCGCCACGACGTCGCGCAGCGCGAGCGTGCGATGGGCTGTCAGTTCGATCACCAGGCGCTCGGGCAACGGCTTGATCACGTCGTCCTCGTCGTCCTCGCTTTCGATCGGCTGCCCGCCGACCGTGATGACGGTGCGGGATGTGCCGCTGGGTCCAGGTTCACCGGCTTGGCCGCTGGTCGCCGCCGTAGCGCCATCGGTTTCGTCATGGGGCAGGACGAGGGGCGCCTCATCGTCCGGGCGAACATAGCCGCGGTCGACCACGAGCCTGCCGTCCGCGCCGATGCTCACGAAAACGCCCGCACGGGTGATGTCGGTCGGGTCGAAGATCTTCGGCCGGTTGTCGAGCTCGTCAAGCAGGGCTTCGATCTCGCCGAGCCGAGCATCGACATCGTCGGGCAGTTCGTCCGCATCTTCATACTCGGCCTCGAGCCGCTGATACTCGGCGTTGAGCGCGTCGATCGTGGCCTGCTCGTCAGCCGATCGTTCGGCGGTGACACCGTCGATCTGGCGCAGACCGTGGGTGTGACCGTAGGGGAAGTCGGCAGCGACCTCGATCCACTTCCAACCTTCGGCCGCGATGGCCTCGGCCTCTGCCTTCAGCTTGGCGGCAACCAGGGTCTCGAGCAGGGCGACATCGGCGAGCCAGCCGCCATCGTCCTGTTGGAAGAGA
>JAIESI010000296.1 GCA_019746135.1 Xanthobacteraceae bacterium
CGTAGCTCTGCTCAGCCGGAAGGGCGGCGCCGGTCTCTTCGGACGAACCGTGTCGTCATTCGCGCAGGACCGCCACCGTGGCCATCACGCATTTTACGCCGCAGATCATCAGCCGCGCCGATGGCCGCAGCGCCGTGCTTTCGGCTGCGTATCGCCACTGCGCGAAGATGAACTTCGAGGCCGAAGGCCGCACCGTCGATTACACCGCCAAGCGCGGCATGGTGCATGAGGAATTCCTGCTGCCGGGGGACGCGCCGCAATGGGCGCGGACAATGGTGGCGGACCGCACCGTCGCGCAGGCATCGGAGGCGTTCTGGAACAAGATTGAGGGCTTTGAGAAGCGCTCGGATGCGCAGCTCTCCAAGGAGTACATCATCGCGCTGCCGATCGAGCTGACGACCGCGCAGAACATCGCGCTCATGCGCCAGTTCGTAGCCGAGCATATTTTGCCCGCAGGTATCGTTGCCGACTGGGTCTATCACGACGATCCAGGCAATCCGCACGCGCATCTGATGACAAGCCTGCGCGCGCTCACCGAGGACGGTTTCGGTCCGAAGCGGGTCGCCGTGCTGGGCGCGGACGGAGCGCCGCTGCGCAACCGGGCTGGCAAGATCGTCTACAAGCTCTGGGCCGGCGATAAGAACGAGTTTCTGGCGGTTCGCCAGGGTTGGATCGATCTGCAGAACCATCATCTCGCGCTCGGCGGGCTCGACGTGCGCGTGGATGGCCGATCGTATGCCGAGCGTGGCATCAATATCGTGCCGACGACCCATGTCGGAGTCGCCGCAAAGGCGATCGAGCGCAAGGCGAAGCGACAGGGACGCGAACCAAACCTCGATCGCCTACGGCTGTTCGAGGAGCAGCGGCAGGTGTCGGCCGAGCGCGTCCTGCGGCGCCCGGAGATCATCCTCGACATCGTATCGCGCGAGAAGAGCGTGTTCGATGAGCGCGACGTCGCCAAGGTGCTGCATCGCTATGTCGACGATCCCGCCGCATTCGGAATGCTGCTCGCGCGCATCCTGCAAAGCCCGGACGCCATCCGCCTCGAGCACGAGGGGATCGACTTTGCGACCGGCGCCAGAACGCCGGCGCGCTACACCACGCGCGAGCTGATCCGCATCGAATCCGAGATGGCCAGGCGCGCGATCGGGCTTGCCGGCGCGGACACGTTCGGCGTGCGCGATCAGATCCGCAATGCCGTCCTCGATCGCCACGCCATGCTCTCGGCCGAACAGCGGTCGGCGATCGAGCATGTGACAGCGGCCGGGCGCGCCGCGACCGTGGTCGGGCGCGCCGGCGCCGGCAAGACCACCATGATGCGCGCCGCGCGCGAGGTGTGGGAGGCCGCCGGTTATCGAGTTGTCGGCGGCACATTGGCGGGCAAGGCGGCCGAGGGTCTGGAGAAAGAAGCAGGGATCGCCGCGCGCACCTTGGCGTCATGGGAGCTCGCCTGGAGCAAGGGCCGGTCGATCCTCGACAACCGCACGGTCTTTGTCCTCGACGAGGCGGGCATGGTCGCATCACGCCAGATGGCGACCTTCGTCGAGGCGGTGTCGCGCGCCGGCGCCAAGCTGATCCTGGTCGGCGACGCCGAGCAGCTCCAGCCGATCGAAGCCGGCGCCGCCTTCCGCGCCCTGGTCGAGCGCATCGGCTATGCCGAGCTCGAGACGATCTATCGCCAGAACACGCAATGGATGCGTGACGCCTCGCTCGATCTTGCCCGCGGCCGGGTCGGAAAAGCGCTCGCAGCGTATCGCCATCACGGCCACGTCATGGGCTCGGAGTTGAAGGCGCAGGCCGTGTCGGCGCTGATCGACGATTGGAGCCGCGACTACGATCCGGCGAAGTCGACCTTGATCCTGGCGCATCTGCGCCGTGACGTGCGCGCGCTCAATGACCTGGCCCGCGACAGGCTCGTATCGCGGGGACTGGTCGGCGCTGGTCACGCCTTCCGCACCGAGGACGGAGAGCGCCGGTTCGCGGCTGGGGATCAGATCGTTTTCCTGCGCAACGAGGGGTCGCTCGGCGTCAAGAACGGCATGATCGGACGCGTGGTCGAGGCGGCGGCGGGCCGGTTCGCGGCCGAGGTCGGGGAGGGCAATCACCGCCGGCGCGTCGCGGTAGACCAGCGCTTCTACCGCAATGTCGACCACGGCTACGCCACCACGATTCACAAGGCGCAAGGCGCGACCGTCGACCGCGTGAAGGTGCTGGCGAGCTTGTCGCTCGACCGGCATCTCGCCTATGTGGCGTTGACCCGACACCGTGAGGATGTTGCGCTCTACTACGGACGCCGATCGTTCGGCAAGGCCGGCGGCCTGATCCCCATCCTGTCCCAGCGCAACGCCAAGGAGACAACGCTCGACTACGAGCGTGGCGGCCTCTATCGCGACGCGCTTCGCTTCGCCGCCAACCGCGGCCTGCATGTGATGCGCGTCGCCCGAACCCTCGTGTCCGACCGCGTGCGCTGGGCGCGGCGTCAGAAGCAGCGGCTCGATGATGTGGCCGCGCGCCTGCGGGCCGTCGGCGCCCGTCTCGGCCTCTTCGACCGTCGTCATGCCCCGCCCACCAGCCGCAAGAAGGAGACCGCGCTCATGCTGCCGGGCGTCACCACATGGCCGAAATCCGTCGCCGAGTCAGTCGAGGACAAGATCGTCGCCGATCCGGCCTGCAGGAAGCAGTGGCAGGAAATGTCGAGCCGTTTCGCGCTCGTGTTCGCGAAGCCGGAGACCGCCTTCAAAGCCATGAACTTCGATGCCGTCCTGCACGATCCCGCCACTCGCAAGGCGACACTCAGCCGCCTCGCAACCGAGCCGGCATCCTTCGGCGATTTGCGTGGCGCGAAGGGCGTGCTCGCAGGGAAAGCCGCCACCAAGGAGCGGAAAGAGGCCGAAGCCAATGTCGCCACGCTCGGCCGCGAGATCGAGCGCTATGCGCGGCTGCGCGCGGAGGCGTTGCGCAAGTACGAAACCGAGGAGCGTGCGCTGCGGCTGCGTGTCACCGTCGACGTGCCGGCGCTCTCGCCCGCCGCAACGCTGGTTCTGGAGCGGGTTCGCGACGCCATCGACCGCAACGATCTGCCGAATGCGCTCGCCTTTGCGCTCTCCAACAACATGGTGGCGGCGGAGATCGAAGGGTTCAACAAGGCCGTGGCGGAGCGCTTCGGGGAGGGGGCGTTCTTGTCCAATCGTGCGAAAGAGCCGAAGGGCGCAGCCTTCGATGCCGCTGCCGCCGGCCTGCGGGAAAGCGAACGACCCACGCTCGCGGCCGCATGGCCCATGCTGCGCGCCGCACAGCAGCTCGCCGCGCAGCAGAAGCAATCGGCTCAAGCGCCGAAGAAGGTCGAGACCGAGCGTCAAGTTCAGCGCCAAGCCCAGAGCCGCGGGATGAGCATGAAATGAGACCGCGGCCTGTCATCTCAGTGCTGGGACTTGGCGCGGCCGCCGTCGCCGGCATCGCGGTCCTCGGCTGGGCGGGCGGCTTCCGCTCGAATGCGACCCCGAGCTATCCGCTTGGTCTCTGGCGCATCGAGCGGGCCGTCGCGCCGATCAAGGTTGGCGACCTCATCTTTATCTGCATGCCGGCGGGCCCCGGACTGAGGCTTGGGCTGGAACGCGGCTACCTGCGCGCAGGTCTCTGCCCGGGCGGCGCAGGACCACTCATCAAGACGGTCGCCGCCATGGCCGGCGCGCATGTCGCGGTTGGTCGATCGGTCACGATCGACGGTCGCACACTCGCCCATTCCCGCATCCGCCTGGTCGACGCCGAGGGCAGGGCGCTTGCCGCCTATGCGGGCGGCGTCGTTCCGCCGGGACACCTCTATCTCCACTCCGACTACGCAGGCTCATATGACTCACGCTACTTCGGGCCACTCCCCGACGCAGGGCTCCTCGGGGTCGCCCGGCCGGTCGCCACGTTCGATCCGTGATGGGCTGCACGCGGCGGCATTGATCGCCGGCGCGGCCGCGGCCGGAGCGATCGGCTGGAGCGGCGTCGCCTTGGCGCTGCCTCTCGCGTTGGCCTTCCCCGCGCTCTGGGCGGCCGCGCCGACGCGCATGATCGCGACCGCGGTCTCGGCGGCGTATTTCCTGGCCGCCTCGCGGGGCCTGCCTCAAGGCGTGATGACCTTCTATGGGTCAGGAATCGCCTTGGGCGGGGCGCTCTGGATCGGGGCCTGCCTCGCCTTCGTCGCCGTCCACGGCCTTCTATGGTCCGTTCGGCCGGGATGGGGCCGGGCCGGGCGGTTTGCGCTGGCGAG
>JAIESI010000315.1 GCA_019746135.1 Xanthobacteraceae bacterium
AGAACCCGGTGAAGACGACGACGCAAAAAGGGATTGACCAATCGAGGCCCGTTACAGAAGGGTGGGCAAAGCCGCGACTTGTCCGCCGAAGCGCGCAGCGCGAAGGCGGAAGCGGCGTGCCCACCGCTTTGCGCCGGAGCAAGAATTGGTGGGCCCGGCGCTAACGCGCCTTGGCCCACCCTATGCACTGTCTCCGCGACGAAAGCGCATCGATGACCCCAAAACCAAAAATGAAATTCGCCGTCTTCCTGATGGCCGACTCGAACTACCACATCGCCGGCTGGCGGCATCCCGACGCCTATGTCGATGCCGGCTCCAACATCCAGCGCTGGTTCGAATTCGCCAAAACGCTCGAGCGCGGCAAGCTCGACATGCTGTTCGTCGCCGACGTGATCGGCGTGCCCGGCACCAAGGACATGGAGAGCCTGAGCTATCAGCCGACCATCGACAAGTTCGAGCCGTTCACGCTGCTTGCCGCGCTCTCGGGCGTGACCAGGAACATCGGTCTCGTCGCCACCTCAGCCACCGCCTACAACGAGCCGTATTTCGTCGCCCGCGTGCTCGGCTCGCTCGATCACATGACCGGCGGCCGCGCCGGCTGGAATCTCGTCACCGGCGGCAGCTACGAGGACGCGGCGAACTTCAGCGTCGGCCAGCACGCCGCGCACGGCGACCGCTACGAGCGCGCGGAGGAATTCGTCGACGTGGTGCGCGGCTTGTGGGGCAGCTTCGACGCCGACGCGTTCCCGCGCGACAAGGCGACCGGACGCTATCTCGATCCTTTGAGGCTCCACACCCTCGATCACAAGGGCAAGTATTTCTCGGTGAAGGGCCCGCTCAGCGTGTCGCGCCCGCCGCAGGGCCATCCGGTGATCGTGCAGGCCGGCACCTCGGAGCCCGCGCGCAAGCTCTCGGCCCGTGTCGCCGACGTGGTGTTCACCGCGCAGTCGGCGGTCGAGGATGCGAAAGCGTTCTACGCCGACGTGAAGGGGCGGATGCCGCGGCACGGCCGCCATCCGGACGATCTCAAGATCATGCCGGGCGTCGCCATGTATGTCGGCCGCTCGCAGCAGGAGGCGGAGGAGAAGTTCGAGCACCTCAACTCGCTCATCCCGATCGAGGTGTCGGTGTCGCGGCTCGGCCGCATGCTCGGCGGCGTCGATCTGTCGGGCTACGATCTCGACGCCCCGATGCCGGAGATCGCCAGCAACGCGGCGCGGGTGAGCACGCCGCTCAACTATGTGCGGCTCGCCAAGCGCGACAATCTCACGCTACGCCAGGTGGCGACGCGCTCGGGAGCCGCGAAGGACCACTGGACGCTGATCGGCACGCCGAAGCAGATCGCCGACGAGCTCGAGCACTGGTTCGTCGAGCAGGCGGCCGACGGCTTCAATCTTTTGCCGCCGCACGTGCCCGGGGCGCTGAACGAATTTGTCGATCTCGTGGTGCCGGAGCTGCAACGCCGCGGCCTGTTCCGCACCGAATACGAGGGCACGATGCTGCGCCAAAACCTCGGCGTGTCGTTTCCTGCGTAGGGTGGGTTAGGCGCCAACGGGTCCGCGCGAAGCGCGGCCCGATGACAGGCTCCGCGCCGTAACCCACCATTCGGACTCGCCGCGAATTCAGCCGGTGGGTTACGCGCCTTCGGCGCTAACCCACCCTACAGAACCTAGAACCGCCACCGTGTTATGCCGATAGACGCTGTGATATCCAATCGCCATTCCGGCCGCGAACACCAGGAGCAGCACGATCGAAAGCGCGACGATGAGCCCGAGCCTGCGGCCGCCGGCAAAGGCCGGATGCGAATGCCGATGCGAATCCATGGCGCTCTCCATCACCCCCGATAAAAATTCATGACCGTGCGCGCTGGTTCCCTGCATGCCTCCTGAGTTGAACGCAGCCGTGATCGGCGCTGGTCCCTCAGGCCTGATGGCGGCCGAGGTGCTTTCCGCCGGCGGCGTGCACGTCACCGTTTACGACCGCATGCCGTCCGCCGGCCGCAAATTCCTGATGGCGGGCCGCGGCGGCCTGAACCTCACCCACAGCGAGGATTTTTCGGCATTTCTCGGCCGCTATGGTGCCGCGGAGCCGCGCCTGCGCGCCGCGATCGAGGCGTTTCCACCGCAAGCCGTGCGCGCCTGGTGCCAAGGGCTCGGCCAGGAAACCTTCGTCGGCAGCAGCGGCCGGGTGTTTCCGAAGTCGCTGAAAGCCTCGCCGCTGCTGCGCGCCTGGCTCCGCCGTCTGGCCGCGGCCGGCGTCGGGTTTGCGTTTCGGCACCGTTGGACCGGCTGGGACACCTCCGGCCGTCTGCAGTTCGACGCGCCCGCCGGCCGCGTCAGCGCAAAAGCCGATGCAGTCGTTCTCGCGCTCGGCGGCGCAAGCTGGCCGCGGCTCGGCTCGGACGGCGGCTGGATCGATACGCTCGGCCATGCCGGCGTTGCCGTCGCGCCGCTGCGGCCGGCCAACTGCGGCTTCATCGCCCGTTGGTCCGATGTCTTCCGCGACCGTTTCGAGGGCCAGCCGCTGAAGCGGATCGAGCTCGCGTTTCGCGGTCAGCGCGTGCGCGGCGAAGCCATCGTCACCCGCGACGGCCTCGAAGGCGGCGCGGTCTATGCGCTGTCGGCTGCGCTGCGCGAAGCCATCGCCGCGTGCGGCGAAGCGGTCCTGCACATTGCGCTGCGGCCCGATCTGTCCGCTGCGGAGTTGCAGCAGCGGCTTGCCGTGCCGCGCGGCAAGCAATCGCTGTCGACGTTTCTGCGCAAGGCCGTGAACCTGTCGCCGCCCGCGATCGGCCTGCTCAACGAGGCGGCCGCGTCCGCCTCGCTGCGTCTGGCGTCGATGGATGCCGCAGCGCTGGCCGCGCTGATCAACGCCGTTCCGGTGCGGCTCGTCGGCACGGCACCATTGGAGCGCGCCATCTCCACCGCCGGCGGCGTTTCGTTCGCCGCGCTCGACGAGCATTTCATGCTGCGCGGCCGGCCGGGCACGTTTGCGGCCGGAGAAATGCTCGATTGGGAGGCCCCGACCGGCGGCTATCTGCTGCAGGCCTCGTTTGCCACCGGTGCCGCCGCCGCGCGCGGCGCGCTGGCCTGGCTGTCCGGTCGGGGCGTCACGGCATTGTGACTGTTGCCGGGACGCGGGATCGGTCCTATGTGATGGGTGGCAGAGGCTGTCCTGCTATAGAGCGCTTCATGGCGGAGGAACTGACGAATTCGGAAGTGGCCGCGCCGAGCCGGAACGCGCTTCTGGCGGCTGCGGGCATTGTCGGCATTCTGCTGGCCGGCACCGTCGCGCTCTGGGCGCACTACGGGAACGCCGTGTTCTTCGAGACGATCCGGGCCGGTCTCATCGCCTGCTTCGGATAGAGCATGATCCCGAAAAGTGTGAAGCGGTTTTCGGAAAAGATCAGGCTCAAACACGAGAGCATGATCCCGAAAAGTGTGAAGCGGTTTTCGGAAAAGATCATGCGCAAACACGAGACGATCCAAGAACAAGAAGCATCACGATCATGAACTCCCGCACCGCCCGTATCCTGCTCGTGCTCGGCGCCTTCGTCGCGGGCCTGGTGCTGTTCACCACGGTGGTGTTCATCATCACCGGAAAGAGCCCCGCGCCGATTGCGCTGCCGTCGGCGGTCGGCGGGCCGTTCAAGCTGGTCGATCAGAACGACAAGCCGATCACCGATCAGGACCTGAAGGGTCACCCGTTCCTGGTGTTCTTCGGCTTCACCCACTGCCCGGACGTCTGCCCGACCACGCTGTTCGAGGTGTCGGAGATCCTGCGCGCGGCAGGCCCGGGCGCGAAAGACGCGCGTGCGCTGTTCATCACCGTCGATCCGGAGCGCGACACGCCGAAGGTCCTCAAGGATTATCTCGCGAGCTTCGACCCGCGCGTCGTCGGCGTCACCGGCGACAGCGAGGCGGTCGCCGCGGTGATCAAGTCCTATCGGGTCTACGCCAAGAAGGTCCCGACCGACGGCGGCGGCTACACCATGGACCACACCGCCATCGTCTATCTGATGGGCAAGGACGGCCGCTTTGTCGCGCCGTTCAACATGAAGCGCCGCCCGGAGGAGGCGGCGGCGGATCTGAAGCGTTATCTCTGACGGATTTCCCGACAATGCGGCGCGATGGACGCTGATCCGCCTTGAGGTTTGGTCTATAACCAAGCCGGAACGACGTGTGCCGACCACCCTTATGCAATTGATGCCAAAGACATTTCGCGCCCCGGCCAGCCGCAAGATCGCGCTCGGCGTCGCGGCGCTTGCGGCATGGCTCGCGGTCGCG
>JAIESI010000317.1 GCA_019746135.1 Xanthobacteraceae bacterium
CTCGCCGACATGCTCAAGGGCAAGCAGGGCCGGTTCCGCCAGAACCTGCTCGGCAAGCGCGTCGACTACTCCGGCCGTTCGGTGATCGTCGTCGGTCCCGAGCTCAAGCTGCATCAGTGCGGTCTGCCGAAGAAGATGGCGCTCGAGCTGTTCAAGCCGTTCATCTATTCGCGCCTCGACGCCAAGGGCCTGTCCACCACCGTGAAGCAGGCCAAGAAGCTCGTGGAGAAGGAGAAGCCGGAGGTTTGGGACATCCTCGACGAGGTGATCCGCGAGCATCCGGTGCTGCTCAACCGTGCGCCGACCCTGCACCGCCTCGGCATCCAGGCGTTCGAGCCGGTGCTGATCGAAGGCAAGGCGATCCAGCTGCACCCGCTGGTCTGCGCCGCGTTCAACGCCGACTTCGACGGCGACCAGATGGCCGTGCACGTGCCGCTGTCGCTCGAGGCGCAGCTTGAGGCGCGCGTGCTGATGATGAGCACGAACAACATCCTGCATCCCGCGAACGGCTCGCCGATCATCGTGCCGTCGCAGGACATCGTGCTGGGCCTCTACTACCTCACCATCATGGCCGAAGGCGGCCCGGGCGAGTGGAAGTACGAGTTCCACAAGGAAGACGATCTCAAGAAGGACCCGAAGAAGGTCAACACGGTGCGCGGCTATTACCGCGACATCGCCGAGATCGAGCACGCGCTGAACGAGAAGGCCGTGCACCTGCACAGCAAGATCAAGTACCGCTGGAAGGGCATCAACGAGGACGGCGCGACGTACTTCAAGGAGTACGAGACGACGCCGGGCCGCGCGCTGCTCGGCCAGGTGCTGCCGGTGTCGCCGAAGGTGCCGTTCGACGTCGTCAACAAGCTGATGACGAAGCGCGAAATCTCCGGGATGATCGACACGGTCTACCGCCACTGCGGGCAGAAGGAGACGGTGATCTTCTGCGACCGCATCATGGCGCTCGGGTTCTATCACGCCTTCAGGGCCGGCATCTCGTTCGGCAAGGACGACATGGTCGTGCCGAAGAAGAAGTGGGACATCGTCGACAAGACCCGCGCCGAGGCCAAGGACTTCGAGCAGCAGTACAACGACGGCCTGATCACCCAGGGCGAGAAGTACAACAAGGTGGTTGACGCCTGGTCGAAGGCGACGGACGAGATTGCCGGCAAGATGATGGAGGAAATCTCGTCGGTGAAGCGCGACGAGAAGACCGGCCGCCATGCCCAGGTCAACTCGATCTACATGATGGCCCACTCCGGCGCGCGCGGCTCGCCCGCGCAGATGCGCCAGCTCGCGGGTATGCGCGGCCTGATGGCCAAGCCCTCCGGCGAGATCATCGAGAGCCCGATTATTTCGAACTTCAAGGAAGGCCTCTCGGTGCTCGAGTACTTCAACTCGACGCACGGCGCCCGCAAGGGGCTGGCCGATACCGCGCTCAAGACCGCGAACTCGGGCTACCTGACGCGGCGTCTGGTCGACGTGGCGCAGGACTGCATCATCACGTCGCACGATTGCGGCACCAAGGGCGGCATCGCGGTTCGCGCCATCATCGACGCCGGCACCGTGGTCGCCTCGCTGGCGAGCCGCATCCTGGGCCGAACCACGGCCGAGGACGTGAAGGATCCGGCGAGTTCCAGGATCGTCATGAAGCGCGACACGCTGCTTGGCGAGAAGGAGGTCGACGAGATCGTCAAGGCCAACGTGCAGGAGCTTCGCATCCGTTCGGTTCTCACCTGCGAGAACGTCAACGGCGTGTGCGGTGCTTGCTACGGGCGCGATCTTGCCCGCGGCACTCCGGTCAACATGGGCGAGGCGGTCGGCGTGATCGCGGCGCAGTCGATCGGCGAGCCGGGCACCCAGCTCACCATGCGCACGTTCCACATCGGCGGCGCGGCGCAGATCTCCGAGCAGTCGTTCATCGAGTCGAACTTCGACGGCAAGGTGGTGATCAAGTCCAAGGGCAAGAACGCCGTCGTCAAGAACTCGGACGGCGACTGGATTGCCATGGGCCGCAGCATCGTCGTCGCGGTGGTCGACCCGGACGGCACCGAACGGGCCGTGCACCGCATCCAGAACGGTGCGCGGCTGCGCGTCGAGGACGGCCAGGAGATCAAGCGCGGCGCGCGTGTCGCCGAGTGGGATCCCTACACCCGGCCGATCCTCACCGAGACCGACGGCACCGTCGGCTTCGAGGACCTGGTGGAAGGCCAGTCGATGTCGGAAACGGTCGACGAGTCCACCGGTATCGCCAAGCGCGTGGTCACCGACTGGCGCACGTCGAGCCGGGCCGCGGACCTGCGTCCGGCCATCGTCATCAAGGGCAAGGACGGCAAGGTCCAGAAGCTCGCGCGTGGCGGCGATGCCCGCTACATGCTGGCGGTCGATGCGATCTTGTCGGCCGACTTGAACGCCCAGGTGAAGGCCGGCGACGTCATCGCCCGTATCCCGACCGAAAGCGCCAAGACGCGCGACATCACCGGCGGTCTGCCGCGGGTGGCGGAGCTGTTCGAGGCGCGGCGGCCGAAGGAGGCCGCGGTCATCGCCGAGATGGCCGGCACCGTGCAGTTCGGCAAGGACTACAAGAACAAGCGCCGGCTGAGTATCGTGCCGGCCGATGGCGGCGAGCCCGCGGAATATCTCATTCCCAAGGGCAAGCACATCCATCTGCAGGACGGCGATACGATCGAGAAGGGCGATTACATCGTCGACGGCAATCCTGCGCCGCACGACATCCTGGCGATCAAGGGCGTCGAGGAGTTGGCAAACTACCTCGTCAACGAGATCCAGGACGTCTACCGGCTGCAGGGCGTGGGGATCAACGACAAGCACATCGAGGTGATCGTTCGCCAGATGCTGCAGAAGGTCGAGATCACCGATGTCGGCGAGACCGACATGATCCACGCCGAGCAGATGGACAAGCTCGAGTTCGACGAGATCAACGCGCGCTTCGTGGCCGAGGGCAAGAAGCCCGCGGTCGCGCACCCGGTCCTGCTCGGCATCACCAAGGCGTCGCTGCAGACCCGCTCGTTCATCTCGGCGGCGTCGTTCCAGGAGACCACGCGCGTGCTCACCGAGGCTGCCGTCAACGGCAAGGCGGACACGCTCGACGGGCTCAAGGAGAACGTCATCGTCGGCCGCCTGATCCCGGCCGGCACCGGCGCAATGATGGGCAAGCTGCGCGAGGTTGCGACCAAGCGCGACCAGCTCATCCTCGACGAGCGCGAGAAGGAGGCGGCGGCGAGGGCCGCGGCCGTCGCGCCGGCTCCCGCTCCCGTGGAGCAGCCGGCGCTGCCGGCGGCGGAGTAGAGCCCGCCTTCGATAGCAAAGACGCAAAGGCCGCCCTTGCCGGGCGGCCTTTTTGCTGGCCGCGATCAGCGGAACGGATTGGTGACCAGGACCCCGGCGATCTCTTGGCCGTCTGACATGTCCTCCGACAACACCTCGCGGCAGCCAAGCGCGCGGGCAGCCGCGACGATCACTGCGTCCCCATAGGACAAGCTGGACGCAATCTTGATCTCCATTGCGGAGCTCATCACGGCGAGCGTGATGTCCTGCACCGGAAACCGCAGCCAGGTGCGAACAAGGCTGGCGGCGATTTCATGCGACAGCGCGTCCGGGCGGCTCTGCCGCGTGGCCTGGACGTAGAACTCCTGCAACACCTGCACAGAGAGAGCGTGATCTCGCTCGTCGAGCAGCGCAATGGCGATATCGCGCTTTGCGCGTTCTCGTCGGTCGCGGCTGATCGAGTAGAGCAGGATGTTGGTGTCGAGAAAGGGCGTGGCGGCTATCCTCGGCGGTCGTGCAGCTTGTCTCTCGGCAGCCGATCTGCGGCACGGAACTCTCGAATGCGCTCACGCAACGCGCGTTCCTCGCGGACAAGCTGGTCGGCGCTTCCCTGGTCCGACGCAAGCTCGACGAGAAACCGCTTTACGAGGGCGGAGACGGACGTGTCCTGTTCGGCGGCCTTGATCCGTGCGCGCCGATAGACGGCCTCGTCCACGGAAACTGTGATATTCTTCATGTTTTCACAGTATCACAGCCTACCGCTATTTTCAAAGATGAGGCTTGGCGTTCGGCGAGCCAGCCACTGCGCGAAGCCGCGACGGAGGAGGCCATACACCGCCGCACTCAAGCGAGCGCTTTCCAGGGCGGTGGCGCAGGGTGAAGCGGCTCACCGCACTTCTCCGCCAGGCTGCTGTCGCGTTAACGATCGCACGCGGTCGCGGCAGCCGCGAAATGCCAAAACCTCAACATTTTCGGCCCGTTCTTCCTTGACACCCCACCGAACCGCCGATAAATACGCGCCACTTACGGCAGGCGGTGAGCTTCGCCAGTCGGAACGGTTTTGCCCCGAAACCCGCTAAACCCTGAAGATCGTTGATC
>JAIESI010000382.1 GCA_019746135.1 Xanthobacteraceae bacterium
CCGTTCGCCGTCGCGTGCGGGCTTATACGGAGGCGGGGCAGGGGCGTCAAATGGCCTCTACCCCGGGTTGGCAACCGCCATGATTTGCTCCAAATATCAGTGAGATGGCCCTGTCCCGCCGGGGCCCGGTGTTACCCTTTGCCGCCTCTTGAACCGCATACCGACAGGCCTTTTCTCCGTGACCTTTGTCCTGACCGTCTCCATCCCTGGCCGCCTCGCCTTGCCTGAGCCCACCGCGACACGAGGATTTTGATGGCCGAGCAGCTGACCCCCGATCTGTGCGTCATCGGCGCGGGTGCGGCCGGCACCTCGGTTGCCAAGGCAGCCGCGGCGCTCGGCGTGCCCGTGGTGCTGATCGAGAAGGGCCGGATGGGCGGCGCGCACCTGAACACTGCCGATGTTCCGTCGAAGGCGATGATCGCGGCAGGCTCGCGCGCCGAGGCGTTCCGGGCGAGCGAGGCGCTCGGCGTCAAGGCCGCGAAGCCCGGCGTCGAGTTCGACCAGATGAACGACCACGTCCACCGCGTCATCGACACGCTCGCGGCCAACGACTCGAAGGAGCGCTTCACGGGCCTCCGCGTGCGGGTCATCGAGGGCGAGGCGCGCTTTCTCGACGGCCGCACGGTCGCGGTCGGTCCCGAGGAGGACGTCAAGTTCGAGGTCCGAGCCCGCCGCTTTGTCATCGCCACCGGTTCGAAGCCCGCGGTGCCGGCGATCTCCGGCATGGACCAGTGCCCCTATTACACCAACGAGACCATCTTCGATGCGCGCGAGCGGCCGAAGCACCTGATCGTGCTCGGCGCGGGCTCGAGCGGGCTTGAGCTCGCGCAGGCGTTCCGCCGCCTTGGCTCGGAGGTGACGGTGTTGGAGATTGCGCCGCAGCCGCTCGCCACGGAGGACCCGGAATGCGTCGCGGTCGTGCTCGACGCGCTGGCGCGCGAAGGCGTCACCATCCGCAGCCACGTGAAGGTCGAGCGGGTACGGACGCTTCGCCAGCGGGTCGAGGTTGTGCTTGCCGGCGCCACTGAGGAGACCATCCAGGGCACCGAGCTCCTGGTCGCGACCGGCCGGCAGCCGAACATCGAAGGCCTCGATCTGGCCGCCGCGCGCGTCAAGCACGACGAAACCGGCATCACCGTCAACAAGCGCTTCGGCACCAGCAACCGCCGCATCTACGCGATCGGCGATGTGACCGGCCTGTCACAGTCGACCCATGCCGCCGAGCATCAGGCGGCGCTCTTGATCAAGCACCTGATGTTCCGCCTGCCGGTCACCCTGCGCGCCGACGAAATTCCGCGTGTCACCTTCACCGAGCCGGAGCTCGCCCATGTCGGCCTCGACGAGAAGGACGCGCGGGAGCAGTTCGGCGCGGTCCGGCTGCTGCGTTGGCCCTATTATGACAACGACCGCGCCCAGGCCGGACGCGAAATCCGCGGCCATATCAAGGTGGTGACCGACCCCAAGGGGCTGATTCTGGGCGTGACCATCGTTGGGCCCGCGGCGAGCGAGCAGATCAGCGCCTGGACGCTCGCCATCAGCCATGGCCTCAATATTCGCGTTTTTGCCGAGCTCGCGGTGCCCTATCCGACCTATACTGAGATCGGAAAGCGGGCCGCCATCTCCTTTTTCGCGCCCAATTTATCGACTTCATGGCTGCGGCGCTTCCTGAACGTGCTACGGCGTCTGGGATAGACGGGCTTTTGGTCCGATGACGCAGGACGACACAGCAGCGACGGCAACACCTGGTCCGGCGCCCTCCGGGCCCGGTTCGGCGCGGCTTGGCCTGTCGGGCAAGCTCCTGATGCTCACGATTCTGTTCGTGATGCTCGCCCAGGTGCTGATCTATGTGCCGCTGATCGCCAACTTCCGCCTGAATTGGCTGAATGACCGCCTGGCCTCCGCCCACACCGCGGCGCTGGTGCTCGATGCAGCGCCGAGCGGCATGGTGCCGGACACGCTGGCGCGGCAGATCCTCAACAGCGTCGGCGCGCGTGCGGTGGCGATGAAGATGGGCACCCAGCGCCGCCTGCTCGCGGTCTCCGACATGCCGCCGGAGGTCAGCCACGAGATCGACATGCGCAACGTGTCCTGGCGCCGCGCCATCGTCGACGCCTTCGACACGCTGCTGTGCAGCGACGGCGACGCGGTGCGCGTGGTCGGCCCCGCGCCGATGGGCGGCGATTTCCTCGATATCATTCTCGACGAGGCCCCGCTGCGGGCCGCGATGCTGCGCTTCTCGACCAACATCCTGCTGATCTCGCTTTTGATCTCCGTCATCACCGCGGCGCTGGTCTACCTTGCGCTGCATTATCTGCTGGTGCGGCCGATGCGGCGCGTCACCGCCAACATCATGGCGTACCGCGCCGACCCGGAAAATCCGGCCCGCGTGATCGGCACGTCCGGCCGGCGCGACGAGATCGGGCTCGCCGAGCGCGAGTTGGCATCGATGCAGTCGGAGCTCGCCTCGCTGCTGCAGCAGAAGAGCCGGCTTGCCGCGCTCGGGCTCGCGGTGTCGAAGATCAACCACGATCTGCGCAACCTGCTCACCTCCGCGCAGCTGTTCTCCGAGGGGCTGGCGCATCTGCCGGATCCGCGCGTGCAGCGCTTCGCGCCCAAGCTGATGCGGGCGCTGGAGCGCGCCATTGCGTTCTGCGAGTCGACGCTCTCCTACGGCCGCGCCCAGGAGCCGCCGCCGGACCGGCGGTCCGTCGAGCTCGAGCCGATCGTCGAGGAGGTGCGCGACACGTTGCAGCTTGCGGACTCCCGCATCGGCTGGATCACCGCGATCGAGCGCGGCCTGGTTGTCGATGCCGACGCCGACCAGCTTCTTCGCGTCATCCTCAACCTTTCGCGCAACGCCGTGCAGGCGCTGGAGACCCGGGCGCCGAACGATCCGGCGCGCGACCAGGTGCGGATCTCCGGCCGGCGCGAGGGCGCGGTGGTGGTGATCGAGGTCTCCGACACCGGGCCGGGCTTTCCGGACAAGGCCAAGGCCCACCTGTTCCAGCCGTTCCAGAGCTCGGCGCGCTCGGGCGGCACGGGGCTCGGCCTCGTCATTGCCGGGGAGCTCGTGCGCGCCCACGGCGGCGAGATTGCGCTGGTCGAAGGCACCATCGGCGCGACCTTCCGGCTCACCATCCCCGACCGCCCGGTGGATATCGAAGCCCACCGCCCGGTCCGGGCGAGGGCCTGACACCCGGCCCAACCAACGCGCATGTCAGTTGGGTGCACCGGCCTCAACAAGTCATGGCCGAGACAGGTCCGGCCATGGCGGCTGTGATGCCGGGCGCGCGGAAAATGCGGCCGATTTCGCCCGCCCGGCGCCCGCGGCCGGCGTTTTCCGGCCCGCCCTTGCCAATGCGGAACGAAATCGCTAGCTCTAGCCGCGTTTCGCGCCCTTGAGGCCGGAACTTCCCTCGCGGAACGGCAAGCGCCCGTAGCTCAGCTGGATAGAGCACCAGACTACGAATCTGGGGGTCAGGAGTTCGAATCTCTTCGGGCGCGCCATAGCGGGCGAGATGACGGCGATGCCGTTTTCCACCATCCGCTCTTTCGACGGCCCCTCCCGATCGGCCGGCAAGATCAGGCAGACGATATCTCTGCTGGTGAATTTTAGATCGCCACGCACCCTCCATTCTCGTTCCCACGAAAAGTCCCGCAGCCACGAATTGCCATGGTATTCGTTGATGTACAGCGCGGCCGTCGGGAGCCGGTTCATCAAACCTGGGTCGCGTCTACTTCCGTTGCATTAGACGCGCCGCGCGGCAGCACGGCAGCCTCGCGCTCTGAGAGGCGGGCCATTCGTTGGTTCTGAACCACGTGACAAGGTGACAAGGTAACGAGGCGCCGGCGAGCCACTTCCCGAAGAAGAGCACGCTGGCGCCCGCCATGCCGAAGGACTCGGGTATGAGCACCTGTTCTTGGACAACATCATGCTCTAGTGGGAACACCGCCGGCGAATGCATGTTGGGCGTTTAGCCAACGGGAAACGTCACGCTTGACAAAGCTTGAACGTGATGCCCATGCCAACTTACATTGCCCAGTGGGTTCGTTGCTCTTCAGCATGCACCGTATTACGCAATGTGCCTATGTTCTGGATTACAACTTCGCACACATCGCCCGGCTTCATGAATATTTGCGGATTGCGGCCGAGACCGACGCCGGCCGGCGTTCCCGTCGCGATCACGTCGCCGGGCTGAAGCGGCATGAAGGCTGAGATATACGAGATACACGCCGCGACATCAAAAATCATGTCGCGGGTGTTGCCGTTTTGCAGTTCCTCCCCATTGAGAAGCAGTTTCAGCGAGAGATCAGAAGGGTCGCCTACCTGATCCGGGTGCCGTCGCGGGGTTGGTTGGAAATGAGGGTGGCGTAGTCTCCGAGATGTTCAACCTCGAATCATCCGGCGT
>JAIESI010000158.1 GCA_019746135.1 Xanthobacteraceae bacterium
GGAACCGGATGCGGGAATCCTGCACGTCCGGGTCTGTGGGGGGCGAGGGAGGCAACTTCCTCGCCTACCCGGCGCTACGCGGGGTGTTTGAAGCGAGGCCGTGATGGCCCGCGACATGCCAAGGGCCCCCCAGCGCCTGGCGCAACGGGGGAGTCAGTCCGCCTTGCCCGACGTCAATTTCGCCACCGCCTCCGGCAGCACGTCGAGGTAAGGCCCCATGAAGAATTGCTCGCCGAAGCCGTCGCCGAAATAGCGGTCATAGGCGGCGATCATCGCGCGCACCGGAACGACGCAATGCGGCACCGACTCGACAATCAGCTCGCCGAGATTGGCGGCCGGGTGGTCCTTGCGGAAACGCGCGTCCGCGGCGACGGTCCGCGCGATGCAATCGGTGGCCGACTGCACATAGGTCTGCGTCGCCGCGTTCTTCTGCTGCAGCGTCAGCCGCACGGCCGACGGTTCGGCCAAAGGACCCGCGGCGGCGCTCATCACAAGCGTCACGGCGGCAAGTTTCGCAATGATCATGCAACCCCCATCCCCGAGGGAAAACTAGCAGTAGATTCTTCGCTGCGTCCACCGCCGCGTTCGCGTTGTCCGGCAAGGAAGGGCCCGTTCCGTCCCGGTTCCTCTTGGGAACCTGCTCGAATGTTCCTATCTGGTGTTGGCCGTTGGTGGTTGTGCGGGGTGCTTCGTCGTGAGCTGCCGTCGTGCTATACATGTATAGCAAATTGGGAGAGATGCAGATGCTTGCACTTCGTCTGCCGCCGGAAATCGAGCAGCGGCTCGATGCGCTCGCCAAAAAGACCGGCCGCAGCAAAAGCTACTACGCGCGGGAGGCGATCCTGCGTCAAATTGAAGACATCGAAGATGATTACCTGGCGCGACGGCGGCTGGCGCGAGGCGGCTCCCGCGTCACGCTGGAAAGCCTGGAGCGGCAGGTCAAGGCACGCGCCAAACGCTGATGGGCCCGCGGCTCTGGCGCGTTGAGTTTGACCGCGCGGCCGTGCGCGACCTGCGAAAGCTCGGTGCTGATGCGGAGTTGCGGGTTTTGCGGTACCTGCGCGAGCGCATCGCCGGAAGCGACGACCCGCGGCGGCTTGGTCAGGCGCTGACGGGTGACCACAAGGGGCTGTGGCGCTACCGCGTCGGAGACTACCGGATCGTCGCCTCGATCGAGGATGACCGTTTTGTTGTTCTTGTCGTGACGGTCGGCCATCGTCGCGAGGTTTATCGGTGATTGCAGAACGCGTGGTGGATTCATGAAATTCGGTGTCGGGCAATCGGTGCAACGCAAGGAAGACGACCCGCTGCTGCGCGGCGGCGGGCGCTACGTCGCCGATCATCAGCCGGCCGGCGCGCTGCACGCGGTCGTGCTGCGTTCGCCGCATGCGCACGCCCGCTTCACGCTGGATGCCGCCAAGGTGCGCGCCATGCCGGGCGTGCGCCTGGTGCTGACCGGCGAGGACACGGCTGATCTGGGCCCGCTGCCGATGCAGGCCGGGATCGACGGTGTCGACATCTGGTCGCCGCCGCATGCCGTCCTGACGAAGGACGAGGTGCGCCACGTCGGCGACGCGGTGGCCTTTGTGGTCGCCGATACGCTCGAGCAGGCGCGGGATGCGGCCGACGCCTTCGAAGTGAGCTGGCAGCCGTTGCCGCATGCGGTCGGCGCCATGACGGCGCTGGAACAAGGCGCGCCGCAGGTCTGGGCCAAGGCTCCCGGCAATCTCGCCTTCGAGACCACGCTCGGCGAGAAGGACGCGACCGATGCGGCGTTCAGGGTAGCGGCGAAAACCGTATCGCTGAAGATCGTCAACCAGCGCCTCGTCACCAATTATCTCGACACCCGGGGCGCCATTGCCGAGTACGAGGCGGCGCGCGACCGCGTCACGCTCACGCTCGGCAGCCAGGGGAGCCATGCCGTGCGCGACACGCTCGCCGCCGACGTGCTGCGCATCGACCCGCAGAAGCTTCATGTCGTGACGCCCGATGTCGGCGGCGGTTTCGGCACCAAGCTGTTCACCTATCGCGAATACGCGCTGGTCATTCTTGCCGCGCAACGGCTCAGGCGGCCGGTGCGCTGGATCGCCGACCGCACCGAGCATTTCCTCGGCGACGCGCAGGGCCGCGACAACGTCACCACCGCAAAGCTTGCGCTCGACGACAAGGGCCGCTTTCTGGCGCTCGACATCGATCTCGTCGCCGACATGGGGGCGTACCTCTCGGCCTATGCGCCCTACATTCCGTATCTCGGCGCGGGCATGTCGCCCGGCGTCTACGACATTCCGGCCTGTTTCGTGCGCGTTCGCGGCGTCTACACCCACACCGTGCCGGTCGACGCCTATCGCGGCGCGGGCCGCCCCGAGGCCGCTTACGTGATCGAGCGATTGGTCGACGCCGCAGCCCACGCGCTCGACATCGCGCCGGACGCGCTGCGGCGGCGGAATTTCATCAAGCCGAAGGCGATGCCGTACGCGACCGCGACCGGCAAGGTCTACGACTCCGGCGACTTCGCCGCGCACATGGCGCGCGCGCAGGAGCTGGCCGACTGGGACGGGTTCAAGAAGCGCGCCACTGCTGCGAAGCGCAAGGGCCTCATTCGCGGCATCGGCCTTTCGACCTACATCGAAGCCTGCGGCACCATGGGGCCGGACACCGCGACCATCACGCTCGACGGCGACGGCGGCGTGACCGCCCTGATGGGCTCGCAATCGAGCGGGCAGGGGCACGCCACGTCCTACGCGCAGATCATCGCCGACCGGCTCGGCATCGTGCCCGACCGGGTGCGGGTGGTGCAGGGCGACACCGACCGCATCGCGACCGGCACCGGCACCGGCGGCTCGAGCTCGATCCCGTGCGGCGGCGCTTCGCTTGCGAGTGCATCGGAGAAGCTTGCCGACAGCCTGAAGGCGCTTGCGGCAACCGTGCTCGAGGCGGGCATGGCGGATCTGGAATTGGCCGATGGCGCGGTGCGCGTGGTCGGCACCGACCGCGTGGTGTCGCTCGCCGAGCTGGCGAAGCGCCCGGACGCGACGCCCGATAAGCTGATGGCCGCCGATGCGTTCGCGCCGCAGGCGCCGACCTATCCCAACGGCACGCATGTGGCCGAGGTCGAGATCGATCCCGCGACCGGGGCGACCCGCATCGTCAACTACGTGGTGGTGGACGACTTCGGCGAGACCATCAACCCGCAGCTTCTGGCCGGCCAGGTCCATGGCGGCGCGGTGCAGGGCATCGGCCAGGCGCTGATGGAGCAGACGGTCTACGACGCGGATTCCGGCCAGCTTCTCACTGCGTCGCTGATGGACTATGCGCTGCCGAAGGCCTGTGACATGCCGTCCTTCGCCTTCGAGACGCGCAATGTGCCGTGCCTGAACAATCCGCTGGGGGTGAAGGGCGCGGGCGAGGCCGGCGCGATCGGCTCGTGTCCCGCGGTCATCAACGCCATCGTCGATGCGCTGTGGCGGACCTGCCGCATCGGGCATATCGACATGCCTGCGACTCCTGATCGCATCTGGGCGGCGATCGCGGAGCATTATCGCCGCGAGCGGATGTAGGTTTGCGAATGGGCGAAAAAAGCTTGTTGCTGGAAATGGTTATCGACTCGCCGGACATTCACGAAGTCGTGAGACCGGCTGGTCAAGACGTCGCATTCAAGGAATAAGAATCATTACAAGGTGTTAGCCGGTTGTTTCGCCCCATGGCTTCTTGGGGTGGGGCAACCGGTTTGAATGACAAGTCCCAGACCGCGTTCACGACCAACAGAGGGGAAATCAACGATGAAGCGTCTCGTTCTCGCCGCCGCGTTTGTTGCGCTCGGCGTCACTGCCGTGGTCGCCCAAAGCGACCCGATCGCCGCCCGCAAGGCGGTGATGAAGGAGAATGGCAACCAGTCGCGCATCGCGCGCGAGATGATCGAAGGCAAGCAGCCGTTCAATCTCGACGCGGCCAAGAAGGTGCTGGCGACCTTCGGCGACACCAGCGACAAGGCCAAGAGCCTCTGGCCGGACACCTCCAAGGCCGGCGACACCGCTGCGCTTCCGGCGGTGTGGGAGAACAAGGCGGATTTCGAAGCCAAGCTCGCGAAGTTCAGCACCGACGCCAAGGCGGCCGGCGCGAAGGTCAAGGATCTCGACACGTTCAAGGCCGAGATCGGCGAGATCGGCAAGTCCTGCGGCGGCTGCCAACAGACCTACCGCAAGCGGCAGTCGTGAGCGGTTGACCGGCGGCAGCTCCCGCCGATAACTCATGGCAGGGCGGCGCGTCCGACGATGCGCCGCCCTGCGGCTTTCCGGGCGGCCGCGCGTTGCCTAGGATTGTTGTCGAGGAGAGCCCATGCTGCGAAAGCTTGTCATCCTGGCCGTGGTCGCCGCGGTCATCGGCCTGTTCGTGTTCTGGGGCCTCACCATCCCGGCGACGGTGCCCGCGAGC
>JAIESI010000343.1 GCA_019746135.1 Xanthobacteraceae bacterium
CGCCGGATGATTCGAGGTTGATCACCTCGGAGACTACGCCACCCTCATTTCCAACCAACCCCGCGACGGCACCGGGCAGCTTTGCGCCGTTGCCAGAGCGTATTGAAATGTCGTACCGGCTCCATCCGCGGCGCCGGCTCGGGTGGAGACCGTGCTGGTGTGCGGGCGTCGCGTGATGGTTTTCACGCCTGCACCGGGGTAGAATCCCCCGTTCGCGGTGCATGCGCAGCCAGCCAATCGCAAGCGACGCAGAGGGGTATTGATGGCCTATGGCGAAGGTGACCCGGAGGCGGAAGCTCGCGTCAAAACCTTTGAGCAAGGGCTGCTGCCGACTCCATTCACCTCAACTCATCGACATTCCATCATTCAAGCTACGGCGGCAAATCGGCTGCCAGCGATTTACCCTCTTTCGTTTTTTGCCGAAGACGGCGGGTTGATTATCTGTGGCAGCGACGGCCGCGACATTTTTCGTCGGGCGGCATCCTATGTCGATCGGATTCTCAAGGATGAAAGGCCCGAAACCTACCGATCCAACAGCCGATCAGGTCCGAGATGATTGTCAACCTCAAGACCGCGAAGGCATTGGGTCTGGCGTTCCCCGAGTCTTTCCTCCTGCGTGCGGATGAGGTGATCGAATAGATAGCCCGATTGCACCGCGCCCAGGCGCATCCGGGAACGACTTGGAGTTTGAAGCATCGGCGTTCGTTGTCTTGACGCTGGTCATTTCCTCCACGCTATCTACAATCAGTTTGCGAAGTGACGATCGTATCTGTGAGGCAGGAAAGGGTTTCTGGAGGCGTTCAACCTTAGGGAGGAAGTGACCATGTTGAAATCTCTCAACGCGAGGATTGTGGGCACAGCGTTCATGTTCTGCACTGGTCCGTGCGCTGCAGCGTATGCGGCCTGGGAACCATCACGCACGGTCGAGATCATTGTGCCGGCCGGACCGGGTGGCGGCGCCGACCAGATGGCGCGCACGCTTCAGGGAATCATCTCCAAGCACGGCCTGATGAAGCAATCGATGGTCGTCATCAACAAGTCCGGGGCGCCGGCGGCGAGGGTTTCCTCGACGTCAAGAGCGCCAACGGCAACCCTCACAAGCTTGTTATCACGCTGTCCAACCTGTTCACCACGCCGCTCGCGACCGGCATTCCGTTTTCTTATAAGGACATCACGCCGGTGGCAATGATGGCGCTCGATGAGTTCGTGCTGTGGGTGAACGCCGACAAGCCCTACAAAAGCGCCAAGGAGTACATCGACGCGGTGAAGGCCGCGAACGGCTCTATGAAGATAGGCGGCACGGGATCCAAGCAGGAAGACCAGATCATCACTGAAGCGCTGCAGAAGCAGACCGGCGCCAAGTTCACCTACATTCCCTATAAGGGCGGCGGCGAGGTGGCGGTGCAGCTCGTTGGCAATCACATCGATTCGAGCGTCAACAATCCGATCGAGGCGGTGGCGCAATGGCGCGCCGGCAAGGTCAAGCCATTGTGCGTGTTCGACGGCAAGAAACTCGATTATCACGAAAAGATCGCCGGCGATCTCGCCTGGGATAGCATCCCGACCTGCAAGTCGGCAGGGCTCGACGTCGAGTACCTGATGCTGCGCGGCTTCTTCATGCCACCGGGCGTCAAGCAGGAGCAAATCGATTACTACGTCGAGCTGTTCAAGAAAGTGCGCGATACGGACGAGTGGAAGAAATTGATGAGCGATGGCGCGTTTAATCAGACCTTCATGACGGGCAAAGACTATCTCGCCTGGGTCGCCAACGAGGAAAAGCGGCACGAAGATCTGATGAAGAACGCCGGTTTCCTAGCCAAGTGATGATGAGCATCAGACGTCGCATCAATCCATGACTGATTCATCGCACAGTGCCGGTGGGGCGGGACCGTCTCACCGGTCGGTCGAGATCGGCGTGGCGCTGTTCATGGCGCTGCTTGCCACCGTCGGCATTATCGGCAGCCTGCAGGTGGGCATCGGCTGGGGCGCCGAAGGGCCGAAGGCCGGCTTCTTCCCGTTCTACATCTCTCTGATCGTGCTGATCTCCAGCGCCATCAATCTGCTGTCCGCGTTCCGCGACTTCACCGGCCGCGAGCGGTTCGCGGAGTGGGGTCAGATCCGGCAGGTGATGTCAGTCGTCATTCCCACCACCATTTACGTATTCGCGGTGCCGGCGCTCGGAATGTATCTCTCGTCCGGTCTGTTGATCGGCGTCTTCATGAAGCGGTTCGGCCGCTACAGCTGGTTGATGGTGCTCGCTGTCGCCATCGCAGTGCCGATCCTCACCTATGTTCTGTTCGAGCGCTGGTTTCTGGTGCCGCTGCCGAAAGGGCCGGCGGAAGACTGGCTCGGTCTGTAGACTTTTCAGGCAGTCGTATGATCGAAGATATTGGTAATCTGTTTCACGGCTTCGCGGTGGTGCTGCAGCCCTACAACGTCGCGCTGATGGTGCTCGGCATCGTTCTCGGCGTCATTATCGGCGTGCTGCCCGGTCTCGGCGGCGCTAACGGCATTGCGATCCTGCTGCCGCTGACATTCAGCATGTCGCCCACCTCGGCGATCATCATGCTCTCGTGCATCTATTGGGGGGCGCTGTTCGGAGGCGCCATCACCTCAGTGCTGTTCAACATTCCCGGCGAGCCGTGGTCGGTCGCCACCACGTTCGACGGCTATCCGATGGCGCAGCAGGGCCGGGCCGGCGAGGCGCTCACAGCGGCCTTTACCTCGTCCTTCGTCGGCGCGCTGTTCGCCGTGATCATGATCACGTTGGTTGCGCCGCTGGTGGCGAGCTTCGCATTGAGATTCGGGCCGCCGGAGATTTTCTCGGTCTATTTCCTGGCTTTTTGCAGCTTCGTCGGCCTGAGCAAGGAGCCGCCGTTCAAAACCATGGCCTCGATGATGATCGGATTTGCGCTCGGCGCCGTCGGGCTTGATCAGATGACCGGGCAGCTGCGCCTGACATTCGGCTTTTCCGAACTCCTGAGCGGCTTCGATTTCCTAATCGCGGTGATCGGCCTGTTCGGTATCGGTGAAATCCTGCTAACGATGGAAGAGGGCCTGAAATTCCGGGGCAATACCGCGGCGATCAATCCCAAGGTGGTGCTGCAGACCTGGGCCGAATTGCCCCGCTATTGGGCGACCTTGTTGCGCTCCTGCTTGATCGGCTGCTGGATGGGAATTTCGCCCGCGGGCGCCACGCCAGCCTCCTTCATGAGCTATGGTATCGCCAAGCGCCTGGCGCGGAGCGGCCGCAATTTCGGTAAGGGCGAGATCGAAGGCGTCGTGGCTCCGGAGACCGCGGCGCATGCGGCCGGCACCTCGGCGCTGTTGCCGATGCTGTCGCTCGGCGTGCCGGGATCGCCGACCGCTGCCGTGCTGCTCGGCGGCCTGCTGATCTGGGGCCTGCAACCCGGGCCTCTGCTGTTCGTCGAACAGAAGGATTTCGTCTGGGGACTGATCGCCAGCATGTATCTCGGCAACGTCGTCGGCCTTATCATCGTGCTGACCTGCGTGCCGCTGTTTGCCGCGATCCTTCGGGTGCCGTTCAGCATCATCGGCCCGATCATCTTGGTGATGTGCGCCATCGGCGCCTATACGGTTCACAACAACACCTTCGATGTCGTGATGATGCTGGTGTTCGGAATTGCTGGCTATTTCTTAAAGAAGACCAATTATCCACTGGCGCCGATGGTGCTGGCAATCGTGCTGGGCGACAAGGCGGAGGAGTCGTTTCGACAATCGCTGCTGGCGTCGCAGGGCAGCCTGGGGGTGTTTTTCTCCAATCCCCTGGTTGGCACGATCATGTTGCTCGGCCTGATCGCACTGTTCTGGTCGGCCATCCAGGATTTGTGGACTCGTCTGCGGACGGCGCGGGCCACCGATTGAACCCGTGGGCCACGCTTTTTCGATTGAGAGGGTTGGGTAATGAAGGAATTGCTCTCGTCTGGCCACGCCTAATAGCTCGGTTTGACGACCGATCTGGGAGCCAAGTCTGAGCCCAGCTTTAATATCAAGGTGGGAACGTTGGATGCCGTCCAGGCGTTTCGTCCCGGCGCCTCTAGGCGCGTGAGGCATTTGGCCTCTTCACCTCAAGCAAAGGGACGGTCTCATGTCAAAAAAAGCAGCCGAGCATCATAAAAAAGCAGCCGAACACCATACATAAGCCGCTCGCCACCACGGCGAAGCAGCTAAGCATCATGACCGTGGGCAACACGAAAAGGCCGCTCACCATGCCCACACGGCCGGGGGACACGCCATCCACGCCAGAGATCATTCTGAGGAGGCGAGGAAGGCCCATACTGAGGAACACGGAAAGAAGTAGGATTGCTGAAAAGATCCGTGGCCTTCAGTATCGCTGATACAAACAGGCTGTGATCGGACCCGGCCCTTTGGCCGGGTCCGAAGCTGCTGACAGCCCACCGAGGTGCCGTCGCGGGGTTGGTTGGAAATGAGGGTGGCGTAGTCTCCGAGGTGATCAACCTCGAATCATCCGGCG
>JAIESI010000279.1 GCA_019746135.1 Xanthobacteraceae bacterium
GCAGCCTGAAACGATACCCTCATGTTATCGGAGATCGCGCCACGCCGAATTCCAACCACTTTTCGGACAGCACCCGAGCCGATCGAACATGCCTATCTTGAAGCGCAAGCCGGCGTTTCGTTCATCGATGACGATGGCGTGCTGACGCTGCTGTGTTCGACGCAATATCCCCACTACCATCACAAGCAGCTCGCGCGTGTGCTGGACCTGCCGCAGGACAAGGTTCGCGTGGTCCAGACCGTGGTTGGCGGGGCGTTTGGTGGCAAGATCGACAACACGATCGAATGCGCTGCGTCTATGATGACCTTGAAGACGGGTCGGCCAGTCAAATTCGTTCTCGAACCCGACGAGGTGTTCAGCGCCACCACCAAGCGACATGCGATGGTGATAAAACATCGGCTGGGTGCGACGAAAGACGGCCGCCTAACCGCGCTCGATATCGACGTGCTGGCAGATGGCGGCGCCTACTCGTCCTACAGCCTGATCGTCGCGGGTCGTTGCATCGTCCACGCCGCGCTTCCATACGACATTCCAAATACGCGCGCGCATATGACGACCACGTATACGAACAATATGACGGCGGGTGCGATGCGCAGTTTCGGCATCGTCAAGCTTGCTTTTGCGACTGAGTCCCAGATCAACAAGGTTGCGGATGCCATCGGAATGAGTCCGATCGAGCTGCGCCGCCGGAACGCGGTCCAGACTGGCACCGTCACTGTAACCGGCCAGGTGCTGCATGCCGTCGGGTTCAAGAAGACGCTCGACGCGATCGAGCCAATTTACGAGGCGCGCAAGCGCGAACTGGAGACCATCGTACCGAACGGGCCGATCAGGAGAGGTCTGGGTCTGGCGTCGCTCGGCTATGGCATCGGCTATAGCGGCGTGCGCAATCCCTCGACCGCTCGGCTCGAGGTGCAGACCGACGGCATCGTCATCGCCAACTGCGGGACCCCCGATATCGGTCCCGGGTCTGACACAGCGTTGGCACAGATCGCATCCGACTCCGCCGGGATTCACATGAGCCGCGTTCGGGTCGTCAGTGGCGATTCGACCAAGACCGACGATTCCGGCCCCACGTCCGCGTCACGGACCACATATTTCTCCGGCAATGCCGCGATGATGGCTGGGAAGAATTTCAACGCGAAATTCTGCGAGATGGCGGCGAAAGCGCTCGGAGTTAAGCCGCAAGAGGTGCGGCTAGAGAATGACAAAGTCATCGCGCGCAACGAGATTCACAGCTTCGAAGCGGTGTGCGCGCGCATCGGCTCTGATTTGAAGACGCTGAAAGCCTATGGCGTCTTCAATCCCGACAGCGAACTCGACTTCGTTACCTTCAAGGGAAATCCGTATCCGACCTACACTTACGCGACGCAACTGGCCGAGGTCGAGGTCGACATCGACACCGGAAAAGTATCGGTGCCGAGATATTGGGCCGCGCATGACGCCGGACGGATCGTTCATCCGATCGGCGCCGAGGGACAGATCGAGGGTGGCGTCGTCATGGGCATGGGAATGGCGCTCTGGGAGAAGGTGGTCCGCCGTGACGGCTATATCCTCAATCCGGGCATGCGCGATTATCTGTTGCCAGGAAGCAAGGATGCGCCGTCGGAGATCAAGACGATTTTCGTGGACAATTCGGACGAGACCGGACCCTACGGCGCCAAGGGCGTTGCAGAAGCCAGTCTCATTCCGGTCCCGGCCGCCATCGCGGCCGCAATCCATATGGCGACCAGTGTCCGCCCAAATTCGATGCCGATGGATGCAGAACTCGTCCTGAACCTGTTGCGAGACGCCAATGACAAGCAGTGAGGCGCCGGTGCGCTATGTCCGGCCGGAAAGCGTGCAGGCGGCGATCGAGGTTCTCAGCAGAGAGGATGATGCCGTTATCGTTGCCGGCGGCATCGTCGTTGGCTCTCTGATCAATCAGCATCTGGCGACGCCCTCCGTGCTCGTGGATATAGGGCGCATCAAGGAGCTGAAATCGATTACAGCCGACACTGAGGGAGCACTTCTGATCGGTGCGCTGGTGACCCATAACGAGATCCTGAAGTCGGTCGAGATTGCGCGCCGCGCGCCCCTGTTGGTGCATATCGCCAAGGACATATCCTGCGAGCGACTGAGAAACCGCGGAACGCTGGGCGGCAGCCTGTGCACTGTCGGGGGACAGGGCGATCCCGCAACCGGGTTGATCGCGCTTGGCGCTACTATCACGCTGGGCGGTAAGGCCAGCAAACGGGACATGGCAATCGAGGACTTTTACACTGACGGGTTTTCGACTGCGATAAAGGCCGACGAGCTTCTTGAGTATGTGCGCGTTCCGGACCGACGCGATGGCTCGATTGAAGGTTTCTGCAAGATCGGCCCGCGCAGTGCTATGGACTTCACGCAGATCACCGTTGCGATTGCACTCGAATGCGATGGCTCCGGCACCATCACCGCGGTCCGGGTTGGCGTGAATGGTTTGGCACCTGTCGCGCTCCGTGCGAAACAAGCCGAGATGGCGCTGACCGGTCAACGTCGCGACGCGATCGACTGGTCGAAAGCGACGCAGGCGCTTCAGGAGGACATCCGGCCGGACGAGGACATCATCTTTTCCGCAACTTACAAGCGTCACCTTGGGGCGGTGGCACTGCGCCGCGCCGCCGAAGATGCTTTCTCGTCGTTGACAGCGCAAGAGTAAGAGAATGCCGGTTTCGATCTCGTTGTCGGTGAATGGGCGGACCTTTGACGTTGAGGTCGAGCCGACCGAAATGCTCGTCAACGTGCTGCGCGAACGCCTAGGCTTTGTCGGGACAAACAAGGTTTGTTCGCAGGGCATCTGCGGCGCCTGCACCGTGCTGCTCGACGGGCTCGCCACGACCTCGTGTCTGTTGCTGGCAGCGCAGGCCGACGGTTGCGAAGTGACTACTGTGGAGGGACTTGAACGCGATGGCGAATTGTCTGTCCTGCAGGAGGCCTTCCTGCGCCATGGTGCGGTTCAGTGCGGCTATTGCACGCCAGGGTTTCTCATGACGGCGACCGCCTTGCTGCGCAACAACGGCGATCCGACGCGAGACGAAATCGTTGACGGGGTGCGTGGCAACATCTGCCGCTGCACTGGCTACGCCAAGATCGTAGATGCCATCAGCAGCGCCGCAAAGACCCTGCGTGCGGCGAAATAGTTTCGACCGTTCCTCGCGCCGATGACCTCGCTCGGATTCACGCACCGAATGGCCGACTATGTCGCGACCGCACCGCGCCGCTGGGCGCCGGTGGCAGAGCGCGAGGCCGTTCGCGCGATCGTCGATACGGTCGGCTGCATGATCGCAGGTGTGCGCGAGGCGGGTGTGCATCGCGTGCTGAACGGTATCAGGCGATGGGGGGCGCGAGGGACGGTACCGACCGTCATCAAGGGGCAAACCCTCGACGCGCCCTGGGCCGCGCTGGTCAATGGAACTGCCGCCCATGCGCTTGATTTCGATGATGCGATGGAAGTCGCGCAAGCCCATGGCAGCGCCGCCCTGGTGCCCGCGCTGCTTGCTCTCGCGACAGAGGAAGCGAGTTCCGGCTGCGAGATCGTCGACGCGCTCATCGTCGGGACCGAATTCATGTATCAGCTCGGCCGCTGCGTGAACAAAGCGCATTATGCGAAGGGATGGCATTGCACGTCGACGATTGGAGCGCCGGCGGTCGCTGCCGCCTGCGCTCGTCTGTTGCGGCTGGACGCTGATAGGGCCCGGAATGCCATCGCCTTGGCGACGAGCCTTTCAGGTGGTTCGAAATGTCAGTTCGGGACTGACACCAAACCGTTGCATGCCGGTCTTGCCGCGCATAACGGCTTGATGGCAGCGCGTCTTGCGGCCTCCGGCGTATCCGCGAGCGAAGAAGCATTTGAAGGACGCTTCGGGTTTGCCGCGCTGATGGCTGGCCCTGAAGCGCCGGGATTCGAGGAACCTGCGGAGCCGTCGATCGAGCAACCGGCAATCGTAAGGCCTGGCCTCTGGTTCAAGCTCTATCCATGTTGCGCGAGCGCGCACCGGTCGATGGATGCGCTCGACACGATGCGGATCGAACACGCGATTCCAAACGATGCAGTCGAACGGGTCACTGCCTCGGTCTACGAGATCGGCGCACAGAACCTCGCATTCAGGGAACCCGATAACGAGCAGCAGGCGAGGTTTTCGTTGCCGTATTGCCTTGCAACGCTGATGCTCGATGGACAGGTTACCCTCTCGTCATTCTCTTCATCGATGATCCACCGCCGCGCGATCAGGGATGCGCTGCCGAAATTCGTCATGACGGTCATCCGGAGCAGCCGTCGAGCCAAGCCGCGCGTCAGGATGCGTGGTCGACCGTCACGATCCAGCTCAGGAGTGGCGAGCAATACCACCATCGCGTCGTGTTCCCGCGCGGACACCCGCGAGAGCCGTTGTCCGATGCGGAGGTCGACAGGAAATTCATGCAATGCGTTTCGGGCGAGATGTCGGAAGAGAGCGCTAGGGTGCCGTCCGGAAAGTGGTTGGAATTCGGTGCGGCGCGATCTCCGATAACACGAGGGTATCGTTTCAGGCTG
>JAIESI010000297.1 GCA_019746135.1 Xanthobacteraceae bacterium
GCGGCGCGGCGGCTCTGGGCGATGTCGAAGCCGCTGGCCGGCACACTGGCCGAGGCCTACCTGCACGGCCGGGGGATCAGCGATCTGAGTTGGTGTGATGCTCTCCGCTTCCACCCGCGCTGCTGGTATCGTGGCGACGATAGAGACCTTCGTGACCAGGCCAGGGATGCCTGGCCCGCGCTGATCGCGGCGGTCACGGCGCTCGATGGCACGATGACGGGCGCGCACCGCACCTGGCTCGATCCAGGGTCGGTCGGAAAAGCGCCGGTCTCGACGCCCCGCCGCGCCATGGGCCTGCTCCTTGGCAACGCCGTCCGGTTCGGCCGCGCGGCCGACGTCATGATCGCGGGAGAGGGGCTGGAGACGATCCTCTCGCTTCGGCAGGTCATGCCCTCGGTTCCGGCGGCGGCTGCGCTCTCGGCCAACCACCTCGCCGCGCTCGAACTGCCTGCTGGGCTACGACGGCTCTATCTGGCGCAAGACGACGATCCCGCAGGATGCCGTGCCGTGAACACCCTGGCCGACCTCGCCCGTATCGCCGGCGTCGAGGCGCTGACGCTCGTACCCTCGCTGGGCGACTTCAACGAGGACCTGCACCGGCTCGGCGCCGAGGTGCTGAGAGATGGACTGCGCGCCCAGCTTGCGCCGGATGACAGGCCCCGCCTGCGATCAACATAGCTTCCGTCGACTCACCCGGTCGGGAAGCTCGTGCCTCCAACAGCATGGAGGCCAACATGTTCTACGACATCTTCTTCCCCCATACCGTCGAGAGGTATCGCGCAGCGCCGCTCGTCGAGCAGCGCGAACGATACCTCGCCCACCTCAAGGCGGTCGGCGCGAGGCGATCGACCTTGCGCCAATGCGCCAATGACCAGCTGAGCCTGCTCCGACTGCTGGACCTCAAGGATGGTGATCGGGTGAGCCGGTCGCAGATCGAAGCTGCTGCGGCACTGTGGTCGCAACCGAGAGGCCGTCGCTGCGATCGGGCGGCGCTACCCAAAACGCGCGACCGCTTCATCAGCCACGGTCTTCGATGGCTCGACTTCCTGGGCTGGCTCGACCAGCCCGGTGATCGCCGCCATCCGCACGATGCCGAGGTCCAGACCTTTGCGCGATGGGCGCGCGAGGAGCGCGGTCTCTCGGAGGAGACCGTGCACAGCTATCGCAAGGCTGCCGACCGCTTCTTCGACCGGCTGGCCGCGAAGGGAGTGCAGTTGAGCGCCGTTGGCATGACCGACATCGACGACGCAGTGGCCGCGGAGCACGAGCAAGGCGTCTGGGGCCGCCGGACGCGGCACGATTATGCGCAGCGTCTTCGAGCGTTCTTCCTGTTCGCCGAGACGCGCGGCTGGTGCCGAGCGGGTCTCGGCGCCGGCATCGTGGCGCCCCGGTTCATGGCTGACGAGGCCTTGCCGAAGGGCCTGCCGCGCGAGGATGTGGTGCGCCTGCTGGCGTCGGTTGGAGGCGATCGTTCGGTCGACAAGCGCGACCGTGCGATCCTGATGCTGTTCATCGGGTACGGGCTTCGGACCGGAGAGGTCGGCGGGCTGCGGCTGGACGATCTCGACTGGGAGAACGCCATGCTTCGGGTGCGCTGCCCGAAACCGGGCCGGACCCATCTATGGCCGCTGTCGCAGGGCGTGGGCCACGCCATCCTGCGCTACATCAGGGAGGCGCGGCCATCCGGCTTCGGGCGCAGTCTCTTCTTCACGACGCGCGCGCCGATCCGGCCGCTCGACCGGAATGCCCTGGGCAAGATGGTCCGCGACCGGCTGGCGGGCATCGGCGTCGTCAGCGGCCGACGTGGGGCCCATGCGCTTCGGCACGCCGCGGCTCAGCACCTCCTCGACCAGGGCACGTCGATGAAGGTGATCGGGGACTTCCTTGGCCACCGCGACCCGTCATCCACCACGATCTACGCCAAGGTCGACCTCGCGGCGCTGCGCAAGGTAGCGGCCCTTGATCTGGAGGGCCTAGTATGACCCTTCGCGAAGCGATCGAGCAGTACATCCTATGGCGCCAAGCCCATGGCGCGAAGTTCACGAACTCGGCCGGGCTCCTGCGGGGGTTCGTCAGGCATGCCGGCACCGACACGCCGTGCAACCACGTCAACACGGCGCAGATCCTGGCCTTCCTGGCGGGCCATGAACCACTGACCCGGACCCGGGAGAACAAGTATTACGCCTTGGTCGGGTTCTGGCGCTACGCAATCAGCCGCGGCTACGCGAGCCGCTCGCCGCTGCCCGCCAACGAGCGGAGCTCGCCGGAGCGCGCGCCGCCTTACATCTACTCGCGCGACGAGCTTGCTCGCCTGTTCGATCCCCCGACCGTGGAAACGAGTCGACGCGGCGCGGTCCAACTGGATGCGGTGACCTTCCGCACCCTGCTCATCCTGCTGTACGGGGCCGGGTTGCGCTACGGAGAAGCGTCCCGGCTCACCCTGGCCGACGTCGATCTGACGAACGCCGTGCTGACCATCCGGGCCACCAAGTTCTTCAAGAGCCGGCTGGTCCCGGTCGGACCTCAGCTCGCCGCGGTGGTGGCGACCCACGTGTCCCAGCGCCGTCGAGCCGGGCTCGTGGACGACGGGAATGCGTTGCTCCTGGCGAACCGGGACGGGACGCGGCTCGCAAGCAGCACCGTACAAGACGCGTTCGACACGCTCAGGCGCGTAGCCGGGGTCGGTCGCTCCGCAGGCGGCCGAACGATCCCGCGCCTGCACGACCTTCGGCACAGCTTCGCGGTCCACCGCCTGACGAGCTGGTATCGCGAGGGCGCTGACGTCCAGCGGCTGCTGCCGGTGCTCTCCACCTATCTCGGCCACGCCGATCTGGAGGGCACGAAGGTCTACCTGTCGATGACGCCGGAGCTTCTGGAGCAGGCGTCGTTGCGGTTCGCCCGCTATGCGGAGGGAGGTCGGCATGCCTGACCTCGCAATCCTCGGACCTTGGCTGCGCCGGTTCCTGTGCGAATACATCGTCACCGAACGCAATCTCGCCCGGAACACCCGCAAGAGCTATCGCGACACCTTCAGCCTGCTGCTGCCCTTCGTCAGCCGGAAGGTCCGCAAGCCCGTGGACCGGCTGGCGGTCTGGGACGTCACGTCCGTCCACGTGCTGCAGTTCCTCAGCCACCTTGAAACGAACCGGGGTTGCTCGGTCCGAACCCGCAATCAGCGGCTGGCCGCCATCCGGGCGTTCGCGCGCTTCGTCGGCAGCCGGGATCCTTCCCACGTCGAATGGTGCGGTCATATCCGGGCCATCGCGTCGAAAAGGTGCATGCCGCCGCCGGTCGGATGGCTGACGCGGGCCGAGATGGAGGCGGTGCTGGCTGTGCCCGACCGCAAGACCCGTCGCGGGCGGAGCGAGTACGCGCTGCTGCTGTTCCTCTACAACACAGGCGCGAGAGTATCCGAGGCTAGCTACCTGAAGGTGTGCGATCTGCAGATCGGGTCGCGAAACGGCGGACACGACCTCGCCACGTTGCACGGCAAGGGCGGTCGGACGCGACACTGCCCGCTCTGGCCGGAAACCGAGCGCGTTCTGGCGGACGAGATCGCCGGTCGAAGGAGCGAAGACGCCGTGTTCGTCAGCCGGCTCGGGACGCCCTTCACCCGCTTCGGGGTCTATCGGCTTATCGAGCGTTGCGCGGCCCAGGTTCCGGCGTTGGCGGGTCGCACTGTGACCCCGCACGTGATCCGGCACACGACGGCGTGCCACCTCGTCCTCGCCGGCGTGGACATCAACACGATCCGCGCCTGGCTCGGACACGTCTCGATCAGCACGACCAACATCTATGCCGAGATCGACCTCACGCTGAAGGCCAATGCCGTCGCACTCTGCGAGGTGGGGCAGCCGCGGGTCACTCGGTCATGGAAGGAGGATAAGGACCTCATGGCCTTCCTGAGGGCCTTGTGAGCTTGGGACGGGGTGGCGGCTTCGCTCAGCCCGTCCTGACCATCCTTCGGCGCATGAAGCGCATCGCGTCCTGCGGGGCGAGCTGAACGCGCACTGCCGCACACACGGCGCCGGGGCCGAACGTCTGCATATCCTCGTTGTAGTCGCCGAGCCGCGGCGAGAGGATCACTGCCTCGATGCCGGCGGCTTCGGCTCGTGCGGTGAGCGCAGCGGCGGCCCTCTCGCCCGCGACGTCGGCATCGCGAGCGACATACAACCGTCGGAGCGCCGCCGGGAGCTCGAGAGCGGCGAGATGGCTGGCCGACAGTGCCGCCGCCATGGGCATGGCGGGCAACGCACAGCGCAGCGATAACACCGTCTCGATGCCTTCGCCGGCCGCAAGCACGTCGCCGGCCATGCCGAAGCGGACGGCATGGCCGAGAAGACCGCCCATGGCGCGTCGCGGCGTGTCGATCGGCGCTTTGCCCGAGCCACCCGGCGCAAGCCAGGTACGATGCGCGCCCGTGATGGCGCCGGATAGATCGGTGACGGCGGCGATCATCGCCGGCCAGGTCTCGGTCGGCGCGTGCTCGTCGTGGCGATAGTAACACCGCGGATGAAACCGCAGTGCACCCGCATGGTGGACGGTCGCAATCCCCCGGCCGTGCAGGTAGGCCTCGGCCAGTGTGCCGGCCAGCGGCTTCGACATCGCCCAGAGCCGCCGCGCCGC
>JAIESI010000330.1 GCA_019746135.1 Xanthobacteraceae bacterium
CTAAGCCTTACCCGGGCTGGACTTGCACCAGCTGATCGCGCCAGCTTCCTGGCGCACCTCAACCCATCCTACGGGCTGAATCTCCGCGCCTAGTAGCGCATTGTCGAGAACGCTGCGCCATTCCAAGAGATGATCGTGCTGCAACATATAACCGACCTTTCGGTTCGGCCCTTTGACTGGCGCACGACCTAGAAGCACCTCCCCGTCTGTGGGCCTGATGATACCCGCGATCAGAGAAAGAAGGGTGCTCTTTCCGCAACCGCTCTGTCCAATCAGCCGCTGGTGAACCGCGGAGGTAAGTGCACGGTCACCACTACTTAAAGCGGAGCTTCGGCCGATAGGTCGCATCGGCCGCGGATGACCCAAACCGAACATATATCTGCGTTCGCTCTTGATGCACTTGGCACAGGCGGGCGATCTTCGATCACACGCTCCGGCCGGCAGGACGCGTGCTGGATCCGCCACGGCGAGCTCGGGCCTGCCCTCGAAGGTTGCCATTCATGCCTGAAACCCGTCCGGGACGATCGGCGCCACCGATGGATCTCGCTGTTGCAGCGACCGATGCACCAGACCGGCCGCTGCCTGTCGCCGGCTTCAAAGGCACGCCCGCAATTACGGTGACAGCGCACTCAATCGACTCGCTAACTGAATGCACCGTCACCGCAGGTCTTGAAAAGGGCGGCCCGAAGGCCACCCCGGCAACTCAGCACAATTGTATCACGCCGAAGCTTTGCGTTTCTTTTCGGCCGCCTCGCGACTGCCGATGTGCTTCTTCTCTTTCAGCACCTCGTCGATGCGACCGGCATGACGCCGCAGTGCGCGGCGATGTGATCGCTGGTGCCGGCCGGTCCAGTGATGCAGCCAGACCTCGACTGCGTCGTCGAACGTGAGCCGACCGCAATTCGTCCCCATAGCCCGATCTTTTTTCAATTGACTATCTGCGTCAGTTCTTGTTTTGTTCTAAATGTCGTCGAGACCCACTCGCCGCCGTTGACGGGACCGCCGATGAAAATCGATCTGCACATCTATCGCCCGAAGGATCTCGATCTGCACGGCTATCGCCCGAAGAAATCCAAAGGCGACGGGCTCGCCAAAATCATCCAGCAGGCCTGGGAGACGGGCGCCGAAAAACTCTGCCTCGTCCACGGACATGGCCGGAGCCGCGGCGGCTCGCCCGGCTTCTACAATACGAAGACCGGACGTTTTGGCCTCGCCGTGCGGCGGCAGCTCCGCGACAACGTTCTGCTCCGCCAGTGGATCAAGCATACGACGCTCGACTGCAGGGATTGGGGGGCCACGACCGTCAAGCTGAAGGCCAATCCCGCACCGTCCCGATCCGAACTGGACTGGGGCATCCTGCCCGCGCCGAGCTTTCCGGACCGGAGAATCGCCCGCGAACTGATCTACGGGCCATGGCTGCCTCGCCGTCTTATGAATCGCGATAAGAATCAGCAAATCCAATAGCTTGGCTCTTCCCCAAAGACCGTCGGTTTGCGGCCTGCTGATGGGTTGACTCCCTGTATGTTCACGCTACGTTCCTGATGCCTGCTCAGTCGAGATCGCCGTCGATCGATCGCGGCGTTTGACGACGAAGCAAGGTGCGGTGCCCGACAACCGGCATCGCGTTGGAGCGCCGGGAGGCGCCGCCCCCCTACGTTACTGGGGGGCGCGCGCCTCGACAGGCGGGCGCCGGACCCGTTGGTCCGGTGGGCCCTACGTCACTGGGCCCGGCGCCTCCCGGCGCTCCAATCCCTCGTTTCGAGGGGCAAGGAAAAAGGGAAACGGGCCGGCCCGGGCGCCCGAATTCAAAGCCCCGGGACGATGATGCATGCGAATCCGTTTCGAATGTCGATCTCTCACCGCTCGGGCAGTGCCATCCCTCCCCGCGAGGGGAGGGTGGCCGCGAAGCGGTCGGGTGGGGAGAAGCCTCCGTTCCTCGCCGGCTTCTCCCCACCCCCGCGCCAAAGCGCGTCGAAGACGCGCGTAAACGCGCTGGTGGCGCGGACCCTCCCCTCGCGGGGAGGGAAGGCACCCGTCGCATCACGCCTGCGGCGGCTGCTCCAGGATCACCCGCGACGGCCCGGGCTTCGGGATCGCAATCCCCTGCTTCTCGAACGCATCCCACAGCGCGATCATCACTGCGCTGCGCACCCGCGTCGGCCCCTCGCTGGCGCTCTTGATCCAGGCCCACAGCACGAACTCCAGCGACGTCGCGCCGAACGCGGTGATGTGGCACGAGGGCGCGGGCTCCTTCATCACCTGCGGCACGCTCAGCGCCGCCTCGACCGCGGCGCCTTGCGTCTTCCTGATGTCGTCGCCGTAGCTGGTGTTGAACTTGATCTGCAGCTGAATCCGGTCGCTGGTGTAGGACCAGTTGATCACGCGCTGGGTGACGAGGTCCTCGTTCGGCACCAGCACCTCGCGGCCGTCCCTCAGGTCCACCGTGGTGTAGCGGGTGCCCATCTTGGTCACCCAGCCGAAATGCTCGCCGGTGGTGATGACGTCGCCCGGCTTGATCGACTTGTCGGCGAGCAGCACGATGCCGCTGACGAAGTTGGCGACGATCTTCTGCAGGCCGAGGCCCACGCCGACGCCGACCGCGCCGGTCGCGACCGCCAGCACCGACAGGTCGATGCCCGACGCGCTCAGCACGACGACGATGGCGATCGCCATCACCGCGATGCGGATCAGCTTGCTGAGCAGCACCTGCATCGTCGGCGTCAGGTCCTCGGACGCCTGCACGCGACGTTCCAGGAAATTGCTGAGCGCCGTCGCGATCCAGATCGCAACGAGCAGCAGCGCCGTCAGCTTGAGCAGCAGCAGCGGCGAGATGCGCAGGCCGCCGAGCACGATGGCGCGCGAATCGAGCGCCGCAACGGTGCCGTCGAGCAGCCCCATGATGCTCAGCGCTGCGATCGTCCATGCGCTGACCGCGACGACGCGGTTGATGAAGGGGTTGCGGATCAGGCTGGTGATGATCGCGATCACCACCCAGGCGGTGGCCAGATTGTTGGCGACCAGCAGCAGGTAGGTCCGCGGATGCGTCGCCGCGGCCTCGAGCGCGGGGCGGACGATGCTGATCAGCAGGATGAAGACCAGCACCGCGAAGTTGTCGATCAGCGCGCGGACCGCGAGCCGCAGATAGCCCGGCCACCCCATCGTCGCCGCGGCCAGATCGAATTTCCGCCGCACCAGCGCGGAAATGCCGACCGCGGCGATGGCCGCAAGCGCAATGACGCCGAACTGGATCGGCAGCCAGATCGACGACAGCTCGGTGCGCAACGTCAGTCGGATCGTGGTGACGATGGCGGCAACGACGTCGTGGAAATCGTTGGAGTCCATGGCGCCTCGAAGACCTGCCCGTGCCGGATTACGCGATTCGCGGTCAACCGCACAGGCGTTAGACACCTGCGGCATCGGCGGTCTCATCCCTCCCCGCGAGGGGAGGGTCCGCGCCGCCAGCGCGTTCACGCGCGTCTTCGACGCGCTATGGCGCGGGGGTGGGGAGAAGCCAGCGAGGAACGGAGACTTCTCCCCACCCGGCTCGCTTCGCTCGCCACCCTCCCCTCGCGGGGAGGGATGAGACCGCCGATGCCGCAAACGATTCAACCGACAACAAAGGCGCTAGTTTCGCTGCGTCAGCCGGAATCCAATCAGCACGATGACCAGGCCCAGGATCTGCATTCCGGTCGGCACGATGCCGAGCACGAGCCAGCCGATCAGCAGCGTGCTCGGCGGCACCAAGGTGGGGTAGACCGCCGCGCGCGCGGCGCCGAGCAGCACGATCGCGCGGGTGAACAGGTAGATCGCCGCGGGCCCCGCCAGCAGGCCCTGCATCACCGCCTGCAGCAGGTTCTCCCAGAGCCCGAACGCGATCAGCCGGTCGAAGCCGAACGCGACCCCATAGACCGGCAGCACCACCATCGACACCACGCTGACCGCAACCGTCGCGCGGAGCGGCGGCACGCGCCAGCGCCGCAGCAGCGTGCCGAAGCCGGCGAACATCAGTCCCGCCAGCGCAAACATCCCGTCGCCGAGCAGGCCATGCGGGCCGATGGTTGCGATCGCCTCCGCGCCGATCACGCACAGCCCCGCGACGATCACCGCCGCGCCGATCGCGCGCTGCAGCGGCAGCCGCTCCAGCAGCACCACGGTCGCGAGCAGCAGCCCGAACAGCGCCGCGCTCGAGGGCTGGATCACGCCGCCATGGCCGAGCGGCACGAGGTGGAAGCCGGAATAGCTGACGAAGGCGATGCCCGGTCCGCCGAGGAACGTCAGCACCAGGCCGCGGCCCCAGCCGATGCCGTTGAGGTCCCTCAGCCCGTCGCGGAAGGCCAGCGGAAACAGCACCACGCCGGCCCAGAAGCAGCGGTGAAAGGTGATGTCCGACGCCGTCATGCCGATGTCGATGCCGTGCCGCGCGGCCACGAAGCCCGCGGCCCACAGCACCGCCGCGCCCGCCCCACAGAGGACGCCGATGGCGGTGGTCCGGGATGCGGGCGTTGTCATCGCGCGACCCTTACGCTTTGCACTCGATTGTTGCCAGCCGCACGCTTGCATGGCCTGCACCGCAAAAATCTTCCCCGGTCATTCCGGGGCACGCGCGAAGCGCGTGAGCCCGGAATCCAGTCGAGAAGGCGGTGTATGCGTCTGGATTCCGG
>JAIESI010000162.1 GCA_019746135.1 Xanthobacteraceae bacterium
TCGGTCTTGAGGCCGTGCTTGGCCACCGAGTTCGGGATCAGGTGCTTGCGCGCGATCTCGACCTTCTCTTCCTCGGTGTAGCCGGCCAGCCGGATGATCTCCATGCGGTCCATCAACGGCGGCGGGATGTTGAGCGTGTTCGCCGTGGTGATGAACATCACGTTGGAGAGGTCGTAGTCGACCTCGAGATAGTGGTCGTTGAACGTCGAGTTCTGCTCGGGATCGAGCACCTCGAGCAGGGCCGAGGACGGATCGCCGCGGAAATCGGCGCCCATCTTGTCGACCTCGTCGAGCAGGAACAGCGGGTTCGACGACTTGGCTTTCCGCATCGACTGGATGACCTTGCCGGGCATCGAGCCGATATAGGTCCGCCGGTGACCGCGGATCTCGGCCTCGTCGCGCACGCCGCCGAGCGACACGCGCACGAAGTCGCGGCCGGTCGCCTTCGCGATCGACTTGCCGAGCGAGGTCTTGCCGACGCCGGGCGGTCCGACCAGGCACAGGATCGGGCCGGTCAGCTTGTTGGCGCGCTGCTGCACGGCGAGATACTCGACGATCCGCTCCTTGACCTTCTCCAGGCCGAAGTGATCGGCGTCCAGGATCTCCTGGGCAGCCTTGAGGTCCTTCTTGACCTTGCTCTTCTTGTTCCACGGGATCGACAACAGCCAGTCGAGGTAGTTGCGAACCACCGTCGCCTCGGCCGACATCGGCGACATCTGCCGCAGCTTCTTCAGCTCGTGCTGCGCCTTCTCGCGGGCTTCCTTGGAGAGCTTGGTCTTCTTGATCTTGTCCTCGAGCTCGGCCAGCTCGTCGCGGCCTTCCTCGTCACCCAGCTCCTTCTGGATCGCCTTCATCTGCTCGTTGAGGTAGTACTCGCGCTGCGTCTTCTCCATCTGGCGCTTGACGCGCGTGCGGATGCGCTTCTCGACCTGCAGCACGGAGATTTCACTCTCCATCAGGCCGAGAACCTTTTCCAGCCGTTCGGCGACGGTCGGCGTCTCGAGGATGCCCTGCTTGTCGGGGATCTTGACCGCGAGATGCGACGCGACGGTGTCGGCGAGCTTGGCGTAGTCCTCGATCTGCTGGACCACGCCGACAACCTCCGGCGACACCTTCTTGTTGAGCTTCACGTAGTTCTCGAACTCGGTCACGACCGAGCGCGCCAGCGCCTCCGCCTCGACCTTGTCGCCCATGTCGTCCTGGAGAACGACGGCGGTCGCTTCGTAATAGTCGCTGCGGTCGGTGTATTGGAGAACCTTGCCGCGCTGCGCGCCCTCGACCAGCACCTTCACGGTGCCATCGGGCAGCTTCAGCAGCTGCAGCACGCTCGCGAGCGTGCCGGTCTCGTAGATCGAGCTGGTGGCCGGATCGTCATCGGAGGCGTTCTTCTGCGTCGCGAGCAGAATGAACGTGTCGGATCGCATCACCTCTTCCAGCGCCTTGATCGATTTCTCGCGGCCGACGAACAGCGGCACGATCATGTGCGGGAAGACCACGATGTCTCGCAGCGGCAGCACCGGATAGGCCCGGGTTTCACCGGGGTTGAGCGGCGGTCGTGGCTTGGGAAGTGTCATTGCAAGGATCCTTGTTGTTGTGCCCCTCCGTCATGGCCCGCATCATACGCGACCGCGATGGAGTGCCGTGTGGCCGGACAGTGCCCTGGTCTGCATCTCACTTTGCGTCCTCCGAACGACAAAGCAAGAACGGGACCGCTGCCCGGTAGCAAAACCGGCGAATCTGCAAACCTTGCCCATCCGCCGCACCATTAGGTGGATACAGGCGGCCGGGGTGTCAAGTTAACCTGTAGATTCAAACAAATATGGCGTCCGGCCCGCCCCAAAAGGGCGACTTCGGACGCCATCACTGTGCACGTATTCCAAAGACGGTGGTAGTCGACCACCGTCCCTACGATGCCGTCGCGCCGGCGTCCCCGGCCCGGTCGGCGTAGATGTACAGCGGCCGCGCGGTGTTCTCGACCACCTCGCGGGAAATCACGACCTCCTCGACGCCTTCGAGGCTCGGCAGATCGAACATGGTGTCGAGCAGGATGCTCTCCATGATCGAGCGCAGGCCGCGCGCGCCGGTCTTGCGCTCGATCGCCTTGCGCGCAATCGCACCGAGCGCCTCTTCCGCAAGCGTCAGATCGATTGACTCCATCTCGAACAGCCGCTGGTACTGCTTCACCAGCGCGTTCTTCGGCTCGGTCAGGATCTTCTTCAGCGACGTCTCGTCGAGGTCCTCGAGCGTGGCGACGACCGGCAGACGGCCGACGAATTCCGGGATCAGGCCGTACTTGAGCAGATCCTCCGGCTCGACCTCGCGGAAGATTTCACCGGTGCGGCGATCCTCCGGAGCGATCACCTTGGCGCCGAAACCGATCGACGTGGACTTGCCGCGCGCCGAGATGATCTTTTCGAGGCCGGAGAAGGCGCCACCGCAGATGAACAGGATGTTGGTCGTGTCGACCTGCAGGAACTCCTGCTGCGGATGCTTGCGGCCGCCCTGCGGCGGGACCGAAGCGATGGTGCCTTCCATGATCTTGAGCAGCGCCTGCTGCACGCCCTCGCCCGACACGTCGCGGGTGATCGACGGGTTGTCGGACTTGCGGCTGATCTTGTCGATCTCGTCGATGTAGACGATGCCGCGCTGCGCGCGCTCGACGTTGTAGTCGGCCGACTGCAGCAGCTTGAGGATGATGTTCTCGACGTCTTCGCCGACATAGCCGGCTTCGGTGAGCGTGGTCGCGTCCGCCATCGTGAACGGCACGTCGAGGATGCGGGCGAGCGTCTGCGCCAGCAGCGTCTTGCCCGAGCCGGTCGGACCGATCAGCAGGATGTTGGACTTGGCGAGCTCGACGTCGTTGTGCTTGGCCTGATGGTTGAGCCGCTTGTAGTGGTTGTGGACGGCGACCGCGAGGACCTTCTTGGCGTGGTCCTGGCCGATCACGTAGTCGTCGAGAACCTTGCGGATTTCCTTCGGAGTGGGGATTCCGTCGCGCGACTTCACCAGCGAGGATTTGTTCTCCTCGCGGATGATGTCCATGCAGAGTTCGACGCACTCGTCGCAGATGAAGACCGTCGGGCCGGCGATGAGCTTGCGGACTTCGTGCTGGCTCTTGCCGCAAAACGAACAGTACAGGGTGTTCTTTGAATCGCTGCCGCCGACTTTGCTCATTCCGCTCTCCGTGGCCCCGCTCGCATCGCGAGGCCGATCCCTTTTTTAGCAGCAGCCACGCTAAAAAACCGTAGCGCGGCAGTCACACATTTCACCAACCCCGCTCCCCGCGAATACTCTAGCGAAGCACGCTAGCGGAGGAACAATCAAGATTTCATTAACAATAACACCCGGTCAGAAATGGCGTTTTTGGGGCCTGGTTATAGCTCATTGACGCAGGTTCACGGCTTCGCCGTCGGGTCCTCCGGCCGGTTCTCGATGACCTTGTCGATCAGCCCGAAATCCTTCGCCGCCTCCGCGGTGAGGAAGTAATCGCGCTCCAGGGCGTCCTCGATCTTCTTGATCGGCTGGCCGGTGTGCTTGACGTAGATTTCGTTCAGCCGCTTCTTCAGGTTCAGGATCTCCTGGGCGTGCAGCATGATGTCGGTCGCCTGGCCTTGGAACCCACCCGACGGCTGATGGACCATAATCCGGGCATTAGGCAGCGCCGCGCGCATGTCCTTGGCGCCTGCGGCCAAAAGCAGCGACCCCATGGACGCGGCCTGCCCGCAGCACAGCGTCTGCACCGGCGGCCGGATGAACTGCATGGTGTCGTAGATCGCCATGCCGGCGGTCACCAACCCGCCGGGCGAGTTGATGTACATGGAAATCTCTTTCTTCGGGTTCTCGGCCTCAAGGAACAGGAGCTGCGCGACGACCAATGTCGCCATGCCGTCCTCGATCGGACCGGTGATGAAGACGATGCGCTCCTTCAGGAGCCGCGAGAAGATGTCATAGGCCCGCTCGCCGCGGTTGGTCTGCTCGACCACCATCGGAACCAGGTTCATGTAAGTGCTGACGGGATCTCTCACGCTTCATCTCCTGAAAAGTCCTGGCAACCGGACGAATCGAGCCTCTATGCCGAGACTATATAGGTTCGGCGCGCCGCAACATGTAGGGCAGCGGACCGCGCAGAACTTGTGGACGACCGCTTAACAGATGGTGTGCCCGGACCGGGACAGCCGCTCAACGCAGCGTAGCCCCGGCACCGTCACATAGTCCAATCGTCTGCCGACGCAAGGCCGAGCCTGCAGCAACCATGCCCGCCCAAGCCATGTTCGCCCAAGCCATATTCGCCTGAGCCATGTTCGCCCGAGCCCCGCCGGCCCGCGTGGGCCGTCAGGCCTCGTCTTCCTTGTAGAGTTCCTCGCGCGACACCGCCTTGTCGGTGATCGTGGCGAGCTCGAGGATGTAGTCGATCACCTTGTCCTCGAAGATCGGCGCCCGCAGGCCCGCGAGCGCGTCGGGATTGTTGCGGTAGAACTCCCACACCCGCTGCTCCTGCCCCGGCATCTGGCGCGCGCGTTCCATCACGGCGCGGCTCAGCTCTTCGTCGGTCACCTTGATGCCGTTCTTCTCGCCGATCTCGGCGATCACGAGGCCGAGCCGCACCCGCCGCTCGGCGATGCCGCGATACTCTTCCCTGGCCTTCTCCTCGGTCGTGCCCTCGTC
>JAIESI010000281.1 GCA_019746135.1 Xanthobacteraceae bacterium
GGACTGTTCCTAGCAATAGTCCTATGACTTGCCGCGAGACCTCACACGCGCAAGACGGCCTCTACCGGACGGTTACCACTCTCTCTCCACGCCGCCATTTCACCTCGCACGAAAACTGGTGCTGGTCAGATACCATGCGCAACATAAAGCGGTCGGGTAATTCCAAGACATGGGCGATCTGCAGGCAGGCACCCACCGATGACGTATTGCGAACGATGCAATCAAGGACCGAACGCCGCTCGTTGAAGACGATTTGCGCCGTCTTCAACGTCCGACTTCGCATCTGCATTCGGCGTTCGGCCATGACGGACCATCGCAGATCTTAAAGTGCATCAAGCTCAATGTTATTAGGCACGGATCAGTGAATAAATTCTTGACCGGGAAGCGAACTCTGCCAAGCTGACCAGAATGCGGCCGGACTGTGCCAATGGCGAGATCAAAAATTGGTTAATGAATTGTTCCGGACGCGGTTCAAAAACGATTAACGGCAAAATCGTAACACCGGTTACCAGGAATTTATAGGACACCAGCCGCCCGTTGCGCAGATTCAGGCGATCATGGAGCGGACGGATGGGTTCGAACCATCGTCTCCATCCGGGTGGGACGGCGCTCTGCCGCTGAGCTACATCCGCGTCGAACGCTTGGTAATCCGATGTCATGAACAAGTGGTGAATGCGAAGCCGCGGCCGGATCCGCCTCCTGTAACACGGTCGAAAGGTTGTTCGCCTATCATGACCGAAGCCACCGCGAGCGAATCATGACCGTGCAAGAAACCCAGATGCCCGTCAATGTCGCACCAGCCATTGGCAGCCGGTTCGGTAATTTCACAGCTCGCGTGGGCGGCCGGCTGCGACTCGGGCTTTGTGCCAAGTTCAGGCGTTATGGCCTCTCTCGTGACCTGACATTGTTCTTCGAAAATCCTGTTGCAAAAATTCCGATAGCAATAAGGCCATTGCAGTCGCGCGATCTGGCCTCACTGTTTGCAAGCAACAGCGCAAGCGATTCCGCCGAGCGCTTGGAGATCGCTTGGCGCCGCGCGTTCGTCGACAAAGGCGCACGCGGCGGATTCGTTGCAGTCGATAGCCGCAACGACCTGCCCTGCTACGTGCAGTGGCTGTTTGGCGCACAGGACAACGAATTCATCCGAAATTTGGGCGGCTTTCCAGCGTTGCAACCAGGCCAAGCCCTGCTGGAGAATGCCTATACGCCGCCCGCTTATCGAGGGCTCGGCATCATGTCGGCAGCGATGGCGCTCATAGCAGAGCGCGCCATAGACTTCGGGGCTCGTGAGGTGCAGACCTTCGTCGACGAACACAATATTGCTTCCCTCAAGGGTTGCCAACGCGCCGGATTCTATCCTCGACTTTTACACGACAGGACCCGACTTTGCTTCGGCCTGATCACGCGCGATAGTTTCGGGCGGTTGCCGGATGACGATCCGCGGCAATCGAAAAAGTTCTGAAGTGAACTGCGCGGCCGCAAACAGACGGCTCGTCTCAACACGATTTCGTTTTCCTCGTTTTCACTTCCAAACTTTGGTCTAGACTCTAGCCCAAAACGATCCAGTTTGGCGGCCTCAGACTACCTCGATTAGGTGGCAGCGTGCTGAAGGTGGCCGCCTCTAGCCGTTTCATTCGGCGCTGACCAGGAAGATACGATCTTGAATCAGAACCAAGCCCTGATTCCAGTGACGAACTTGACCGCGCCGGGGTCTTTACCTTCGGAATGCGCGAAGTAAGCCGTCCTGCCAACTTTCTGGTTATATGACACGCCGATATATGGTGCGAATTCCCGCCGGATTTCGTAGCGCAGCCGCAGGCCGAGTTCCGCATCGGAGAGGCCGGAGCCGACATTGATGTCAGGCGAGTTTTGTGCAGCGAAATTCAGTTCAACTCGGGGCTGCAGTACCAGCCGCCGGGTCAGCATCAGATCATATGTGCCCTCCAGCCGCGCGAGCAGTTCTCCCTTGCTGGAAAGGAAAAGAGCGCCTTCGAATGAAAACCAATATGGAAAGATCGTCTGCACTCCTACCGTCGCATAGGTCCTTGAAGGAGTGGGCTTGAAGTCGTATCGCACCCCCGCCTGGAAGTCAGTGTAGACACCCACTGCTCGTGAATAGAGAGCTTGCAGTTCAGCCTCTTCGGGGCCATCGCGTCGTGTCCCCGAACCTTCGCTCTTCAACACTAGACGATTGATGTCGCCGCCGATCCACGCCTGACCGTCCCAACGATATCTTCCGCCTGACTGAAACTCGGCAATGTTGGCCATCACCTTCGAATATATGCCGCCGCCATGATCGTCTCTCAGCTCTACGCGAGCCGCTTCCATTGCGGCTGGATCGTAGTAGCGATCCGCAGCGTGGTCGCGCGGCGGAGGCGGAGGAGGAGATTCGGGAATGGTGGGCATTTGTTTTGCGGACCCGCCCAGGGGCATTTTCATGCCGGGCATTGCGCTACTGCCAGAACCCGAGGGCATGCGCATGCTTTTCATACCACTCATGTCTTTGCCTACCTGAGGGCTCGCTGGCTGCGTGCTCGCTCCAGACTTGTCGGTTTTGTCGCCGGCTTGGCCTTTTGGTTTGGCCTTGAAAGCTTTCGGGTTCGTTTTCCCACTGGTTTGACTCGCGCCGGGCATGTTCATGCCGGGCATTGCAGGCATCTGCTGCGCTAGAACTCCCGCCGCCCAGAGCACCGGCACCACTGCCAAAAGCAGTTGTTTCATGCCGGTGCTCCTTGAAATGGCCGCACGCTGAACACTTGGAACATGCCGGCATGCATGTGGTACAGCATGTGGCAGTGAAACGCCCAGTCGCCGGGCTCAGCCGTGATGTCAAAGCTGACCTTGCCGCCCGGCAACACGTTGATGGTGTGCTTGCGCGGTTTGTGGCTCGCCGGCGCACCATTGACGACATCGAAAAAGTGTCCGTGCAGGTGGATCGGGTGCGTCATCATCGTATCGTTCACAAGCGTGATCCGCACCCGCTCGCGGCTTCGGAAGGTGTACGGTTTCGTGGTCTCGCTGAACTTCTCTCCATCGAAACCCCAGATGAACCGCTCCATGTTTCCGGTCAGATGGATCGTCAGGGCGCGGGATGGGGTTCGGGCGTCGGGTATCTGGTGTAGGGCGATCAGATCCTTGTAAGCGAGGACGCGGTGACCGACGCTGTCCAGTCCCATACCCGGATCGCCAGTACGGTCCTGAGGCATCGGAGCGATCGTCTGCACGCCAGGCCCGAGCTTCACCCCTGGAGCATTCTTCGGGTCGCGCATGTCCATGTCCATGCCGCCCATATCACTCATCGCATCCGATCCGCGCGGCTTCGGCGGAGCCATGCCGGGGGGCGGCGATCCACGCCGCATCCCAGCCATCCCCGGCATCGAGGAGTTCTGCGACATCGAGTGACCGGGCATGGAAGCGGAACCGCCAGAGGCTGCAGACATCGCAGCACCGGATCCGCCCGACATCTCCTTGCCGCCCATTTTCATGGAGGACATGTCCATGCCCTTGTCCCCGTTCATCTTCATCGAGGACATATCCATGCCCATGTCCTTCATCGTCGCCAGCGGCCGCTCACGTAACGGCGGCACCGGCGCCGACATTCCAAGACGCGGCGCCAGCGTTGCCCGTCCCATTCCCGACCGGTCCACGGCCTCGGACACGATCGTGAACGCGCGATCCCCCACCGGCTGAACGATAACGTCGTAGGTTTCGGCGTTGCCGATCTGGAACTCATGCACAACGACAGGGCGCACCATCTGGCCGTCGGCCGCGACGACCGTCATCCGCAGGCCAGGAATGCGAACGTTGAAAACCATCTGCGCGCCCGCATTGATGAATCTCAGCCTGACTCGCTCGCCCGGCCTGAACAAACCTGTCCAATTGTCCTCTGGACCGTGACCGTTGATGAGAAACGTATAAACCGCACCCGTGACGTCAGAGATGTCAGTCGGATCCATCCGCATCTTCGCCCATTGCAAGCGCTCCTCGAGGGTCTGATCGCGCCCGGCAAGCAAGCCAGCCAACGTCTGCTTCTGATAATTGAAAACACCTGCCTCCTGCTTGAGGCGCTGCATGACGAGATGCGACGGCATGAAGCTGTAGTCGGACAGCACAATGACGTGCTCGCGATCGTAATGAACCGGATCAGGCTGCTTAGGGTCGATTACGATTGGGCCGTATAGTCCTTCCTGCTCCTGAAAGCCGGAATGGCTGTGGTACCAATACGTGCCGCTTTGCTTTACGGGAAACTCATAGATGAACGTACTTCTCGCCGGGATGCCAGGAAAGCTAACGCCTGGCACGCCATCCATTTGGGTTGGCACCAGCATGCCATGCCAGTGGATCGAAGCGGTTTCGTCCAATCGGTTCGTGACTGCGATACGAACCCGTTGACCTTCCCTCAAGTGTAGGATCGGACCGGGAATAGTGCCATTCACTGTTACGGCTGGCCCAAACCGACCATCGACAGGCCACGAAGCGTTGTCGATCGCAAGTGCTATGTCTCGGCCGGATAGTGCGCGCTGATGTTTCGTGAAGCCCGACGTTCCACTTCGCGCCCAACCTGGCAGCAAAGCGGAGATTGCCGCTCCTCCTGCTAAACCAAAAGCCCGTCGCAGCAGATCACGGCGGCCAATCTCGTCCATGTCCTAGAGCCGGTCCCGGAATTTTGCACAGGGCGCTAAGTGGAATTTCTGCCTGACGGCAGGCACGCTATGCCTGCGAA
>JAIESI010000185.1 GCA_019746135.1 Xanthobacteraceae bacterium
GGCGCCTTAAAGAAACTTGGCTAAGATCAGGGCCGGAATTGAGTGGCAGAGGCCAGCAATTTCTCTAGCTTCGGGTTTGCCTGCTCGGCTTGAGTGCCCCCAGTTCGTATATGAGTAAGCAAGTCGAAATGCGACGGCAGCATGGTCTTGAGCTGGTCGGTGAATTGTTTCAGTTCCCTACCGAAAGATTTCCAATCCTCGCGCCGGAGGAGGTGCTCGAGAGGAGGACGGATATTTTCAAAATATCTCTTTGGATAGAGCACATATAGAAAGTTGTTAGAGTCGAACAGTACACGGCCCTCGGTGTCGTCCATATCTGGAAAGCGGCGCTTCCACAATTCCAGTCGATCTCGCAGCCAATCAGAGATCGTCGTATTGTTTCGATTCGCACGCCAAAACGGCTCATCGCGATTTGAGGTCAGATAGTTTAGCTGCAGAAAATCGATTACTTCCTCGGTCATTCTTGCGGCGCGCGAATTGTAAGCTTTCGCTAATTCGGGGGCGAAGTCCTTATCGGGAAAATTCATTACGAGGCGCCTCGCGCTGACATCTATGGAATAAATCGCCGTGGCTTCAAGCGGCTCTACGAAACCTTGGGACAGACCTATCGCCACGCAGTTTTTGATCCATGGCTCGGGGGTGTGCCCGATCCGCATCTGGATTACCCGCGTATCCGGCTCAGGCGCGTCAGCAGCGAGATCGCCGGTCTTCCTCAGGTGAGAGACAAACTCGGCTTTCGCCTGATCGTCGGTGATGAAAGCGCTTGAGTAAACATAGCCGGTTCCAACTCGGTTGTAGAGCGGAACGCGCCAAGCCCACCCCGCGCTCAAAGCTTGCGCTCTGGTGCAAGGTTCGATCTTAGTCGGATCGCGATGCTCAACCTGCAACGGTATTGCACGATCGTTAAACAACCGGTTGTTGGCATGTATAAATGGCCTCGCGCCCATTCTATTCCACACGAGCGCGCGGAATCCCGAACAATCCACGACAAATTCGACCGGGTGGCGGCCGACATTTCGAAGATGGAGGGCAGAGATCATGCCCGACTCGGTCTGCTCGATATCGACTACATCGTCGCGAATGTGTTTCACGCCGCGCGCGGTAGCAAAGTGGCGCATTAGCTCGGCAAACTGACCGGCATCGACGTGATAAGCGTAATTTACATCATACTGGTAGGAGGGGGCGGCCAGCGGCCGCGGTCCCTTGCCCGCTGCGATGATCGAGGCGTTTGGGGCAACGTTTTCGCCAAAGGAGGTGCCCAGCCAATGCGCCCCGAATTTTTTGAAGTGATAGGCAGGGGTAAGTCCGCCACAAAGCGGCGGGTTGTCCAGTGGATGGAAAAAATTATCTCCGTCGCCGCGCTTGGACCAATCAAGAAAGCGCACGCCCAATTTGAATGATCCATTGGAGCGTCGCAGGAACTCGGCCTCATCCAATCCTGAACGCTTCAGCGTATTCTTCAAGTTCTGAATTGTGGATTCGCCTACACCTATTGTAGGAATATTTGGAGATTCAATCAGGGTAACAAGAACGCGCGGCTTCTCGCCCGCCATATTCAAATTGGCGTTTAGGATGATCGCAGTTAGCCAGCCAGCGGTGCCGCCGCCCACAATCGTCACTTGCTCAATCGGTTTAGCCATCGCTTTCAGCATCCGAGCCGCGTTATTCCACGGCGAGTCGGTCAATGCGGCTTGAGGAGTAAAGCCTTTTTCTCGAGGGAAGACCAGCGTGATCGCCTCCTGCACACGCCGGTTTCGATCCTTCTCATAGCGGTCGCCGGCCTTCACGAAGCCTACCGGCGCGCTGACGGCCAGCTCGCCTCGGCGCGCCTTCTCGAATTGGGCGGACAGCGAGCGCTGGCGTAGGAGATCGAGCTCGTATTCGTTGACGCTGCCCTTCAAGCCCAGCAGCAGCCGGTCATTGCCGTGTCTCGGCGCATAGATCGTCTCCTGATCGACCAGCACGGTGTCGACCACGCGGCACATCTCGATCAGCTGTTACCAATCGCGGCTGTTGCGGGCGAAGCGAGAGACCTCGCGTGCGCAGACGGCACTGACTTTGCCAAGGCAGACTTCGGCAACCATGCGCTCGAAGCCGGCGCGTTGCACGCCGCCGGCGGCGGAGAGAGCCGGTCCCGGAAATCCGCACAGGACGATAAGTGGAGTTTCTGTCTGACGGCGGGCACGCTGTGCCCGCGAATCAGGAGAGACCATGCCAAGACGACCACGCCGGAACCACACACCGGCCTTCAAGGCGAGGGTTGCGATTGCCGCGATCAAGGGCGATCAAACGCTGCTGAGCTTGCTGAGCAGTTCGATGTCCATCCCAATCAGATCACAACGTGGACACCGCAGCTGGAGGAGAGGAGAGGAGAGTCTTAGCCCTGATGGCGGATTGAAGCCGAGATCCTCAAGGAGGCTCTCGAGTTCTCTGCGGGCTCTCCTTCGCCGGCGCCGTTCCGGACCTGGCAGGACTTCACTCTTTAAATCGCTACTAGTCATAGACACGACATTTATTCCTACCTCTTAGCGAAGTGGGAGAACGTGTCTGACCTGCCACTGAACTTTCATCCAGCGGCGATTAGAGCCTCGGCCGGTGTGGAGCTGCCCCGTTTTGTGGTCCAGGTTCTATGCAATTTCTCGGGCTGTTTGAGTTTGTCGTGCGAACTCGTTCGGGTCAAGTTGCCGAGCGAGGTGTGTGGTCGATCGTTGTTGTAATGGCACCTCCATTCCTCGATCCGCTCGATGGGGTCGGTCATCGACAAGAACCAAGCACTCTGAGCGAATGCGACCGTTAAAGGCCTCGCAGAATGCATTGTCCGTGGGTTTTCCAGGTCTCGAGAAGTCGATCTCGACGCCATTGTGATAGGCCCACTGATCGAGCATCTTGCCGGCAAACTCGGGGCCGTTGTCGCAGCGAACGGTCTTTGGCTTACCGCGCTCCGTTGTCAGCCGCTCGAGAACCTCGACGACCTGGAAAGCTTGGAAGTTCGTTCTTGGAACGATCGCAAGTGATTCTCGGGTGTGGCAATCCACAATGGTCAAAAGTCGGAATGGGCGGCCCGTCGAACAACGCATCCGACATGAAGTCCATCGCCCAGCACTGGTTCGCGCCGACGATCTCTGGCCGACCCCAACGATAGCGCCAAGCCCGCTTACGCTTTGGTGTTTTGCTTCTGATCGACAGTCCTTCTTCGCGATAAAGCCGGTAGGTTCGCTTGTGGTTCAAACGATAGCCCCCCCGCAGCAGCAGTACGTGGAGACGCCGATAGCCATAACGGACCCGACTGGCCGCCAGATCCTTCAACCGCATGCGCAGTTGGGTTTGTGGATCGCCGCGCGACTTGTAGCGCTGCGAGGATCGATGGAAGCCGGTCGCCTTGCAGGCCCGTCGCTCGGCGATATCGTAGACCTGCTGCAGATGGCGCACGATCTCGCGTCGAACGGCGGGCCTCACCATTTTTTTCGCAGGACATCCTGCAACATCGCTTTGTCCAGCGTCAGATCCGCCACCACGCGCTTGAGCTTTACGTTTTCATCCTCAAGTTGCTTCAGGCGCCGGATCTCGGCGATACCCATGCCAGCGTAAACTTTCTTCCAGCGATAGAATGTCGGCTCCGAGACCCCCATCTTGCGGCAGATCTCCTCGATCGTTGTGCCGCTCTCAGCCTGCCTCAAGGCAAAGGCAATCTGCTCCTCCGAAAACCGCTTCCGCTTCATGGCGTCCCCCCCCGTGTCAGGTTCAGGATGCCCGAGAAATTTGCCCTCAACTCGGACCAGTTTGCGGGGTCGGGATCATATCACCACGATGGTGAGGATCGCGTTTTCGGCTGCACTGATGACTTCCGGCCCCGTCATGCCCGCCTCCAAGATGTATGCGGTACCCTGATGCGAGATTGGTTAACGAAGTGTTAAACCCAGGCTGTCGGCGATATCGTCACTTTCCCGTTACTGAGATTCGGCATCAGCTCCACCAGTGCGGGGAGCTTGAAGTTGTACGGATCTGATGGCTGTCCGGTATATTCGAAGCCGTCTTTCGGATGGCGCCCGGGCCACTTTCCGACGTAACCTCCGATGGAAAAGGGAGGACGCATTAAACTAATTCTTTGTCTCCTTGATCCTGGCAGCGCCCCATGACCGTGGGCGCAGACCCTTCAGCCGGGCCCGTCCAAGGACTTCTTGGTCACTTTCACCAAGGGCATGGCGGATGCCGGCCGGAGATCGGCCATTCCTTCATCGCCGCAAGGCCCGACCATCCGAAACTGGTTTTACGGGTGTACAAGGCCCGACCATCCGAAACTGGTTTTACGGGTGTACAAAGGCAAGATCATCGGCATGGTCTTCGAAACTGATGCGGCCGCCGGCTGGCAGCCTTGGTACGACCAGTCGGTTGGCAAGCCGATATCGCATGGAGGCGGTCCGGCGAATTACTCCCAGACGATTTACCTCAAGCCTCCGCCGTCCGCCGCCGACTGCATCCAATCTTCGGACCGGGCAAACTGCAGCGTATTCGACAGGTCAAATGAGAGTCCGCTTCCCGCCGTCAGCGATCGTCGCCAGCCATTGCGGTTCCAGGTTCGATATCTAGGTATTGTCGCGAGGGTCCAAGGCCTTTGGCAGCGCGGAGACATTTGATGACTCGGATTTTTGTCTTGTGCTCTGCGCCCTTGATATCTACCCCGGCCTCGGCATGCGGATTCCGATGAAAGCGGCCAGCCATTCCGATTGAAGGCGGCCAGTGGTTCCGATCGATTGCGGACAGCATTC
>JAIESI010000116.1 GCA_019746135.1 Xanthobacteraceae bacterium
CAAACTCGCCAGAAACTTCCTTGCCGGAGTTCAACTCGCCTCCGCTATGATCTTGCTCAACTGAAGACAGGCCCTAGAACAAATAGCGAACATTTTGCAGGAGTCAACCCCGCGCCAGGGCGCGATTTCACGCGCGAATTCTGCGGGTTAGCTGGTCCGTCAGTCGGCGCATGCAACGGAGAGAGCGGCGCAAGAGCGGACGTGCGGCAAGTCCAGCGAGAACGTCAAGCCGAACGGCGCACGCTTGCGATCGAGCGGGCGATATCGGAACTCGATACGGCCTCCCTGGAAAACCGTCGAATGAACGCCTTCGAGCTCTTCGAAGCCGGAGATGTCGTGATAGGCGCTCGTCAAATACGGCATGACACGAAAGCTGTCGGTGATCGTAAACTTGAGCTGGTGGTAGTTGGTCCACGCCGAATAGCTGCCACCCGGCAGATCAAAGCCGCCGCGACCATCAAGCTGCGCCACAGCCTCACCGGCCCTGCCGATGTCGCTGCCCTCGGTAAACCCGAAGATGTTTTCGTTGTCGACTTCCTCGCGTCCCTGCTCTTGTGCCCCGCGCTCCTGCGGCCTGACACCACCCGCAGCGTGACGTGACTTCTTGCCCGTTGTGGCCGCCAGGTTTGCAATGTCGTCCGCAGCGGAAGCCGCAAGCGGCACGGCAAGCAACGCGCAAAGCGCCAGAGCGACTGACGCAGCCGACGACAAGAACCGACACGATCCCGGTTTCATTATTCTCTCGCCGCGATCAAGAGCTCCATCGCAAAAATGCGCACGAGTGCGCTTTCGGCTTTAGCGGCCAATGAAGCCACACCTTGGTCACACGCCCTATTTGCGGATCATCCGCGACGCCTGTTGCGGCGGTGGTGCGCCCGGCGCAATCGAAAGCGTCAGCCACACGTTCCAGCCCTCCGGACGATGCTCGGCCTCGAACTCCCAGTACCCTTTCAGGTTCACATAGCCCTGCATGTCGCCGACCGGAAACAGGTAGCCGATCTGCGGGCCGACCGCGAACACGCGCGACTTGAAGTCGCCGAGCGTCGCGCCCGGTCCGCTGTCGGCGGTGATCTGCTGGAAGGCGTAGCCGACCAGGCCGACATGGAGCTGCTTGGTCAGGAATTTCGAGGCGCCCCAGTCGAGATGCCAGTCGATGCCGTTCTTGTAGTTCAGGTCGGTGTTCTCGAAATTGTAGGTGAGGCCGGTGACGGCGGAGAATTCGTATCCGGTCTGCGGATTGAAATAGGTGTAGCCATAGCCGCCGTCGACGGCCCAATGCCCGAGGCCGAGATTGACGAGGCGGTTCGCATCATAGGCACCGACCGGAATATTCATCATGCCGTAGACCATGGTGTTGTGCACACCGTAGTTCCACTTCAGCGTCGCCTGCGGAAAGATATCGCCGAAGTTGGTGAGGTCCCGTTCGATGCTCCGCGATGCGGCAAAGCCGATCGGGCCGAGCGCTCCGGTGATGTTGGCATCGATGTTCGCCTGCTGGCGTCCATAGACAAACAGCGCGCTGAGCGTCAACTGCCCGCCCAGCACCGGTTGGGCAAACGTGTATCCCGGCGCAAGCAGACCGAAATCGACCTTCGCCTTAAGCTCGGCATCGAGGTTCACCGTGAGATTGGTCGTCCGATTGCCGAACCGGATCGCGCGCGACGCAGCCACGTCTCCGCCCCCATCCACCGACGCATGCACATAGATCGCACCGAGCGACCAGCCGGGATGCCCCGGCACCGCCGCGAGACTGCCGAATGCACCCGGCAGCCAGAAGCTGATGCCGCCCTGGTCGGCGACGGCCGGTCGCGGATCGGATGCGACGGCCACGAGGCCGAGAGCCACGGCCGACGACACGAGCCGCGCGCGCCGGCGGAATTCAACCGCCGTCCCCGTCCCAAAAAATTTCATCAGCCCCTCCCTGGCGGAAATTCTACGGGTCGCTTTCCGGCCTTATCGATTGGACCTAGGTCCAATTCCCTCAGCAACCTGAAACCCCGCCGGGCCCGCGGCTTCCGGTGGCCTGCTACCGCCGCACCTGCTGCAGCGGCGGCGGATAGTAGGTGCCGTCGGCGACGTCCTTCGCCGGCCCGTAGAAGCGGAGCGTCATGTTGTATCGCTTGCCTTGCGGGGTCGGCAGCCAGTTGGATTGGGGAACGTCCGGCGGCTGTCGCGGCGCAAATGCCAGGGTCAGCGAGCCGTCCGGATTGAACTGCAGCGCCGACTGCTTGTTGAGCAGGAAGCGGTTCTGCGGGTTTTGAACGACACGGTACTCCACGCCATCGACGACGATCACCGACCAGAAATACTTCGCCTTCGATGCCGGAAGCGCGTCGGCCGGCCAGGTCTGGGTATAGGTCTGGTTGCCGTCGACGCCGACGGCGCCGAAGTAAAGCGCCTCCTTCGGCGTGTTCGCCCAGATGCCGATCATGTTGGTGACCGACCGCATCAGGTAATCGCTGCCATAGCTCCCGGTCGTACGCGGGCGAATCCACCCGTGCTTGGGCGTGCCGGGCTTGCGGGTCTCGGCGAGAAAAACCGGAATCGCCCGCTTGCGGATCACGTCATCGATGCGCGCGCGCTCCGTGGAATCGGCCATGGCCTTGGCGACGGCCAGCGCCCGTTCCTGCACGCCGACCATGCCCTTGTTGATGTCGGGTTCGCTCGCCAGGATCTCGGCGGTCTTCTCGAACGCCTCGATGCCCGGCAGCTTGTCATTGGTGAACGTGAACTCGACCACGGCCTTGGCGGGCTTCGACGCGCCGGTCGCCTTCATCGTTACCCGCTTTTGCAGCGCCGTCGCCTCGGCGGGATTGGCGCCGAGCTCGATGCGCATCAGGATGCGCGACTTATAGCTCGGAAGCTCGACCCGCTGCGTGCCCTTCGGCAGCGGCAGCTTGCTGCCCTTGAGGCACAGCGCGAACTTGCCGAACGGATGCTTCGGATAGTTCCGCTCGTTGATGTTGGCGGTGACCTCGCCCCAGCCGTTCAGCGCCTGCACGGTGTAATAGCGGCCCTTGATCTCGGGCAGGTCGATCAGCGTGCAACTCGTCTCGTCGACGGCGACCCACGCCTCGCTATAGACCACGTCGAGATTGGGATTGGCCCAGGCAACGCCGCCGGGCTCGCGGTGGATGATCTCGTTCCACTTGAAGCCTTCCTTGAGGTCGAGCGTCTCCTGCCGCAGCACCAGCCAGCGGCCGATCATGTATTCGTAGGCTTCGACGATGTCCTTGTCGGTCAGCTTGACGATTTGCGCTGCCGCCGGCGCGGCCCACAAAACGCCGCACGCGAACAGCAACGCGGCACACGCCCCTCGGGTCGCGGTCATCGCTCCCTCCCGCACGCAGCTCGATGCTCGAAATGGCGTCCGGCCCAGCCCTTGGACCTCAGGTCCAGAGGCTAGGCCGGATCGCGCCAATCGCCAACAGAGGAGATATGACCTGGCTGTCGCCAGACGTGCGCGTCAGCGTGCCGCCTTGGCGGTTTCCTCCGTTACCACGGTTTTCTTCCAGGTATGGTCGGGATTGAACGCAGTCATTCCCCCGGCAATCCTTGTGGTTCCCGGCCCGAGGTCCTTCTCGTACACGTCGCCCTGGTGGTTGATCAGGAAGGTCATCACGCCCGAATTGCCGTACTGGGCCGGCCAGGCGACCAGTGCAAAGCCGCCGATCATGCTGCCGCGCACGACATAGTCGAGCGCGCCGCCCGGCGCGGTCGGGCCCTGCCGGGTCAGGATCTTGAAGTAGTAGCCGTGGTACGGGATCTGGCCGCCGCCGACGCGGTAGCCCAGGCGGGTTGCCTCCGCGACCGCCTCGCCGAGCGGGCTGTCCGGCTCGCCCGCCGCCGTGGGCCAGTAGAGCCCATCCTTCCTGCCGGGGTTGCTGAAGATCCGCTGCGCATAGACCGGCATGCCGTTCTTGTCTTTCGTCACCTCGGCGTACTCGTTCTGCGCGTCGAAATACGCGAGGGCCGTCTGGATCGTCGCCAGCTCGTTGCGGCCGATGCGGCGCGCCAGGAGCTCCTCGCGGCCGGCCGCGGTGTCGAACTGCCACTCGCCGTCCTTCTCGACGATCGGAATCGGGAACGGCCAATCGGTCTGGCCGACCACCAGGATCGCCGGCTTGCCGCTCTCGGTGACGACGCGGTGACTGGCGTCATAGGCGGCGAGGAACTCCTGCCGCGTGTTGGCGTCCTGCACCGGATCGCCGGACGAAATGAGATCGGCCGATCCCGGCCCGAGCAGTTTCGTGACCGTGTTGCGGTCGCCGGCGCGGGCCGCCGCGACCAGCGCATCGGCCGCCTGCTCCGGCGTCTTGAAGCGCTGCTGCGCATCCGCCACGGCAATCGCCGCGGACAGGAACGCCGCGACGCCGAACGCGAGTGTTGCCAATCGGAAAGTCCGCATCATCGCCTCCGTCACTTCGCGTTGCCGGCCGCCGCAGCGGCGGGGATCCGTGCACCCGACGCGAGCCACCGGTCGTAGCTTTCGAACGTCACGCCGATCATGTCGTAGCGCACCCGCAGGTATCCATCCGGTGCGCGAACGACGGCGTCGGGCGCCACCGCCTGCACCTCCTGCGCCATGACGCCGACATAGGCGCGCCTTTCGCCGTTGTAGACGAACCGGTAGAAGCCGAGCCCGTTGTCGAGACGGCCGAGCAGCGAGATGCCGTGCTTCAGCTCGATGTCCGAGCGCCGCCCACCGCCGCGGCCACCGCCGCCACCACCGCGAAAGCCGCCGCCGCCGCCACGGAAGCCGCCTCCGCCGCCGCCCATGCGCGGGCCTCCCCCTC
>JAIESI010000142.1 GCA_019746135.1 Xanthobacteraceae bacterium
TTCCCGAAAATGCCAGAAAACCGGCGCGCACCGCAGCCCGACCGTGCAAAGACAGTGTGAGATATCCGGGCTAGGGCATGATCCCTGCCCCGGACCTGATCCGGGGTGTGAATCTGTTGCGACACCGAACCTTCCCGGCCGTCGAGGAGCGCCCGCGATGACGATCATCGATTCCCAGGTCCACGCTTATGAGGCAAACACGCCGAAGCGACCCTGGCACAGCGTGCCGAACTGGCCGGATCACGTGACCGGTGACGAGATGGTCGCGGCGATGGACAAGGTCGGCGTCGATGGTGCGATCTTCATCTCCGCCTTTTCCATGTACCGCTACGACGCGAGCTATGCCGTGCAGGTGCAACGGGCCCATCCCGGCCGGTTCGCGATCGTCAAGCCGGTCGACCCGGACGATCCGGCCGTGGCCGATGTCGTCGCCGACTGGAAGCGGACACCCGGCGCGGTCGGCATCCGCATCATGCTGACCAAGGATCCGGAGCGGGATCGCGACCCTGCCGACCCGGGCTTCGACCGGATCTGCCGCGCGGCCGTGCAGCACGACCTTCCGGTCAATATTCTCTGCTGGGGCAACGTCGACGCCGGCACCGCGGTGATCGACCGCCATCCCGACACGCGCTTCATCATCGACCATCTCGCGATCCTGCAACCCCGCACGCCGCCGGCCCCGCCGCAGCCGTGGGCCGACCTGCCGAAGGTGCTGGAGCTTGCCAGGCGCAACAACGCGGTGATCAAGGTGAGCGGCGCCTGCACGTTGTCCCGGAGGCCGTATCCGTTCCCGGACATCTGGGATCCGCTCGCCCGCGTGTTCGATGCCTGGGGTTTCGACCGCTGCCTGTGGGGCACGGACTGGACCCGCGCCTATGCCGTCGTCAACTACGCGCAGGCGGTCGAGCCGTTCCTTGCGACCGACCGCCTGAACGCCGGCGAGCGTGCGATGCTGATGGGCGGTGCGTGCGCCAAGGCCTATCGCTGGTCGCCGCGGATCGTAGGCGGATGAGCGAAGCATGACCCCGTTCGTCCCCGCGAAAGCGGGGACCCAGTTCTGCCCAACCGCAACACCACCTTTGGGCAGAACTGGATGCCCGCTTTCGCGGGAATGAACGGATGTTGGACATCCGGCCGCGACAACAGCGCGCCGCCCTATTCGCCGTGGCTTGGCCCGCCCGGCCGCCCCGCCGTCATGGTGTCCTGGATCGCCACGCCGACATGCAGCGCGACCAGCGCCAGCAGCGCGAACGCGGCGTAGGCGTGAACCCGCAGCAGGATTTCGTCGTAGCCTGCGCCCTCCGGCCAGATCGGCGGCAGCACGATGCCGAACGCCACCTCGCGCGCGCCGAAATCCGAGATGCCGGCCCAGCCGAGCAGCGGCACCAGGATCACCACGGCGTAAAGCCCCCAGTGCAGCACCGGACGCCGCTGCAGCCGCGCACCCCACTCCGGCACCGAGCCGAACGCGCGATAGATCACCCGCAGCACGACCAGCACCAGCGTCGCGAACCCCGTCAGCTTGTGCAGGCTCATCAGCGTGTTGGCGAGATCGCCTTCGCCGAGCTGCTTGGCGATCACGCCGCTCGCGATCATGCAGAACACCAGGGCGGCGGTGAGCCAGTGCATGACGACCGCCGGCAGCCGGTAGGGCCGCATCGGCGCGGCATCCCTGGCGTCCGTCGCCGTGTCGAGCGTGCTCATGCCGCGAACCTCTGCGTCGTCTCGATGAAGCGATCGACCGCCGAGCGCAGATCGCCGGCCTGGCGCCCGAGATCGGTCGACACCCGCGTCACCAGGTCGGCCGCCTGCCTGGTCTCGCCGATCATGCCGGCGACGTCCTTCACGGTCGAAGCCACGTCGCGCACGTCATCGGCGGTGTTGGCGGTGGTCGAGGTGATGGCCCGCGAATTGGCGTCCTGCTTGCGCATCGAGCCGGCAATGGCGTCGGCGACCGCCGCGACCTGATCGATCGACTGCACCAGCCGCGCCACGCGCTCGGCGATCCGCTGCGACGCCGCGGTGATGCCCTGCAGGCCGCTGCGCACGTCCTCGGTCGCGCGCGACGTGCGGGTCGCAAGCTGCTTGACCTCGTGCGCAACGACGCCGAAGCCGCGGCCCATCTCGCCCGCCCGCGCCGCTTCGATGGTGGCGTTGAGCGCCAGCAGATTGGTCTGGCCGGCCACGTCCTCGATCAGCGCGATCACCTGCTCGATGGTGCGCGCCGCTTCGGTCAGCGCCCGGGAATCCGCTTTCGCGGCGTCCACCGCCTGCCGCGCGACGGCCGCAAGCTCCGAGGTGTGCTCGGCGTCTTCGGCGGCCGACGACAGCGTTGCGGCGATGTCCTGGATCGACGATGCCACCGTGTCGATATGCGCCGACACGCGCGCGGTCGACTGCGCCGAGGCCGCCGCGCGGGTGTCCGCGCTCGACGACATGGTCGCGAGATTTTCCGAGGCTGACGACATCCGCCGCGCGTGCTCCTCGAGCTGCCGGACGACCTCGGCGATCCGGTCCTGGAACGCGACGCTTTCGCGCCGCAGCTCGTCCTGCTTGGCGAGCCGCCCGGCGAGCTCGGCCTGCTCGGCGCTCGCGGCCTTCTGCTGCTCCGCCACCATCGCGAAATGCCCGCGCAGCGCCTGCGCGAACGCGCCGATCTCGTCGTGCCGCCGCGCATAGGCGGCAAGCTCGTCGCGCGCGTTGGCGCTTGCGCGCAGCACCGCGGCCATGTGCGTCACCGGCCTGACCAGAAAGCGATATTCCAGAACCAGGATCTGCGCGACGATGAAGACGCCGAGGAGGACGATGAGGATCTTGTTCTGCCGCTGGCTCGCCGCAAAGCCCGCCTGCCGCGCATCGATATCGGTGATCGCGGTGACCAGCGCCTTGGTCCGCTCGTTGTGGGCGCCCGCGTTGCCGGCCGGCAATCCGCTGATGTGCGAGAGCGCCGCCGCGGTCGCCCGCTGCCGCTCGCCCATGATGCGCTCGGACTGCCGGTCCTGGATGAATTCGGTCGCCGCGAACAGCAGCAGCAGAAAGCCCAGCATGGCGCCCCAGATCGCCATGCGCTGACCGACCCGGGCGGTGAAGGACTGCGGAAACATCGAAGGGGCCGCTCGGTGAAAAATCTACTGCTGACCTTAGCTCCCTGTGGTTAACAAAGCCCTGCGGGACATACCTGAGGTTGCAACAGGGCCGGAAACCGCGCCATTCTCCCGGCGGTATCGCGAGCGTTGCGCCGGCGGCCCTATCGCATCGGTGCAACTCGGGCCATAGCGCGTCGAAGACGCGCGTGAACGCGCTGGTGGCGCTCCCTCCCCCTGAAAAGGGGGAGGGTTGCCCGCCGTCGCCAAGGCGATGGCGGGCTTGCAGCCTCGCCCGCCGAAGCTTTAGCGAAGGCGGGTCGGGGTGGGGGTCCGCGCGGACGGAGGACCTGATTGTCGGCGAGATCATCGAAATCCGGCGTGCGGCTGACCGGCGAGCAGCGGCTCGACTGGCTGCGGCTCATTCGCAGCGAGAACGTCGGCCCCCGCACCTTCCGCGCCCTGCTCGATCGCTGCGGCTCCGCCGGCACAGCACTCGAGGCGTTGCCCGAGCTCGCCCGCCGCGGCGGCGCGGCAAGACCGGGACGCATCTGCTCGGCAGCGGAGGCCGAGCGCGAGATCGAAGCCGCAGCGCGGCGCGGCATCTCGCTCGTTGCGCTCCCCGAGCCCGGCTATCCGGCGCGGCTGCGAATGATCGACGACGCGCCGCCGCTTCTTTGCGTGCGCGGCAAGGCCGAGGTGCTTCACGCGAACATGATCGCGCTGGTCGGCTCGCGCAACGCGTCGGCCGCCGGCGTCAAGTTCGCCGAGCGGATCGCCCGCGAGCTCGGCGAGGCGGGCTTCATCGTTGTCTCGGGGCTCGCGCGCGGCATCGATGCCGGCGCGCATCGCGCAAGCCTCTCAACCGGCACGGTCGCGGTGCTGGCCGGCGGCCACGATCACATCTATCCGCCCGAGCACGTGCCGCTGCTCGAACAGATCATGCCGGACGGCGCGGCGGTGAGCGAGATGCCGCTCGGCTGGGAGCCGCGCGGCAACGATTTCCCCCGCCGCAACCGGCTGATCTCGGGCCTCGCGGTCGGCGTCGTGATCGTCGAGGCGGCGCGCCGCTCCGGCTCGCTGATCACCGCGCGGATGGCCGCCGAACAGGGCCGCGAGGTGTTCGCGGTGCCGGGCTCGCCGCTCGACCCGCGCGCCGAAGGCACCAACGGCCTGCTCAAGCAGGGCGCGACGCTCGTGACCGAAGCCGCCGACGTGCTGGAGGTGGTGCGGCCGATCCTCGGCCGGAAGCTTGAGGGCCTCGAGGAGCCCGCGGGCGAACCGCCGGCTGGCCCGGCCGAGCCGGCGGAGGATCAACGGACCCGCATCACCGGGCTCTTGAGCCACGCCCCGGTCAGCATCGACGACCTGATCCGGCAGTCGCAGTCGCCGCCGGCGATTGTGCGCACCGTGCTGTTGGAGCTCGAGCTTGCGGGCCGCGTGCAGCGGCACGGCGGGGGCATGGTCTCGTTGGTGTAACCGTCATGGCCCGCAGGCTGCCGCCGGCAGGCCGCCACACGCGGCCTCTCTGCATTCGTCGCGGCGGTTCCTCGAAAGGATCAGACAGGCTTATTCTGCGCAGGTGTGGTCGGCGCGCGCAGTGAAACGCTTCTTAATTTCGGATTTGAGCTCTGACTTGTCATTTTTGGTAAGCACTCGGTCTTGAACGTAGCTAATTTCGGCGTGGTGTATGCCTTCGGAATCCACGTGAAGCACCTGAAAGCGAGCGCCTGTGGCGCTCCGAATCTTTCGAGGTGCTGTCCGAAAAGTGGTTGGAATTCGGCGTGGCGCGATCTCCGATAACATGAGGGTATCGTTTCAGGCTGC
>JAIESI010000373.1 GCA_019746135.1 Xanthobacteraceae bacterium
CGCTTGGCAGCCTAACCACGGCAGAGGCTCCACTTAACGACGCGGAAAATCTGTTCAGATAACCGGGGCCACCTCAACCTCCACCGGCTTCAGCGGCATCAGTCCAAGCTTGGACCGTCCAGTCGGGGAACCCAGCATTGAGATGAAAACAGCCGCGACCACGCACGCTGCAGCGACGCCCCACGTCCACCACGGATCACCGCGGCGGGCATGGCGCTCGTTGTAGAAATGGCGCACGACGCCGCCAGCCACCAGAATGAGGCCAACGATTGCCCAGGTGTAGGGCGTCGAGTAGGTGAGCGGATAATGGCCTGAGATCATCAGAAACAGCACGGGCAAGGTCATGTAATTGTTGTGGCTCGAGCGCATCTTGGCCTGCTTCCCATAGTCAGGGTTCGGCTCCCGCCCGGCGATCAGATCGGCCACCACCTTCTTCTGATTCGGAATGATGTTCATGAACACGTTACCGGACATGATGGTCGCCATCAGCGCGCCGATGTGGATGAGCGCGCCACGTCCGCTGAAAACCTGCTGGAACGCCCAGGCCACCAGGATGATGAACGCGAAGCCTGAGACGGCAAGCGCCACCTCGTTTTTGGCGAGCCGCGACTTGCACAACTGGTCGTAGACGAACCAGCCGAGCGCCAAGCTGCCGATGCCGACGGCCGACGCAGCGACTGGCGAGATCTGAGCGACCGCCGGGTTGATCAGATAGAGGTCCGCTGAGAAGTAGTAGACCCAGATCAGCAGGAAGAAGCCGGAGATCCACGTCGTGTAAGCTTCCCACTTGTGCCAGATGAGCTCGGGCGGCAGCTTGTCCGGCGCCACCAGGTACTTCTTGACCTGATAGAATCCGCCGCCGTGCACCTCCCACGTGTCGCCGCCCTTGCCTGCCGGGATGTCGGGCGTCTGCTTGAGGCTGGCATCGATGTGCATGAAGTAGAACGACGACCCGATCCAGCAGATGCCGGCAATGACGTGCAGCCAGCGCAGCAGCAGACCGCCCCAATCGAGCAGGATGGCGTCCATATCTGACCTCCCAGAGAACGTTCCTCCAGATCACCCTACGCAAGGGGCAATCGGTTCAATAGATTCGAAAAACGGATGGATTTTCAAATCCGTTTGTGGAGTGAAGCGCCATGGCGACACTTGAGAAAATCGTCGTGTTCATCAGGGTCGTTGAACTCGGAAGCGGCGACATGGTGGAAAAGGCAAAGTAGGCGACGAGACAGCGTTGCAGATCGTCCATTGCGACCTTAGCCGCCGGCCGCGTTTCCGGGAGGATCGATAAGATTCGTTTCACTTTGAAAATTTTTCGAATAATCGCGATTGACCGGCGACGCTATCTCTTGTGCAAGCTGGCGTGACACAACGAGGTGAAGCCGTGGGAAGGCTATCGACACACGTTCTGGATACCGTGCATGGCACGCCCGCGAACGATGTCGCGATCGAACTGCACGTTCTGGAAGCCACCGGTTCGTGGCGGCTCGTCAAGCAGGCACGCACCAACGCGGACGGTCGCACCGATCAGCCGCTGCTGTCCGGGGCGGAGTTCAAGACCGGCACCTATATGCTGAGCTTCCAGATCGGCGAATACTTCGCACGGCGCGGCATGGCGCAGGCCACCCCTGCGTTCCTTGACACCGTCCCGCTGCGCTTCTCGATCGCCGAGCCGGACGGGCACTACCACGTGCCGCTTCTTGCTTCCACGTGGAGCTACTCAACCTATCGGGGGAGCTGAACGCCGTGACTGGCCAACCCACGACCGCCGACTATCCGCGTGATCTGATCGGATACGGCCGCAACCCGCCCCACGCGCAGTGGCCGAACAAAGCGCGCATCGCGGTCCAGTTCGTCATCAACTACGAGGAAGGCGGCGAGAACTGCATCCTCCACGGCGACGAGGCGTCCGAGGCGTTCCTATCCGAGGTGGTCGGCGCACAGCCATGGCCGGGCCAGCGGCACATGAACATGGAGTCGATCTACGAGTACGGCTCCCGTGCCGGCTTCTGGCGTCTGTGGCGGATGTTCACCGGACGCAAGCTGCCGGTGACGGTCTTCGCCATCGCCAGCGCCATGGCGCGCCACCCCGACGCCGTGGCTGCCATGAACGAGGCCGGCTGGGAGATCGCATCGCACGGCCTCAAGTGGATCGAATACCGCAACTTCACCGAGGAGCAGGAGCGCGCGCACGTCGAACAGGCAATCCGTATTCACACCGAATCCGCCGGGCAGCGGCCACTGGGCTTTTACCAGGGACGAACCTCTGCACACTCACTGGATGTTGTGATGAAGGAGCAGGGCTTTTTATATAGCGCCGACTCCTATGCCGACGAACTGCCTTACTGGGTCGCCGGTCCGCACGGACCCCACTTGATCGTGCCCTACACTCTCGACGCCAACGACATGCGCTTCGCCACGCCGCAAGGCTTCAACTCGGGCGACCAGTTCTTCGCATACCTGAAAGACTGCTTCGACGTGCTGTACGCTGAAGGCGCCGATCAACCAAGAATGCTGTCGGTGGGTCTCCATTGCCGCCTGGGGGGCAGGCCGGGCAGGGCCGCAGCACTTGGGCGGTTTCTCGATTATGTTCAATCCCATGACAGGGTATGGATCGCCACCCGTCTCGACATCGCGCGTCACTGGATCAGGACTCATTCGCCCCCTGGCGGCTACCGCCCATCCCGGCTGCCGCGCGCCCTGTTCGTCGAGCGCTTCGGCGACACCTTCGAGCACACTCCACAAATCGCCGAGCGGACCCATCGTGCCGGGCTCACGGCCGAGCACGATACAGCGGATGCTCTGCACGACGCGATGATGCGCACGGCCCGGGCCATGAGCCGGGATGAGAAGCTCGCCCTGGTCAGGGCGCACCCCGAGCTCGCCGGCCGCGAGGCCGCGGCCGGAACGCTCACCGACGACTCGGCCAGCGAGCAAGGTCGCCTCGGATTCACGCGCCTCACGCGCGCTGAGCTCGATCGCGTCAGCGACATCAACCGGCGGTACCGCGGGAGGCATGGTTTCCCGTGCATCGTGGCGCTCGCGCTACACAAAACGCGGGACACGGTCATTGCGGAGATGGATCGCCGGGTGGATGCCGAACCGCAATCCGAAGTCGACACCGCAATCGAACAGATCGGCCACATCACGCGGAGCCGGCTCGCCAAGAAGCTGGCTTTGGTATGATCGTGACCCTTCGAGCAGCGGTCGGCAAGCCAAGCAGACTATGGTTGTCCTACGAAGTCTGGGCGCCGCAAGCCTCAGGTTGTCGCAACGCGTGAACGTTCCAAGGGCGCATTGCTCGGATCCAAGGAGATCGCCTTGACGATGGACGCCGAGAGCTGCCGGGGGCGATCTCTACGCCATCGACGGGTTGATCATCGCCGTCGATGAGACCGCACAGATGCCGCGGGTGCCGGAGTTGCGGCCGACGCGCGGGGCCTCGTCATGAGGTCGGGTTTCGTAACACTTGCCATCACCTCTTCCATTCGCTCACACGTGCGGCACCATCCGCACAGGGCGCTTCACTCTGTTGATTGGCTAAAGTCGCTCAGCGCGTTTTTGAACCGCAGTCCCTCGCGCCGCAGGAACGGCCACACCGCATTGTGCGAAGCCTTGCCCCCGCGCTCGCCAAGCGCCCGAAGACCCAGAGGGCTGACGCCCCGCGAGCAGATCGGCAATGTTTGGGCAGGCCAGCCGAGCCCGATAGCTACGATCCAACCCACCTCACTTATTCCATTGGCCATTGGCCGGTCGAACGGCCCAACAACGTTCTGCAGACGGATTCGCTCGGGGTGGACGCTGCCCTTCGTCAATTTCGGAAGCGACGTCCACGCCCCGGATTGGTCGTCAAATTCAGACCGGGATGACTCCTTGGTGGGCACGCGGGAGACGCCCGTCGCGCCCGAAGGTCAGTTGCGCTTCGTGAAGGGGCCCACGGACCTCGCACAGTCATCCGCCGTCGGGGGCGGCTTGAAGTAAAGGCTCTGGGAATAGTGTGCCGGACCATTGCCGTGCGAGACAGGCCTACCTGCCGGCTGGTCATACCAGGGTTTCCATCCCGCGGCAGCATCGGCTTCGAATACGACTCCTATCACCTCGCCACCAAACACCCGCAGAATCAGTTTCGGATAGGTCGAGGGATGCCCCGCTGCTTCAGCGATGAATGAATACCCCGCCCCCGAGCGGCAACCGCTATGTCCAGGCTTGTAATGCGGCGGAATCCCGGCCTGCGCCGCGACGGCGGGTGCAGAGTTTTCCGCCGCGAAAACCGACGTCGACAAAACAAACAAGCACACTATGCCCGCCAACAGTGTTCTCATGTTTTCTCCGCTCAGATTCACGTTGCGATTTCTGGTCCGATTGGAAAGTTAGCGCCAACCTAAATTCATCGCGCCTTCGGCGGCGCCACAGAGCTGCGCGAGCGCTGCTCCCTAGGCGATTGCCGTGGTCATGTCCCGAGGAGGGCGGTCGCCGCCGGAGCCGCCACCGCTCACCGAATGGAGCATCTTCTCAGGTTTTTTCGACTATTTGGGCTTCAGTTCGCTCAGTGGTGGCCATGATGTCCACCACCGTGATGTCCACCACCGTGATGTCCACCACCATGATGTCCACCACCGTGATGTCCACCACCGTGATGTCCACCACCGTGACGCCCACCACTGCGATGTCCGTGGTGCCCGCCGCCGTGATGCCCATGGGGGCCATCATCCCGCCAGATGCAATGCAAATGACCGAGCCTCCAATGGCAGTGGTGGTTGTGACGATGGTGCACCGGCTCCACCAAGCCGCTGGTCGCTGCATCGCGGCCAAGGATGTGAGCAACACTCGAAACTGGTGCTGCCGAGGCCGCGGCAGACAGCATTGCAAATGCTAGGGCCTGTCTTCAGTTGAGCAAGATCATAGCGGAGGCGAGTTGAACTCCGGCAAGGAAGTTTCTGGCGAGTTT
>JAIESI010000347.1 GCA_019746135.1 Xanthobacteraceae bacterium
TGAAGATGCTCTTGAACATCTCGGCGTTGAGATGGTGGATCGTGCCGGGACCGACCGAGGCGAACGACAACTGGCCCGGCTTCTCGCGCGCGAGCCTGACGAGATCATCCACCGACTTGACCGGCAGGTCGGGATTGACCACCAGCACATAGGGCATGCGGGCGATCAGCGCGATCGGCGTGATGTCCTTGCGCGGATCGTAAGGCAGGCTCTTGCGCACGTTGATGTTGATCGCAAGCGCGGTGCTCGACGCCATCATGATGGTGTAGCCGTCCGGTGTGCCGTGCGCGACCGCGTTCACCGCCGGCACGCCGCCGCCGCCCGCGCGATGATCGACCACGAACGGCTTGCCGAGCCGTTGCTCGAGCTTCTGGCCGATGACGCGCGCGATCAGCCCGGTCGAGCCGCCCGGCGCGAACGGCACGACGAAGGTCACGGGCTTACTCGGATACTCCTTCGCGGTTTCCTGCGCCTGCGCGAACTGTGGCGCTCCGAGCGCCAGCATCCAGCCAAGCAACGCGGCAGATTGGGTCGCCTTCATGGTGTTCCATCCCGATTTTGCTTGTCGCGGAACGCTACCATGCGGGAACCGCAAAGAAATCCGGATCGAAGCCGGGAACGCTGCGCTGCAACAGACGTTATCGGGGGCCCAATGGAAGGGAGGCCGGTTCCGAAATGCGGATGTACAGCGCCGATGAGCTCGACGTGATGGCCGAAGCCTATCTCAAGGCTTTGGACAAGCTGCCGGTGGCATCGCCGACCACCGCGCTGACCCAGCGGCTGGTGAAGGAAATCGGCGCGGGTGTTGCGAGCGGCATCCTTGATGAAGACAAGCTCGCCGCGGCCGCCATTGCGCGCAGCAACCTTTGGCCGAATCTGTAAACAGCCTCTCAACAATAGCGGGAACGCAGCGCGGTCCCCTCTGCACCAGGCATGAGCGCCGTTGCCTCAGGCAACGGCGCTCATTGAATGCGGCATTGCGAAGCGCCCGGCTTAATATTTCTTCTCGAGACGCTCCGCCTCCTGCGCCTGCTTCTCCCAAGCCTCCGCGATCTGCAGCAGCGCTTTCCGGTCTGCCGCCTCCCTCATGGCCTTGGCCATGCGCAGGCATTCGGCGGCGTACTGACGGTATGTTTTGGCTTCCTGCATCAATGTCCTCAGCAACCCTGTTCAGGAAAATAAACGCAGGGGGCGGAACCTGGGTTTCCGTCCTCAGAACAACGTGAAATTTGGAACCAAACAGGCCGCTTTACGTTTGAGAGGCTCGGGCAGGAGCAGGTTCGGGATGGGCGGGAGCGCGGCTGCATGAGTCCAGCCGAGACATACCGGCGTTACGCAACCGAATGCCTGGCGCTGGCGCAGAAAGCCGCGACGGCGGAAGACCGCGCGCACCTTCTGCAGATGGCGCAGCACTGGCGACAGCTGGCGGACAAGGCCGAAGCCCAGGGTCGCGCGACCGGCTAGCCAGCGTTGGAACATCCAGTACCTTGATTGTCTATATTACTTCGCCAAGGTTCGCCCACGGCTGCGGTTGATCACGACGATCGCGCATGCCTCGGATGATCAACGACAAAAGACGGGCCGAACCAACATTTCCAGCGCGCCGGCGATTTCGGACCTTCATGCCGCTCTCGATCAAAATCTGTACAGTGCCGAGGCGTATGTGAAGTCCACGTCGTGGCCGCCGCGGCTTTCAGGACTTGGCAGCTTCAAGGTGCACGTAGCCGAGCTCGACCTCGACGTGACGGTCCAATTGCCACACACGGTCCACCGACAATTGACCAGCAGTGAACCTTCCGGGTTGCCCTGCGGTTCCGAGGATCGGCACACCAACGCCAGTGTAGATCGCATCGGCGGTTGTCGCCCGCCTCAGGAAATCGTAGCCCACCGTGATCTTGAAGTTGTCGGTTGGCATGAGCGATAGCGCCAGCTGCAGATCCACCACGTTGGACGGCCCAAGGACTGCTGCCTGATTGACGTAGGCCAACTTCAGAAACAGTGGATTCAAGGTGCCGAGGCTGCCATCGTTCGGATTGCGGTCGCCGCTTCCGGCATCGGCTTTCAAGCCAAGCCGGACTTTCCAATCGCTGATGTCGAATGTGTATCCCGTGTCGGTGGAGACGCCCCAGGCTCGGATGTCCTGAGCGGCAAACGTGCCGATTGACCGAGGGCCTCCCAATCCCAGTCCCAACCCGCACGGGCGCCGAAAAACCGCGCTCCGATCGTCTCTCGCCGTTCCTCGCCTGTCCCGGCAGCAAAGCGCGCCCGTGTGTTCGTGAAGCCAAAATAATAGCTGTCGAGCTTGCCACCCGGAACGAAGCTCAGCGGTGTTGCGGTGTAGAGCCCCCAGAACGCCCGGCTCGTGTCTGAGGTGTCGTCGAAGACTCCATCTCGTTGCAGCACCGGCCGAACGACGAAGGCATCGACGCGAACACCGTGGATACTGGCGCCAACCGAACCCCATCGAACTTGAGGCGCACATTGGGAGCATCCCTGATCGCGACCAGGCGCTGATCCGGTTGGCTCACCGCTCATACTTTTGCACCTGCTGAAAGGTCAGGCCCAGCCCGGCGCCCAAGCGCTCCTGAGTCAGGTTGAGCATCATTCGCCGCATCGGCAAACGAACACCGACGGACCGGTCTGTCGGATCAGCAACTTTTACCGAGGGACAGATCACTTTCGTGCGCCCCTCAAGTGCACGCAAATGGCTGCTTAAAGCATCTCAATTCGAACGGACACACCTTTCAGGTGGCGGCGGTCATGGCTCCACAATCCGGCGATAGAGGTGCCAGGTTGCATGGCCGAGCACCGGCATCACGACGGCGAGGCCGACGAAAAATGGCAGCGAACCGATGGTCAGCGCCACAGCGACAGCAAGCCCCCAAAGCGCCATCGTGACCGGATTGGCGATGACCGCACGGACCGATGTCGCGACCGCCTCAAGCGCTCCGACCGGCCGGTCGAGGAGCATTGGAAAAGAAACGACCGAAATGATCGTCACGATGGCGCCGAACAGGACGCCGATAGCACCACCTATGAAGATCAGCTTGTGACCAGGCGAAGTCGTCAGCACGTCGACGATGAAATGGGCGGGAGATTTCGGGGGGCCGATCCCGACAAAATGATAGAGCTGATGCGCCGCCACAAGCCAGCAAAGGAAAATACCAATGAGGAGAAGCGCGAGCACAGTGATGGCGCGGAGCGACGGGGATTGCAGCACGGCAAAAGCGTGCTTCCAGGATACGTCCAAGCCCAGCTCGCGTCGTCGACTCATTTCGTAAAGCCCGGTCGCCGCGAACGGCCCGATGAATGCGAATCCCGCCGTAAGTGGAAAGAGCAGATGTATCAGGTCGCCGCCGAACGTCATACGGGCCAGAAGCAGACCGACGACGGGATAAATGAGGCTCAGAAACACGACGTGGCTCGGCATCGCTATGAAATCGTTGACGCCGTCGGCGAGCGCGCTTTTGAGATCCGCGACTCCGATCGTGCGTATTCCGGCAGGGATCGGACGATCAACTGCACCGGCGCGGGCGTGGAAATTCACCATGCTGCCTCCATTCGCGGCTGCGGCATCCGCCATCGCAGCAACCGATCCATGCCCGCTCGTACCTTCCACAGCCCTGATGAGCTGTTACTTCCTCAGCTCTTGTCGAAACCGCTCCACTGACAACATCGCCGGATGAAGCGTGACAGCGGACGCTCCTTCTTTTCCAATTCGGGGTGCGCAGCGGCGGCGTTACATCCACACTGCCAATCGACAACATATTTTCACTCGCGCCCGTAACCTCCTGGGGCTTGGCTCGAACTACCAAGCGAACAGATGGCGTTCCCGTTACCCGGGAGGACGCATCCTGGAGACGGATTCCGCTTCGGTGGCGCCCGCGAAGCTCGACTGACGGCCATTTCGGTGACCGGCATTGTCGCGGTCGCGCGCTGGACCCTATCCGGGTTTGGGGAGATTGCCGCGTTGCCAGCCTTCATGTCCCTGCGGGATATCGGCTTGTTCCTGCGCAGCGCGCGCACCGATGCCAAAATCCAGCGGATGCAGCCAGCCCTCGGCACGGCCGGCGCGATCGAGGCGGTCTATGCCGCCGATCCGGACCCTTGGGCATCCGCCTCGCCTTTCTATCGTTACCAGCGCCGCAAGTACGAAGTGCTGGCGTCGCTCTTGCCGCCGCGGCGCTTCCAGCAAGCCCTCGATCTCGGCTGCGGCTTCGGGCTGCTGTCGCGCCACTTGCCGCCCGCGCGGGCTCCCACCGCCGAGCGCGCGCACACGCTGCATGCAGATTGGCCGAACCGGCGATTCGAGGCGCACGACCTGCTCGACTTGCCGCAGTCCTTCGCCGGCGGGTTCAACCTCGTGGCCGTGGCCGACGTCCTCTACTATCTCTCGCCGCTGGATGACGCGCGGCTGAAGGCTCTGGCAGCGCGCGTCGCCGACCTGCTGGCGCCAGGCGGCATCTGCCTGTTGGCCAACCACTACTTCTTCGGGATGCCCCCCAATTGCGGCGCCGTCGCGGCCCACCTGGCGGGCAGACGCCAGCGGCTTGGTCGCCAAGTGCCGCTCCTCCAACAATCGCTCCTACCGCGCCTCCAACTGCAAATCCGAGAGCGCCAGCCTGCGCGCCAACAACCAACCGGCCAACAAGCTTGGATATAGTCAATATTGCGTCGCCGTACTGACCTTTCCGGCGAACGTCTTTGCCTCAGCCCTGCGTCTTTTGGCCATCAAGCCAGCCAACAGGTCGGCACGCGTTTGGGTGGCAACTGGTGTCAAACTCCTTTGTGCAGCCATTGGACGATAGCTGTATCCGATGCCTACGAATTGTCTGCAATTTCGTTCCTCATGGCATCAGTAATCTTGAGGTCCATATCCTAAAGGGTGCCGTCCGGAAAGTGGTTGGAATTCGGTGCGGCGCGATCTCCGATAACACGAGGGTATCGTTTCAGGCTGC
>JAIESI010000383.1 GCA_019746135.1 Xanthobacteraceae bacterium
GATCTATTCGTTCTGCCGGCTGGTCGACGACGTGGCGGATTCGACCGCGCCGCATGCCGAGCGCCGGCCGCAGCTTGTGCAATGGCGGCAGCGCATCGAGGCGATGTACGCGGGCGAGGTGTCGTCGGACCTGCGCGGGCTCGCGCAGGCGGCGCGCGACTTCAAGTTGCAGGGGGAAGACTTCCTCGCCGTGATCGACGGCATGGACATGGACGCCGCCGAGGACATCCGCGCGCCCGATTGGGACAAGCTCGACCTCTATTGCGACCGGGTGGCGAGCGCGGTCGGCCGGCTGTCGGTGCGCGTATTCGGCATGGCCGAGAACGACGGCATTGCGCTCGCCTACCATCTCGGTCGCGCGCTGCAGCTCACCAACATTCTCCGCGACCTCGATGAGGACGCCGAGATCGGCCGGCTCTATCTGCCGGCGGAAGAGCTGCGCAAGGCCGGGATCGATAGCACCGAGCCCAAAACGGCGCTGGCGAGCCCGCGGCTGCACCAGGTCTGCGAGGCGGTGGCGCTGCGCGCGCTCAGCCACTTCAAGGAAGCCGACGCAATCATGGCGCGCAACCCGCGGCGCATGGTCAAGGCCCCGAAGATCATGGAAGAGGTCTACCGCGTCATGCTGCAGGGCATGCGGTCGCGCGGCTGGGCTCCGCCCCGCACGCGGGTCCAGGTGAGCCTGCTGCGCCTGTCCTGGATCGCGGTTCAGTACGCGATCATCTGATGGCCCGCACCGTTCACATTATCGGTGCAGGTCTGGCCGGACTTGCAGCGGCGGTAAAGCTGGCGCGGACGCCGGCCAAGGTCGTCGTGCACGAGGCCACCGCCTATCCCGGCGGGCGCTGCCGCTCGTATTTCGACCGCGCCATCGGCATGACCATCGACAACGGCAACCACCTGGTGCTGTCGGGCAATCACGCGGTGCAGGAGTTCGCCGCAGCGATCGGCAACGCCGACGCGCTGGTGGGGCCGGCGACCGCGGACTTCCCGTTCATCGATCTCGCCTCGGGCGAGCGCTGGACGCTCCGCATCAACGACGGGCTGCCGTGGTGGATCTTCGACAAGGCTCGCCGCGTGCCGGGGACGGCGGCGTTCGACTATCTCAAGGTCGCCCGCCTCCTCCGGGTGGCGGACGACGCCAGGCTGGGCGACGTGCTCGATTGCTCGGGGGCGCTTTACGACCGGCTGCTTCGCCCGGTGCTGCTCGCCGCCTTGAACATCGATCCGCCGCAGGGCGCGGCGGTGCTCGCTTCGGCGGTGATGCGCGAGACTTTGGCGCTCGGCGGCAAGGCCTGCCGTCCGCTGATCGCGCGCGACGGCCTGAGCCATGCGTTCATCGAGCCGGCGCTGAAGCACCTGAAGGGGCAGGGCGCCGAGGTGCGGCTGGAGCATGAGCTTCGCGCGATCGCGTTCGACGGCGGCCGGGCGTCGCGGCTCGACTTCGGTGCCGACCAGATCGAGCTCAAGGCGGACGACGCGGTCATCGTCGCGGTGCCGACGCACGCGGCCGCGGCGCTGGTGCCGGGCCTCACGACGCCGCAGGGCTACCGCTCGATCGCCAACGCCCATTTCAAGATCGATGCACCGCCCCACGTGCCGCCGATCCAGGGGTTGATCAACGCCACGACCGACTGGATTTTCGCCTTCGAGGGCCGCCTGTCGGTGACGATCAGCAGCGCCGACCGGCTGATGGATGTGCCGCGCGCCGAATTGGCGGAGACGATCTGGAACGAGGTGGCCCGCGCCACTGGAATTGCCGCAAGCCTGCCGCCGTGGCAGATCGTGCGCGAGCGGCGCGCGACGTTTGCCGCGACGCCTGCGGAGAACTTGAAGCGCCCCGGCGCACGCACGCAATGGGAGAACCTGTTTTTGGCCGGAGACTGGACCGCGACCGGCTTGCCGGCGACGCTCGAAGGCGCGGCCCGCTCGGGCCACCGCGCGGCCGAGCTGGCGAACGAACCGATCAAGAGAGCCGCATGACGCTCGACCTCGCGGCACTCAACGGCAACATCGCCTCGGCGACCAAGGCGATGCTCGACGCGCAGAAGCCGGACGGCCACTGGTGCTTCGAGCTCGAGGCCGACGCCACCATTCCGGCCGAATATGTGCTGCTGCGCCATTATCTTGCCGAGCCGGTGGATGCCGAGCTCGAGCGCAAGATCGGCGTCTATCTGCGCCGCATCCAGGGCAAGCACGGCGGCTGGCCGCTGTTCCACGAGGGCGCGTTCGACATGAGCGCCAGCGTGAAGGCGTATTTCGCGCTGAAGACCATCGGCGACGACATCGACGCCCCGCACATGGCGCGCGCGCGCGAGGCGATGCGTTCACGGGGAGGCGCGGCGAAGTCGAACGTCTTCACCAAGATACTTCTCGCTCTCTATGGCTTCATCCCCTGGCGCGCGGTGCCGGTGATGCCGGTCGAGATCATGCTGCTGCCGAAGTGGTTTCCGTTCCACCTCGACAAGATTTCGTACTGGAGCCGCACCGTCATCGTGCCGCTCCTGGTGCTGATGGCGAAAAAGCCCAAGGCGCGCAATCCGAAGAACATCCGCATCGACGAGCTGTTCATCGACCCGCCGTCGACGCTCGGACCTGCGCCCAAGGCGCCGCAGCAGAAGGCCTCCTGGTTCTGGTTCTTCCGCGTCGTCGACAATGTGCTGCGCGCGACCGAGCCGCATTTCCCCAAGGGCCCGCGGCAGCGCGCGATCGACCGCGCGGTCGCCTGGGTCACCGAGCGGCTGAACGGCGAGGACGGGCTTGGCGCGATCTATCCGGCGATGGCCAACAGCGTGATGATGTTCGACGTGCTGGGCTATCCCGCGGATCATCCGCTGCGCGCGGTGGCGCGGCTGTCGGTGGAGAAGCTCCTGGTCGTGCACGAGCACGAGGCCTATTGCCAGCCCTGCGTGTCGCCGATCTGGGACACCGGCCTCGCCGCGCATGCGCTGCTCGAGACCGGCGACGCGCAGGCGCAGGCGCGCGTGACCAGGGCGCTGCAGTGGCTCGAGCCCAAGCAGATCCTCGACGTGAAGGGCGACTGGACCGTGCGCCGGCCCAACGTGCGGCCCGGCGGCTGGGCGTTCCAATATGCCAATCCGCACTATCCGGACGTGGACGACACCGCGGTGGTGGCGATGGCGATGGAGCGCACGCAGCAGCTCGACCCGAAGGTCGATCACCGCGCGGCGCTCAAGCGGGCGGAGGAATGGATCCTCGGCCTGCAGAGCCAGAACGGCGCGTGGGGCGCGTTCGATGCCGACAACGAATACCACTATCTCAACAACATTCCGTTTGCCGATCACGGCGCGCTGCTCGATCCGCCGACCGAGGACGTGACGGGCCGCTGCGTCTCGATGCTCGCGCAGTTCGGGCAGACGATGGAGAACTCGGCCGTGGTCCGGGCCGGCGTGGACTATCTCAGGCGCACGCAGCTCGACGAAGGCAGCTGGTACGGCCGCTGGGGCATGAACTACATCTACGGCACCTGGTCGGTGCTCTGTGCGCTCAACGCCGCGGGCGTCGATCACGCCGCGCCGGAGATGCGCAAGGCCGCGGACTGGCTCGTGAAGATCCAGAACGCCGACGGCGGCTGGGGCGAGGACGGCTCGAGCTACAAGCTCGACTACCAGGGCTACGAGCCCGCGCCGAGCACCGCCTCGCAGACCGCCTGGGCCTTGATGGGGCTGATGGCAACCGGCGACACGGCGCATCCCGCGGTGGCGCACGGCATCGCCTATCTGATGAAGACGCAAGGCGCCGATGGCTTCTGGGAGGAGCCGCGCTACACCGCGACCGGTTTCCCGCGCGTGTTCTACCTGCGCTACCACGGCTATCGGAGATATTTTCCGCTCTGGGCGATGGCGCGCTACCGCAACCTCATCGCGCGCAACGACCGCACCGTCCGGTTCGGGATGTAGCCACCGCCGTCATTCCGGTCCCGCCGCCGTAGCGCGTCGACGACACGCGTGAACGCGCTTAGGGCGGCGTCCCGGAATGACGGCGGTTGTTACCGCACGGCGGCGTCGAACTTCGCCCGCTGCTCGTCGCTCAGCTGACCGTAGAAATCATTGAGCGCGAGATTGACCGTGGAGGCCGCGAAGATCAGCGCGGTCAGCCGGTCGGCTGCGGCGTCGATCCGCTCCACCGGCGTCGATGCGACCGGCTTCAGGCACGACGCCATCAGGAACTGGCCCATCTCCGCCGCCTTCTTCTGGAACGCGTCGAGGCTCGCGCGTTGCGCCCGGTTCAGGTTGAGCGCCTGCTCGGCCTGCTTCAGCATCGCGTCGCCCGATTGCGGCGCGCCGCAGAGCCGGGCGATGGCCTGTGGCGTCATCGAGCGCGGGTCGGCCTGCGCCGAGGGGCCGGCTGCGAATTTCTGGCGCTGCTCCGCCGTGAGCGTGCCGTAGAGTTTCGCGATCGGTCCGCGAAGCTGGGTCACGGCGTCGTGCACCGCCCACAGCATGGTCTGCATGGTGCGCAGCCGCTCCGCCGACGTCGGCGAGGCCTCGTCGCGGCACGCCGCCCTGATCCTGACGGCGGCGTCGTTGAACGCGGTCTTGAGCTGCGCCAGCGCCGCGCGTTGCTCGGCGTTGGGCTCGATCGCGCGCTCGATCGAGGTGACGAGCCAATCCTCCGCCGCGGGCTCCATGTTGCAGACGCCGAGCGAGCCGCTGGGAGAGCCACTGGACGCTGCGGCATTGCGGCGCGCGTCGCTGCGGGCCGCCACGGCCATCCCAGCGGGGCGGATGCGGGCGGCAAGCGCGTCGGCAGGAACCATCACGGCCGTGAGCACGTCGCCGATGCCGTGGCCGCGCAGCCGTTCGCTGTATTCGCCGGCCCACATGGCGAAGCCGACCACGTCTTCCAGAGCGGTCGGCCAGGTGAGCGGGCCGGTCACGCCGGAACGCAGCGTGCCGCGGGCCGCGGGCGCAGCGGTGGGCTGCTGCCGCGCCGGCGGCTGGTCGGTGCTGCGCGGCGACACGGC
>JAIESI010000335.1 GCA_019746135.1 Xanthobacteraceae bacterium
TTCGCCTGCCCGCCGAGCACGTCCCATGACATGACGTCGATGCCGATCCCACGGTCGGAACGGCGGATGACATAGGTGTCAAACACAGAAGTGTGCTGGACTCTTGGAAGCTAGTCGGACTCAACAGCATACCCGATCGCGATCGTCGCGGGGCTAAGCGACTCTATGGACTCCCGAATCCCCGTCGATCAGCACCTGCGAGGAAGTCTGCGGGACCGGTTTCAGTGGGCTGGAAACGCGGAGAAATTTCGCCTCAATCCGCTTGATGTTTCTAATCCATTCGACGCGCACCACGCATCGGTGCGCGTCAAATGGAGAAGGCCGATGTTGCGGCAGAATGGGATCGACGAACTGATCGAGCGCATCGAGCGCGACGGCAATCACCGCGTGCTTCGGCGACTTGCGCTGCGTCAGGGCATGACGGGCGTCGCGGAAGACTGCGTCGACACCTCGATCGGACTTGTGGTCGATGTCGAGACCACCGGGACGGACACGAGCAGCGACGTCATCATCGAGTTGGCCATGCGCCGGTTCCGATACGACGCTCTGGGACGGATCGTGAAGATCGATCGCGCGTGGTCGTGGCGCGAGGATCCGGGCCGCGCATTGGAGCAGGACATCGTGCGCCTGACCGGTATCAGCGACGCCGACCTTTTCGGCCAGGAGATCGACGAGGACGCGGCCGTCAGGCTGCTGCGGTCTGCCGATCTCGTGATCGGCCACAATGCGGCATTCGACCGCAAGTTTGTCGAGCGGCGTCTGCCCGACGCAGCCGGGCAGCCATGGGGATGCACGTGTCGCGAGATCGACTGGTCTGGTTCGGGCTTCGACGGTCGGGCGCTCGGCTGGCTGGCGGCCCAGGGGGGTTGGTTCTTTGACGCTCACCGCGCGACGCACGATGTGGATGCCGTCATCGCGCTGCTGCGTCACGAGATGGCGGACGGGGGGACCGCGCTTGCCCAGCTGATCGATAGCGCCGGATGCCCGACGGTGCGCGTCGAGGCGATGGGAGCTGACTTCCACGTCAAGGACAGTCTTCGAGCGCGTGGCTATCGCTGGGACGGCGACACGAAGGTCTGGGCTAGGGAGATCCCCGCCTCCGACTTGATGGCCGAGGAATTCTGGTTGTCGCGGAATGTGTACGCGCCGGAATGTCGGCCGCGCGCGATGGGGCCGAGGCTTACCGAGGTGACTGCAAGGGAGCGCTACGCATGAAGTCTCGCAGCGCTGACATCTATGCGCAGCCCACGCATCGCCCCTGTGCCGCCATCCCGGCGGAGACGACGGACGGCTTGAGGGTCGGCCTTCAGGATCGATACGATGCGCTGACCCGACCATTGCCGCTAAAGGGTGGTGGGGCGATGGGGCCGGGGTCTGATTTTGGTGTTCTGCTGTCCGACCGGCTTCGTTCAAGCCTTCCATGGATGGAGCCGGCGATTGCCGCGATCGAGCGCCAGTTGAAGGTGGCGGTGTGGGCCGGTCGCCCTTGGCTCGAATGGCGACCGCTTTGCCTTGTAGGCGAGCCCGGCGTCGGCAAGAGTCATTTCGCCCGCGAGATTGGGCGGCTATCCGAGACCTCATGCGCGGTCCTCGATCTCGGCGCCATGCACGACGCAGCGGCGCTGGTGCCGGTTTCGAGAGGATGGACCAACGCAAAGCCCTGCTGGCCCGCCGAGATGATGGCGAGCTTCGAGTGCGCCAACCCGATCCTTGTCCTCGATGAGATCGAGAAGTCTGGCGGGTCACGCCGCAATGGCGATCCGCAGAAGGCGTTGCTGGCCATGCTGGAGCCGTCAACCGCTGCGGCCTATTTCGACACTTGCCTGATGACGAACGTGGATCTGTCGGCGATATGCTGGATTGCGACGGCGAACTCGACCGATGGGTTAATGCGGCCGTTGGCATCGCGACTGGACATTGTTCATGTCGAGGGTCCGCAGGTGGAGCACTTCGACGTCCTCGTCCGTAACGTCGTCGCAGACCTCATCGCGCGGTGGCAGGTTGTCCCCTCGTCAATTCCGGAGGTTCCGACGCGCGCGCGCAAGGTCTTGCGGGAGGCGTTTGCACGCCACCGGTCTGTGAGGACGCTGAAGCGCCACTTGGAGGCAGTCCTGGCCACGACGATTCCTGATCGGCGCGATGGACTGCATTGAGCGGGCGCATCAGTCTGGCCGCCGATGCTGCGCTTGGGACCGGCGTCACGTTCCACGGGCTCTGCTCGGCATAGACGTCGGAGCAGATCCACGGACGCGCCACTTGGCCTTTCTACCTATGCCCTGTCGATCCGTTTGACGGCCAGAAGGTCGAAACCGTCCCTCATACCCTCGACCCGCACGCGCTCGCCGAGCAGGCGTCGCGCACTGCGGCCGACATCCAGACGCCACGTCCCCCCATCCTCGACATTGAGCACGAGACCGCCGCGGTGCTCGAGCAGAAGACCGGTAAGCACATGACGCGTTCCTTGTGGCATCGTCGAAGCTCAGCAGCGATGCCGGCGCCAGTAGCGCGGCCAGGTCAGCACCGTGCCGGAGCGCACCATGGCGCACGAGACATCGCCACCCCGGGGCGAGACGCACCATGCTGCAGTGCGGCGACCGCCGGCGCCTCCCTCGGATGTGCATGTCATCGTCGGCCCAGCGACGAGCACGTGCCCTTCCGGCCCGACGCCACGCGGTGTGCCGACGACCGCGACGAGGGCGGCGCGCGCTTGTTCTGCGGTCGCCGCCGGGCAGGGATGATTCGATCGGCAGGTGCCATCCGATTCGCGTGCCGCGATCCCTGCAACTCGAACGCGCGGGCCCTCGGCACACCAGACCGGGCCATCGCCATCCCAGACGCGGGTGGGCGTGCATCGGAATGTCTCGCCGATTGGAACGACATGGGCGGCAAGCAGGAGCAGGAACATCAGTTCGGGAGCGCGTCGCGCTCAAATGTGAAGCCGGCGGCGATGATCCCGTCGGCGAGGTCGGCGAAGTATCGCATCTCGACGACGACCGCGGCACCGTCCCAGCTGGATTCCTCAGCGACGTGCTCATGAAGCCAGTTCTCGGCGGCGGCGGTGAGCGGCTCGATCCGGGCGAGACCGGCGTGCCGGGTGGCGGCGAACGACGCGCCGGAACCGGGCGGCAGCATGGACTCCGACAATGGCCTCGCCTCGTTCATCTTCATTCCTTCCGACCGGTAGCGATCAGTATTCTCGGCCGATTTTCCCAGATGTTCCGTAGCCGACCCAGGCGCTGAGCATTCCGCAGCCATCATTACCTAAGCGGGTTCTGCCGATCCTGGAAGATGAGGAACCGTGGGACGTCGATTTGCGACCCGCGTCCATCCACTAGATCGTGCTGCTCCCCAGCGGGAGTGGGGGTGGCAGGAACCTCCGCCAGCGCCTGAGGCGACATGACGTCCTCGTTTCCCCCTGGCTTGGTCAGTTCAAGCATCAGCAGGACCGAGCAGCCCTCGGCGGTCAGCATCAGCGAACTCTGCAGCTCGTCGTGTGCATGATCCACGAAGCCGTCCGTTTCGAGGCGCCACAGGTAGTGCTCGGCAAGCACTCGCTGGCCGGCGAATAGATCGGTGCTCAATGTGTCGAGGTCGATATCGGGGGCGGTGAGTGCGACGTGCTTCAGCACCCCTCTGAGCAGTTCCAGCTGTTCGTCGACGTCAATCGAGCCCTCGATCGCAACGTGACGGGCTTCCGCGATGGTCAGACATCCACAGGTGTGCACCTGCCGCGCCATCGTCCAGGGCGCTGAGACCGGGTTGTTCAGCCTGGCAGCGACGAACGCGTCCCGGATCGTGTCATAGAGCGTTCCGGCGTATTGCAGATACCAACCAGTCCGACCGGCCCGCACGGACGCTATTTGCCTCGACAACATGCCGCCGGAATGCGGATGGCCCCACGGCACGATCGCGCGTCCGCCCCAGCCGGTCGGGTCAGGCAGGTGTTCGAGGGCGCGGACATCGACGCGTTCTGCCTCTCCGTCACTTTCATGTTCGCCGTCGAGCCCGGTGATCTCTTTCAGCCTTGCAACCACCGCCTCGCATTGGTCCTCGATCGACGGCGCGGAGGGGGCAGCGGCCAGTGTCACGCGACTTGCGGCTGCATGACGCAGATTGTGAAGGCTTCGTTGTTGGCGGGGCATTTGGGGCCTTTCTGATACGACTGGGTCGATCAGGAAAGCTTATCAGGGGCACCCGCTAAATCGTACGGCTCGCGACCCGTTATCCACAGGAAACGAGCGGCTGTGGATTGTTTCCGATGCTTGCCGGTCCTGAGTCCGTCCAGCAAGCCCAACCAGGCATGCTCTGGGGATGCGCGGAGTGCTACACTTGCCTCGTCTGATTCATTTTTTGTTCCTTCCGGCCGGAAGTGCTTCATCTATCGGGTCGACTTAACTATATTCCCGCTATGTTCCAGAGCCAACCCCGACCGAAGCATCTGCACCAGAACGTCCTCAACGGCCACCAAGGCGAGCAGCTCGTTTCCGCTCGTGCTGCCTCGATGGGGTTCGCCTTTCATGGCCTTAACCGGTTGGAGACCGGTGTCGATGGCATGATGGAACTACGTGATCCGCTCACGCACACCATGCTGGCGAAGTGGGTCGGCGTGCAGGTCAAGACGACCGTGGGCGGCAACTATACCGGTGAGGACGAGCACCGCTTCCAGTATTTGGTCGAGCCTGCCGATCTCGCCTACTGGCGCCAGTCGAGCATCCCCGTGATCATCGTTCTGGTCCGCCTGAGCGACGACACCATGTTCTGGAAGTCGGTCGATGCTGGTCGAGTGGACGAACCCCGCCGTCTCGACTTCGACAAGGTCAAGGACATGTTCGACGCCCAGGCCGCCGACGCGATCGCGGCGCTTACGATCGAGAAGAACACGTTCGGCACGTTCGTCCCACCCATGTTGACCGGCGAGCCTGCGCACCTGAACCTGGTCCGCCTGATCCTGCCGGACGAGATATTCGTCGCTGAATCGGCCTTCAAGTCGGGGCGCGAGGCAGTGAAGGAGATGCTGCTGCACGACG
>JAIESI010000328.1 GCA_019746135.1 Xanthobacteraceae bacterium
CGCGCCGGAGTTGTCCGCCACGTCGAGATTGGTTTGCATCTGAATCATCAGGCGCCTCGCAATTCTTCTTTGCGCGTTTCGCGCTTAGTTCGCTTTGGACGTGGCGGCTTCCGCCTTCACGTCCCTTTTCTTTGATTCACGCTTGCCGGTGTCGCCACCGCCGATCACGTCTTCGATCTTCGCGCGCTTCTCGCCCTGGGTGACGATCCAGCGCTTGAGCTTGGAGATCGGCTTGTGCTCCTCGATCCACATCACGTCGCCGACCGAGAACTCGTTCTTCTCGTCGTGCGCGTGGAACTTGTTGGAACGGCGCACGGTCTTCTTCATGACCGGGTGCGTGAAACGGCGCTCGACCCGGACAATCACGGTCTTGTCCTGCTTGTCGCTGACCACCACGCCCTGGAGGGTTCGCTTCGGCATGAAATCCTCTTACTTCCTCTTCGCCTTGGCCCGGGAGGCCAGGCGCGGCTTGGTACGGTTCGATACGGGCGGACGCGGCTTCGGGGTCCGCTTGACGGCGGGACGCTCGGACTTCGTAGCCGTGGGCTTTGCCGCCGGCGCAGTCCCTGCCCGCTTCTGCTTGGCAATCGTCAGCATGCGCGCGATGTCGCGGCGCACCTCGCGCACGCGCGCGGTGTTCTCGAGCTGGCCGGTCGCCCGCTGGAAGCGCAGGTTGAACTGCTCCTTCTTGAGCTTGAGCACCTCGTCGTCGAGCTGGTCGACGGTCATGGTGCGGGCATCGGAAGCTTTCATGGCCTTCATCCTCGAACTTACGCGGCGATCCGCGACACAAAGCGCGTCTTGATCGGCAGCTTGGCAGCGGCGAGCGTCAGCGCCTCCTTGGCGAGATCGACGGAGATGCCGTCGACCTCGAACAGGATGCGGCCAGGCTTGACGCGGCAGACCCAGAGCTCGACCGAGCCTTTGCCCGAGCCCATGCGGACCTCGAGCGGCTTCTTCGACACCGGCACGTCCGGATAGACGCGGATCCAGACCTGCCCGGCGCGCTTCATATGGCGGGTGAGCGCGCGGCGCGCGGCTTCGATCTGGCGCGCGGTGACGCGATCGGGCTCGACCGCCTTCAGCCCGAACTGGCCGAACGCCAAATTCTGTCCACTGGTGGCGAGGCCGTGGATGCGGCCCTTGTGCGCCTTCCGGAACTTGGTTTTCTTCGGCTGCAACATAACGAAACCTCTTCTTGTCCTTTGTCCCGCGCCTTACGCGTCACGGCGCGGACGGCCGGCCTCGGCCTCGGCGAGGCGCTTATCCTGCGCCATGGAGTCGTGCTCCATGATCTCGCCCTTGAATATCCAGACCTTGACGCCGCAGGTGCCGTAGGTGGTGAAGGCGGTCGCGACGCCATAGTCGACGTCGGCGCGCAGCGTGTGCAGCGGCACCCGGCCCTCGCGATACCACTCCATGCGGGCGATTTCGGCGCCGCCGAGACGGCCCGAGCAGTTGATGCGGATGCCCTGGGCGCCAAGCCGCACCGCCGACTGCACGGCGCGCTTCATGGCTCTCCGGAAGGCCACGCGGCGCTCGAGCTGCTGGGCGATCGACTCCGCCACCAGCGTCGCGTCGAGCTCGGGCTTCCTGATCTCGATGATATTGATGACCACGTCGCTCGCGGTGATCTTGGCCACCTGCTTGCGCAGCTTCTCGATGTCGGCGCCCTTCTTGCCGATCACCACGCCGGGCCGCGCCGAGTGGACCGTCACGCGGCACTTCTTGTGCGGGCGCTCGATCACGATCTTCGACACCGCCGCCTGCTTCAGCGCGGTCATGAGCTCCTTGCGGATCTTCATGTCCTCGTGCAGCAGCGAGCCGTACTCGTTCTTGCCGGCGAACCAGCGCGAATCCCAGGTCCGGTTGATGCCGAGCCGCAGACCGATCGGATTGACCTTCTGACCCATGTTAGCTCCTTAAGCCGCTTTGGCCTCGACCTGACGCACGACGATGGTCAGGTTCGCGAACGGCTTCAAAATCTTGCCCATGCGGCCGCGGCCGCGCGGATGGAAGCGCTTCATCACCAGCGCCTTGCCGACATGCGCCTCGGCGACGATCAACTCGTCGACGTCGAGGTCATGGTTGTTCTCGGCATTGGCGATCGCCGACTCCAGGCACTTCCTGACGTCCCTGGCGATCCGCTTCTGCGAGAACTGCAGGTCGGCCAGCGCCGTCGCAACTTTCTTGCCGCGGATCAGCTGCGCCACCAGATTGAGCTTCTGCGGCGACACCCGCAGCATGCGGGCGACCGCCTTGGCCTCGTTGTCCGGCAGGTCTCGTTCGCGTGCGCTCTTGCCCATGATCGTGTCCTCAAACTGCCGTCATCAACCCGCCGGCGCCGCGGCCGGCTTGCGCGTGGCCTTGCGGTCGGAGGTGTGGCCGTAGAACGTGCGGGTCGGCGAGAACTCGCCGAACTTGTGACCGACCATCTCCTCGGTGACGTTCACCGGGATGTGCTTCTGGCCGTTGTAGACGCCGAAGGTCAGCCCGACGAACTGCGGCAGGATGGTCGAGCGGCGGCTCCAGATCTTGATCATCTCGTGCCGGCCGGACGAGCGCGCGGCATCCGCTTTCTTGAGCAGATAACCGTCGACGAACGGGCCTTTCCAAACCGAACGGGACATGCGGCGTTCCTTACGATGTCTTCTTGCGAGCGTGGCGGCTCAGCATGATGAACTTCTGGGTGGACTTGTTCTTGCGGGTCTTCTTGCCCTTGGTCGGGAAGCCCCACGGCGACACCGGATGGCCGCCGCCCTTGGTGCGGCCGCCGTGCGGATGGTCGACCGGGTTCATGGTGATGCCGCGGTTGTGCGGCATACGGCCCTTCCAGCGCTGACGGCCGGCCTTGCCGATCGTCGTGTTCATGTTGTCGGGGTTCGACACCGCGCCGACGGTCGCAAGGCAGCGGCCGTGCACCAGGCGCTGCTCCGACGAGTTCAGGCGCAGGATGACGTACTCGCCATCGCGGCCGACGATCTGCGCGTAGGTGCCGGCCGAGCGCGCGATCTGCCCGCCCTTGCCGATCTTGAGCTCGACATTGTGGACGATGGTGCCGACCGGCATGTTGCCGAGCGGCATGGCATTGCCCGGCTTGATGTCGACCTGCTCGCCCGCGACGATGGTGTCGCCGGCCGCAAGCCGCTGCGGCGCGAGGATGTAGGACTGCTCGCCGTCCTTGTACTTCACCAGCGCAATGAACGCGGTCCGGTTCGGATCGTACTCGATCCGCTCGACGGTCGCGGACTCCTCGCGGCGCGTGCGCTTGAAGTCGATGACGCGATAGGCCTGCTTGTGGCCGCCGCCGCGGAAACGGCTGGTGATACGGCCGAGGTTGTTGCGGCCGCCGGTCGAGTTCTGGCCTTCGACCAGGCCCTTCACCGGCTTGCCGGTGTGCAAGCCGGCACGGTCGACGATCACCAGGTGGCGCTGGCTCGGCGTGGTCGGCTTGTAAGTCTTGAGTGCCATTGTTCTACCCTGCCGTTACAGACCGGTGGTCACGTCGATGCGATGACCCTCTTCGAGGGTCACGACCGCCCGCTTGGTGTCTTGCAGCTCGCCCGGGCGGCCCTTGAAGAAGCGGACCTTGCCCTTGCGAATGAGCGTGTTGACGCTCTTCACCTTAACGTCGAACAGCTTCTCCACCGCTTCCTTGATCTGCGGCTTGGTCGCGGTGCGCGCGACCTTGAACACGACCTTGTTGTGCTCGGACGCGGTCGTCGCCTTTTCGGTGATCACCGGAGCGATCACCACGTCGTAGTGGCGCGGATCGGTGGTGCTCATTTGAAGCGCGCCTCCAGCGCATCGACCGCGGCCTTGGTCAGCACGAGCTTGCCGCGGCGCATGATGTCGTAGACGTTGATGCCCTGGATCGGCAGCACGTCGATGTTGGGGATGTTGCGCGCGGCGTTGCGGAAACCCGCCTCGATCTCCGCGCCGTCGATGATCAGCGCGCCGCTGTGCCAGCCGAGCTTCTCGAAGTTCGCCGCCAGCTGCTTGGTCTTGGCTTCCTTCACGCTCGCCTTGTCGAGCACGATGATGCCGCCGTCCTTGGCCTTGGCCGAGAGCGCGTGCTTGAGCGCAAGCGCGCGGACCTTCTTCGGCAAGCCGATCTCGTGGCTGCGGACCACCGGGCCGAACGCACGGCCGCCGCCGCGGAACTGCGGGACGCGGGCCGAGCCGTGACGGGCGCCGCCGGTGCCCTTCTGCGCGTACATCTTCTTGCCGGTGCGCCAGATATCGGCACGGTTCTTGACCGCATGTGTGCCCGCGCGGCGCTTGGCGAGCTGCCATACGACGCAACGCTGGATCAGGTCGGGACGCACCTCGAGACCGAAGATCGCGTCCGAGAGCGTGACCGAGCCGGCTTCCTTGCCGTCGAGCGTGGTGACCTTGAGATCCATCACGCACCTTCCTTCGGAGCGTCGGCAGCAGGCGCAGCCTCGGCCTTTGCAGCTTCGGATTTGGCCGGAGCGGCCTCGGCCGCCGGCGCCTTGAACTTGCCGGGCTTCGGCAGGTCCTTCGGCGCAGCCTTCTTCACCGCGTCGCGCACGGTGATCCAGCCACCCTTGTGACCGGGCACCGCACCCTCGATCATGATCAGCCCGCGCTCGACGTCGGTCTGCACGACGCGGAGGTTGAGCGTGGTCACCCGATCGGTGCCGAGGTGGCCGGGCATCTTCTTGTTCTTGAAGGTCTTGCCGGGGTCCTGACGGCCGCCGGTCGAACCGATCGAACGATGCGAAACCGACACACCGTGGGAGGCGCGCAGGCCGCCGAAGTTCCAGCGCTTCATGCCGCCGGCGAAGCCCTTGCCGATGGTGGTGCCGGTGACGTCGACGAACTGGCCGACGATGAAATGGTCGGCGGTGATCTCGGCGCCGACCGGGATCAGCGCATCATCGCTGACACGGAATTCCGCGATCGTGCGCTTGGGCTCGACCTTGGCGACGGCGAAACGGCCGCGCTCGGCCTTGCTCACGTTCTTGACCTTGCGGGTGCCGGCGCCGAGCTGGAGCGCGACATACCCGTCCTT
>JAIESI010000061.1 GCA_019746135.1 Xanthobacteraceae bacterium
TTCGATCGGCCAGACGCAACATGGCAAAGGTATAAGGGTACGGCACCGTCGCCCAAAACAGCGTTCTGGTGGCCCCACGCCCGCATCAGGCGTTTTGCAGTTGGCGGCCGCGTCGTCATCGCGTTGCTACAACCGGGAACCGTTCGCTGGGGCATCGACGGCTGGCAAACTGTCACCGAGACGCCAGCGGAAGAGACGGGTCTTGGATTCTACGCCGCCACTTTGAACACCTCGGTCTTATCACCCGGCCAGCAGGTGAATTTCACCATCCGCTGGCAGAACGGCGACTGGATCGGAACCGACTTCAACCTTGAAGCAGCCGAACATTTGGAGGCCGAGATTTGAAGTCGCGGCCCAGCGAAAACATGCTGACAGTTGAAAACTCCAGCACTTTGCGTCCGTGTGGGTTCAGACCGGCGTGGGTAGTCGAAACACCGACAAACCGTCCGCTCAAAAGCGCACGCCAAGAAAATAAGACGCCAAGGCTGTTTCCTGAGGCTAAAACTGGCAGAACTGGACTAGGATCCGGCATGCTGTCGTCAACGTCACAACGATCGGGACCAGGGTGGCTTCCATGCTGTTGCTACGCTATTTGATTCTTGCGTTGGCCGTTGTTGGAACGTTCGGTGGAAGTTCCGCCGGGGCTGGCCCTTGCACCGAAGCGATTGATCGGCTTGAGGCCGCAGTCCAAACGCTGGGCTCCGACTTCGGCCACCAATCATCTGCCGGCGTGCGACCCGGTCGTCAGCCGACCTCGGACTCGGTCGCCAAGGCGCGCCGCGATGCGATAGCCGAATGGGAGCATCATCAGCAGGTCTTGCGACGCGCCCGCGCCGCCGACGCCAGCGGGGACCGCGCGGGTTGTCTCAAGGCGCTCGACGAAGCGAGTCACGATAGCTGGATGACGAAGCGGTCGCCTGACCGACTGAGAAACCGGTCTCAGTGATCCGATATGTGGATCCACCTGGGTCGGAAGCGAACGCCAAGAAAATAAGGCGTCAAGGCTGTTTCCTGAGGCTTAGAAGGTAGGTAGCCACCTGCCTTACCTGGTTATCGAGTAATCGTGGATTTGGCATTCCGTTTGAATTGTCGAACCCTTGATGGGTGGTTGCAATAAAGTTCTCGAGCCATTCACGTGTGATACTCGGCCGCTGCGCAATGGACGCAAATGACGGCGCGGGCTGTCGCAATATTGGTTCATTCGGTTGATCGGGCGCCACCACATGACAATTGGCGCAGACCAAGAATGCGAGATAGCGGCCTTTCTTGACATCATCGGAATTGAAAGCAGCCTGGCCCAGCGCTGGCGACGCCTGCCCGCAACAGACGAGCAACAGAACAAGACATTTCTGGCGAATGTGCAACAACACGACTTGCCTCCCTCAGTGTCCGGCAAACCACAGGCTTAATTATTCAGCTTCGGCACCGGGACAGTCAAACTGACGCCGCACGGTCTTTGATCTGGGTCAATGTGCCTTATTCCTAATGCTCGTAACTTTGATTGCATGAGGAGGAGGGCTCTATGCGTTCATTCATTCTGACTTCAGCTTTGCTCATCGGACTGATGACGACGGGCAACGCGGCGGACGGTGCCCTGCAAGTACCACAATCGCTTCGACTTCAACACGAACAGATTACGGACCGCTTGGTCGCGTACACCAAGCATGACGCGCCCGTCGGGGTTGCGGCAACCAAAGCGCTGGCTGCGATCAACAGGCATTACGAAAAAGAAGAACAATACGTCTTACTGCCACTCGCGCTTCTGCCGCGCATAGCCAGAGGTGAGATTTCGAAAGATATGGAACCGGCGATTGCCCTGGCCTCGCGCATACAGGCGGCGTTGCCGGAATTGGAGAAGGACCATATTCAAATCACGTCCCTGATGAACGAGCTAATCGAGGCCGGCAATAAGACCACAATGACGAACTGGTGCGGTTGGCTACCAGGATCGCAGCTCAAAGCCTCAATCACATCGAGGTCTTGATCCCGGCGAGCATTATGGTCGGCAACTATCTTCGCCAGCGGCTTCCTAAGGAACAGCATTCATCCGGACGCTGACGCGGCCAAGAGGATGAGCGCAGACCCAAGTGCTGTCTGAAGAACACAAACCGTGACCAGAGCGACAGACTGAAATGGAGCAAGGCAATGGTACTGGTTCCTTCGTTGGTCGTTGTCGCAGGGGCCTCCCTCTTTGTCCCACAGGCCCAGACTGACGCGTATCGCTGGTGTGCAATCTACCGAAGCGGCGGTTCCGAGAGCTGCTATTTCACGACTATCGAGCAATGCCAAGCGTCGGTGTCCGGGCGAGGCGGATTCTGTCGCCCAAACTATTACAACAGTCAGCAGTTGCGTCGGCCAACGGCCAATCCAGCGCGTCGGCGCGTGCGGCCGTGAAGCGTCGACCGATCGTGAATGCAAGCCTCTTATACGGAAGCAATCTTGTGGTCGTTACACGCTGCCAACACACGCGCGAGGCTCGTGGAGAGCCACGACCATGTCTACGGCCCCGAATGCGGAGAAGCCCCGGAGCTCGCGCGCCGGAGCTTCTCCTGCACGGTGAGCGGGAAGGGGCTAGCCAACCTATTCGCCGTGCATGCGTTTTACTTTATCACGATTTTTGCTGAAATAAAATGCGCGCCAACCGAATGTCGCCGGCGCTCCTCTCTATCCAGGAATCAGGAATTCAGACCACCGTATTGCATTTGCGGGTGGACGTGAAAAGATTGGCCACGGTGTGCAGACGATTTGCAATGCGTATGGTTTGTGGTGCGTCTGGGAGGGCTGTATGCGAGTCGGGTACACAGCGAGTATTGCCCGTGCAGCTACTTTTCTTGCTGCGCTCCTTGTAGCCGCTCAATCGTCGTTTGCGGCAACCCACGACATCGTGATCGAGCGCCATGTCGTCAACGTCACCGGACGCGAACGCGTCGGCATGCTGATCAACGGACAGCTGCCTGGACCAGTTCTGCGTCTCAAGGAAGGCGAAGACGCTGTCATCAACGTCACGAACAGACTGGACGAGAATGCGTCCATTCACTGGCATGGCCTGATCGTGCCGCCCGCCATGGACGGCGTGCCCGGGATTTCGCCGGGCTATGGCGACGGCATCAAGCCTGGCGAGACATTCACGTATCGCTTCAAGGTGCGGCAATCGGGGACATATTGGTTCCACAGTCATTCCTCGGGCGAGCAGGAGCAGCTCGGAATGTACGCGCCGCTCATCATCGAGCCGCGCGACCCCGATCCATTCAAGTACGATCGCGAATACATCATCATGTTCTCTGATTGGACTGACGAGGATCCGAAACGCATCGTCAGAAACCTCAAGCAGGACAGCAGCTGGTATAACTTCAATCGGCAGACGCTGGTCGGATTGTTCCAGGAGCTGGGGCATGCTCCGAACGCAGAAGCGCGACAGGCCATCATCAATGACCGCATCACCTGGAGTCTGATGCGGATGGACCCGACTGACCTTTCTGACGTGTCCGGCTATACCTTCCTGGTCAACGGACAGTCGGCGGAGCGGAATTTCACCGCACTCTTTCATCCAGGCGAACGGGTGCGACTCCGCTTCATCAACGCCGCGACGACCACCTACTTCGACGTGCGCATCCCTGGTCTGAAGATGACCGTCGTGCAGGCCGACGGCAACAACGTGCAGCCGGTGCGGGTCGATGAATTCCGCATGGCTATCGCCGAGACTTACGACGTGATCGTGCAACCGACTGAGAACCGCGCCTACGCGATCGTGGGTGAATCGGTGGACCGCACGGGTTTCGCCCGTGCGACGCTCGCGCCGCGACCCGGAATGGTTGGACAACTGCCGCCGCATCGCCCACGTCGTCTGGTGTCGATGTCGGAGATGGCGATGAATCCCGGGCCGCAGGGTCATGACCGCGGCACGCTCAGACCTGAGCAGGACATGCCCGGACACGTTGTGCCGCCGAGCCCCATGGGCATGAGCGGCATGGACAACATGTCCGGGGGCGGCGACGGCAGCACGATGAGCCCATCCCCTAGGCCTGGATCGGATCGCGGCAAGATGCCTGGCATGGGTGGAAACCAGAGCGGCAGCGCAAAGCCTGCCGGCAAGAAAAAGGTGCCCGCCGAGCCAACTATGCCCGGCATGAAACACAGCGGCGCCGGCGCAGCGACCTCGGACACAGACGCGCAGGCGGCCCTCGCCCAGGGAGCTGACCATTCCGGCATGGCCGGCATGAATTCGCGGCCGGCTTCGACCGCGCCGAGACGTTCAAGTGCGCACAGCGCGATGGGGGAAGCTTCTGCCGAGCCGGTCGCCGAACAAGGCGCCGAAGACATGATCAGTGTTGGCGACCGCGGCAGCCATGGCGGGATGGCAGACCCGATTGCGAACGATACGGGCGCCCCGCCGGGGGCGAAGGTCCTGTCATACAGGGATCTCAGGCCGCTCAAGCCTTATCCTTACAAGCCCTACGACCGCATCATCGAACTCCGTCTCACCGGCAACATGCAACGGTACTTCTGGTCAATCAACGGCCGGAAGTTCAGCGAGGCCGATCCGATCGTCTTGCGGCTTGGAGAACGCGCGCGGTTTCGCATGATCAACGAAACCATGATGAACCATCCGATGCACATCCACGGCACTTGGATGCTTCCGGATGTCGGCAGCGGGCCCCTCAATCCCAAGAAGCACACGGTCAACATCAAGCCCGGCACGACACTTGATATCGACATTCCGGCGGATGCTGAAGGACCTTGGGCCTTTCACTGTCACATCCTCTACCACATGGAGACGGGTATGATGCGCCAGATCAATGTGGTGAGACAGAAATCGGCGATGAAGTAGCCATGAAAACGTTTGTGGCCTCCTGCGTGATTGTTGTTGGCGTTCTGGCCTGCGCATCCAGCGCAAGCGTAGCAGTGGCACAAAGCTCGTCCGCATCAGAAAGTGACTACGTGCCGTTCTGGCTCCGGGGCTCATCCAAGTTCCCAGATCAGCAGGTTTTTAGCGGGGTGCGCTTCGACAAGCTTGAATGGAATCGATCCGGTACCAACGATAATGCCCGTTGGGATATGGAAGGGTGCCGTCCGGAAAGTGGTTGGAATTCGGTGCGGCGCGATCTCCGATAACACGAGGGTATCGTTTCAGGCTG
>JAIESI010000249.1 GCA_019746135.1 Xanthobacteraceae bacterium
CCGTTGACCTTCATGGCCGGGATGATCGCGTTCGGCGAAACGAGATCGGTGGTCGCCATTGGGAACCGGTCCGGGGGCGGGCTCTGACTGACAGGGGCTGGTTGAAAGGCGGCGGACCATAAGGACCGCCACCCGGCGCGTCAATGGCCCTCGGCCGGCATGGCGGGCGGGTCGATCCAGCCGATATTGCCGTCGGAACGGCGATAAACCAGGTTGACCCGGCCGTGGCTGGCGTGGCGGAAGACCATCACCGGAGCCCCTGTCATGTCGAGTTGCATGACCGCCTCGCTCACCGAAAGCTGCTTCAGCGAGGTGGTTGATTCGGCGATGATCACGGGGTTGAACGCCGTGACCTCTTCGCCGTCCTCCTGCCCCGGTGCGGCAATCACATAGTCCGGCGCGGTCGCGAGCAGATCGTCAGCGGCATGGTTGTTGCTGCGACCATTGGCGTGATCCTTGAGGCGGCCGTGATAACGGCGCAGCCGCTTCTCCAGCTTCTCCGCCGCCTGATCGGCGCTGAGATAGGCATCCGCGGCCATCGAATCGGCGCGCAGCACGATGCCGGAGTCGAGGTGGACGACGCATTCGGTGTTGAAGCCGAATGCCTCCTTGCCGACGGTGACGTGGCCGGAGAAACCGCCGTCGAAATACTTGCCGAGCGCCTCCAGAACGCGCGCGCTGATGCGCTCGCGCAGTGCCTCTCCAACCTCGATGTTTTTTCCTGAAACGCGAAAGGGCATTTGGTCGCCTCCGGTTTTTCTTGCCGCCGGCTTGTTGCGCCCGGGCGGAACCGTTTCCTCACACTGATTGACGTAGGAACCGCGTCGGGGCCTGTCAATGCAGCCTATCGTCTGGGATAGGAGCCCAAAATCCGCCCATTTCCGTTCGAGCGGAAACAATCAAAAATTGCTTCAGGCGAGCTCCGCGAGCTTGTCGCGCCGGCGCTGCACCGACGAGGGAATCCGCATCGCCTCACGGTATTTCGCCACGGTGCGGCGGGCGATGTCGATGCCGGCTGCGCGCAGCTTGTCGACGATGGTGTCGTCCGACAGCACGTCGTTGACGCTTTCGCCGTCGATCAGCTGCTTGATGCGGTGCCGCACCGCTTCGGCCGAGTGCGCCTCGCCGCCATTTGCTGCGGCGATCGCCGAAGTGAAGAAGTATTTCAATTCGAAGATGCCGCGGCTGGTCGCAACGTATTTGTTCGCCGTGACGCGGGAGACCGTCGACTCGTGCATGCTGATCGCATCGGCGATGGTCTTGAGATTGAGCGGCCGCAAATGCTGCACGCCGTGGGCGAAGAACGCGTCCTGCTGCTTCACGATCTCCATCGCAACCTTGAGAATGGTCTTGGCGCGCTGATCGAGCGCGCGCATCAGCCAGGTCGCCGACTGCAGGTTTTCGGCGAGATAGGCCTTGGCGCTTTCGTTGTTGGCATTCCTGGTCAGCTCCGCGTGGTAGCGCTGATTGACCAGGACCTTCGGCAGCGTGTCGGAATTGAGCTCGACGATGTAGCTGCCGTCCGGGCTCTGCCGCACATAGACATCGGGCACGACCGGCTGCACCGTGGTCGAGCCGAACGCGAGGCCGGGCTTCGGAACGAGCCTGCGGATCTCCGCGATCATCTCGGTGAGGTCGTCGTCGCCGACGCCGCAGATGCGGCGCAGCGACGCAAGATCGCGCTTGGCGAGAAGGTCGAGACGCCCGACCAGCGCCTGCATCGCCGGATCGAAGCGATCCTGCTCGCGAAGCTGGATCGACAGGCACTCGGTGAGATTGCGTGCACACACGCCGGGCGGATCGAAGGTCTGCACGATCGCCAGCACCGCTTCGACCTGCGCGATCGGCGCGCCGAGCTTCTCGGCGACCGTCGCAAGGTCGCCTACGAGATAGCCTGCCTCGTCGACCATATCGATCAGGAACTGGCCGATCATCCGCTGCACCGGGCTCATCACCGCCAGCGCAAGCTGCTCGGCGAGATGGTCGGCCAGGGTCGGCTCGGCCGACACGAAGGCTTCCAGATTGTAGTCGCCGTCGTCGCGGCCGCCGGTGCCGACACTGGCCCAGTCGGATGGCCCGATCGGCTGGTCGGCGCTTGCGCGCTGCGCGGACTGGTTGCTGTCGTCGGGAAACTCGTTTTCGAGATCGGTGCCGAGCCGCTCTTCGATCGCGCTCCGGCTCGTTTCCAGGCTGTCGTCGATGCGATCGGCTTGGGCCTCCGCCGTAGACCCGGAGCCGTCGCCGTCGAAATCCGCCTCGACCCCGTCGGGCGCGCCCTCGGTGCTGCCCGGCTCGCCCTCGGCGGCGCGCTCGAGCAAGGGGTTCTTTTCGAGCTCCCCTTCGACGTAGGCGGCCAGATCCAGGTTCGAGAGCTGCAGCAGCTTGATGGCTTGCATCAGCTGCGGCGTCATCACGAGCGCCTGGCTCTGGCGCATTTGCAGACGTTGCGACAGCGCCATGATTCCGACCGATTATGGTCCGGTTCTTGCTTATAGATTTCTAACGCGGTTGTATACCGCAATGCGGTATACACTCGTAACACACCCCACAGGCGACGGAATTTGAGCTTCGCTTGCGCATGTCCGGTGCGGAAACCCGATACCCGCCCCGGATCAGGTCCGGGGCAGGCTTTGTCCGGGGCATAGGCGAGCAAAGCGACGCCGTCCTTCGGACGGCTATGCCCTAGCTAGCTAGAGCCGGAACTCCTCGCCGAGGTAAAGGCGGCGGACTTCCGGATTGTTGACGATGTCGTCGGTGCGGCCCTCCATCAGGACCTCGCCCGAATAGATGATGTAGGCCCGGTCGGTGAGGCCGAGCGTCTCGCGCACGTTGTGGTCGGTGATCAGCACGCCGATCCCACGGTTGGTCAGGTGCCGGACCAGAGCCTGAATGTCGCCGACCGCGATCGGGTCGATGCCGGCGAACGGCTCGTCGAGCAGCATGTAGTTCGGCCGCGACGCCAGCGCCCGGGCGATCTCGCAGCGCCGCCGCTCGCCGCCCGACAGTGCGATCGACGGCGTCTTGCGCAGCTTGGTGATGTTGAACTCTTCGAGCAGCGCGTCGAGATCGCGCTGGCGCCGCTTCTTGTCCGGCTCGACCACCTCGAGCACCGCGCGGATGTTCTCCTCGACATTGAGGCCGCGGAAGATCGACGCCTCCTGCGGCAGATAGCCGATGCCGAGCCGCGCGCGCTGATACATCGGCAGCGCGGTGACGTCGTGGCCGTCGAGCTCGACGCGGCCGCGGTCGGCCGCAATGAGCCCGGTGATCATGTAGAAGATCGTGGTCTTGCCCGCGCCGTTCGGCCCCAGCAGTCCGACCGCTTCGCCGCGCCGGACATAGAGGCTCGCGCCCTTCACCACCTTGCGATTGCCGAAGGTCTTCTCCACCGCATGCGCGGCGAGGTAGCCCTGCGGCGCGCTCCTGTGCGGCTGCGGCTGCGCCGGCTGGCGGGTCGCTGCCCCGTTGTATTGCGCCCGCTGCGGCGCGCGCGCCTCGGCATGCTGGACGTAAGCTTGCGGCTGGGCCTGCGGTTGCCGGTAGGCTTCCTGATCGGCGTAGTACTGCGGCTCGGCATATGGCGCGGCCTGCCGCGCGTGGCCGTGAGTTTGGGTTTGGGTTTGGGCTTGAGCTTGGGCGTAAGCTTGCGTCGCGGCTTCCGCCGCGATGTCGTCGTCCTCGCCCGCGTATTTCTGCGCGCGCGGCTGTATGCGCTGCTCGGTGCGCGGCATCCAGTCGCCGCCGTTGCCGGCACCGATCGGCCCGCCCATCGTGGTCAAATTGATGCGGGATCGCCCGTCGGCTGCCGCCGGATGCCGTGCGCGCGCAGGTGCACGGCGACGCCGAAGTAGCGTGAGCAGGTCGTCAAGCACGTCCGCTGTCCAGCTCCACGGCTTGGTCCCGATTCGTGGGCCAATTCATGCCAATAGTCGCTTGCCCCCGGCCTTTCAACCAACGGCCCTGTTTATCGCGGAAAAAGCGGCGTTTCAGCGCGAGCCGCCTTTCGACCCCAGCCCGCCCAAGCCGCCCAGGCCACCCAAGCCGCCGCCCGCGCCCGGCTTGCTGTCGCCCGAGCCGCCGGGCTGGACCATCAGCTTGACCGGCCCTGAGCCGTCCACCCGCGACACCCCGCTCGTCAGGTCGACCACCAGGCGGTCGCCGCGCATCACGTTCTGCCCCTGGGTGACGACGACGTTGCCCTTGAGCGTCACGGTGTTCGACTTCACGTCGAACAACGCGCTGTCGCCGGTCGCCGTCTGATCCTTCTGGATGACGGTGACGCCGCCGGTCGCCTCGAGCCGGCTGATCTGCTGCGAGCCGCCGGGGCCCGGCGTCGCGGCCTTCACGGTCTGCGTGCCGCCCTGCTGCCCTTGCTGATCGTAGAACACCACCATCGACTTGCAGCGCATGGTGGTGTCGCCCTGCACCACCTTCACGTTGCCCGAGAAGATCGCCTTCTTTTCCTTGTCGCGCACCTCGAGCGACGCCGCTTCGATCTGCAGCGGTTGATTGCGGTTCTGCGTAAAGCCCTGCAGCGCGTTGTTGGGCGCATTGCCCTTGGCCGCGTTCGGCTGCGCCACGGCCTGCGCCGACACGAGCAACAGCGCGGCAGCCGCCGTCACCGCCATCGCGCGGCGACGGTCACTCGGCATGCAAAGTGCGGACAGCTCGATCATTTCTTCTCCGCCGGCGCGCCGTCATTGTCCTGGGCGGCCAGGTTCATCACCACATTGCCGATGAAGCGGACGATCTCGCCTGACTTGACGACCTCAAGGCGCTCCGCGCGCAAGGTCGCTTGCTGCGTGATCACCTCCACCGGCTTGTTGGAAACGACCTCACCGTTGGCGGTGTCGACCACCGCCTCCTTGAGCTTCATCTCATAGCCGGCCGACGACCTGAGCGAGATATCGTTGTTCAGCGTCAGAATGCTAGCCTTGCGGTCGAACAAGCCATCCTTGGCGTCGAGAAACATCGTGCTGCTCTTGTCCTCGGCCTCGACCTTGGCGCGCACGTCATGCAACTCGATGAGGTCGGGCCTGGTGATGTCCGTTGCCGCCGCCGTCGCCGTCAACTCGTACCAGCGCCGGTCGCGCGTATAGCCGGATAGCTTGGGCGCTTCCATCGTGATCTTCGTGCCGGAGACGACGAGGCGGCCGGCATCTTTCGGCAGGCGGACAAGAACCTTCAGCGGATCGAGCCA
>JAIESI010000302.1 GCA_019746135.1 Xanthobacteraceae bacterium
CGTTTCGGCAGGCGTTGCAGACACCCTCGTCGTCGAAGACGACGCGGGGACGTGTATTCGGCATAACGCAGCGTTTGAAAATGCCAACGGAACGTCCGCACGCATGCGCAATTCGACCGACCGAAGCAGCCGCTCGCGCACACCCTCGGCGGCGTCGGCAGCAGTCATCGGCGTGGTGTCGTAGCGCAGCGACCAATATTTCTCCGGATCGGGGGCGCCGGGCGATTTGAGAACCGCGAAGCTCGCGGCAGGTAGGTTTGTGACGCCCTTGTAGTAATCCTGCGCCGTCTTGTGCAGGACGCGATAGCCCATCACAAGCGCACGCGCGACGTAGCCGTAATCGACGGCCGGCCAGGCTCCGCTCAGCGCGGCCAGCGCCTTGATCTCGGACGCGAAGTACAGCGTGCCGTGACGCTGCATGATGTAGAGCGGCTTTTCCCCGAAGCGATCGCGGGAAAGGATCAGCGTGCCGTTGTGGCGATCGATCAGCGCCAGCGCCCACATGCCTTCCAACCGGTCGAACGCAGCGGTGCCCCAGGCGCGGTACGCTTCGAGCAACACTTCCGTGTCCGACGTTGTGGTGAAGCGCACGCCGCGCGCTTCGAGTTCGCGCCGCAGTTCGCGATAATTGTAGATCTCGCCGTTGAACGATACGGCAACGTCGCCTCGCTCGAAGGGCTGGGCCGCACGCTCATCGAGATCGATGATGGACAGTCGCGTGTGCAACAAGGTCACCGTCTGGCCGCCAAGGTCAGTTCTCAGAACGCCCTGCCCGTCGGGACCGCGCTGCGCCATCAGCCGCAAAGTCGCGTCGATCCGGTCCGGATCGATTGGTGCGCCGAATGCGCCGGCAACGCCACACATCGGAGGGAATCCGGCGTTAATCCACCGCCGAGCGCTTGATCAACTCGCCGGCCTTCAGGCCCACGCTCAGTTTGCGGCCGACCAATGATGGCCGTTCCAGCGCGGTGAACTCGGTGGCGGGCCGCGCGTACATCAGGTCGTCATCGCGCAGCGAGGTGGCCGCCGGCAGGTCGCGCGCCGCGACGACGCCCTTGCGGATCGCGTCGCGCAACGCCAACTCGGACGCCTGCACAGTCTTCCCGGACTTGCCAAGACTGGTCTTGATTGCCCGCACAGTCGTCACCAACGCGGCAAGTTCAGCCGGCTCCATCGACAGCGCGTGATCACGGAAGGTACGGCCTTCGCGGCGATCTGTGACGTGCAACTCGATCACGCAAGCGCCGAGCGCCACAGCGGCATAGATCGCCTCGGGGCCAATGACGTGATTCGAGAAACCCACAGGAACGCGGTAGCGCTCGCGCAGAAACGGCACCGACAGGACATTGGCCTGCTCGATGGGCACCGGATAGGCTGCGACGCAGTGGAGCAGCACGAGCCGCTCGGGCAATGCCGCCGCGCCGACCTCCGCCTTCACCCACTCGACGGCTCGGTCTATCTCTTCAAGAGTGCCGCAGCCGGTCGACAGGATCACCGGCTTGCCAGACCGTGCTGCTGCCGTGATGACAGGCGCGAAGGTGAGGTCGCCGCTCGCGATCTTCACGGCGGGAAACTGCGCCGACAGGAATGGCACCCAGTCTTCGGTCACCGCTGTCGAGAACAGTGTGATTCCGCGCTCCTTGGCGACCTTAGCGAGTTCGCGGTGCGCGTTCTCGTCAAGCGCAAAACGGGTAACGCGCTTCAACCGCTCGGGATCGGAGCTTGAGGCGTAGCGCGCCGGCGTGTAGCTCTGGAGCTTGATGGCGTCGGCACCCGTGACGCCCACCGCCTCGACGATCGCCCGCGCCGCATTGAGGTCGCCCTCGTGATTGACGCCAATTTCGGCGACGACAACCACCTCGGAATCAAGGTCTCGTCCGAAGAGCTTCATGGCCTTGGATCTGTCCGGGATTTCCCGAGAGAAGGATAGCAGCTTCACCAAAGCTGCCGCTGGCAGGGTGAAAACCCCGCCCTCCGTAATGGACTAATAGTTTGTTCACGCCATGAACGTCAAGAACGGGAGCGTTCGTGCCCACGCTGAGGTCAACGGCCGCCTGTATAAGCAGTTGATCCAAAAAATGTTTTCTGTATATGCCCCGCGAACGCCCAAATTCTACCGTGCCCTTGAACCAGCCGCCGGCCTCCACGAACGTTCGGCTTCCAAATTCGCCTGCTCGTATGCCGAAAAGTTATTCCCGACGGGCCTGCATCAGCGCTAGATGGCAGAGGTGGCGAACTCGATCATCGACTTCACCCATTCCCGTCTGACCTGGGCGACCATGGCCGGCAGCTGCGGCCACTGGCGCATCATCGCCATAGCCTCCCGTCTTGGATCCGGCGGCCACATTGTCGAGCGCTTTGTATTGGCTCCGGGCGTTATGGCAGGCGATGTCTATGGGGCTGGGCGACTCATGCGTGAGCCGCCCTATTCGTTCCAGATATTCGCCTCCGATAGCCACCATGTCATCGTGCGTGAACCCTGTGGTTCAGCACCGCGCACGATCGTCGCGGATACAATTGCGCAGAACACGACCGGCTTCGCGGCGCTAGAGATCCAGATCGCACAGACCGACGTCGTCCCGATCGAGCCCGAATGGATCGATGACGAGGCTGTCACGGCGCACTGGCCGCTGACTGCGGAGGTCGAAATGGTAGCGAGCGACGGGAATCGCTGGCAGCTCGTATTTCCCGTCAACCATCTCAACACCGCAACGGTCGGTGGCGAGCCAGCGTTCCAGGTAGAGAGCGGCCCAGTACTCGTTCCGCAAACCCTGATCGGCAACCGCTCGGCTTTTGTCGGACGCGGCCTTGCGCTGGCCTATGCGTATTTCAACCGTACCGATCGTATTGATCTTGCGCTATGGGGGCCCCATTCGCGCGAACCAAGCCGGGCCTTCCAACACTTCGACCGGATCGAGCCCGCCGCAGTGACGATTTTCGGGTCGGCTCGGACTCAAGGCTGAGCGAGCCAACTAATTCATTTTGTCTGATATGCAGAGGACAGTGAGCTGAAATCGAGATGTTGCATATTGCTCAAGCCGCCTCACCTCGAAAATCCGGTAGCGCGTCACGCAGGACCAGATTGATTGTATCGCGATCCTCGCGCGCAAGGCCTTGTTCCAGCCTTGTCATCCAACCGCGCATCATATCGATCGACGGGCGCGTCGGTCGGGCCGCGACGATACCGGGAATTCCGATCTCGACGCTTGGCTCCTCGCGCGCGAACAGGATTTCATGCAGACGCTCGCCTGGCCGAACGCCCGTGAACATGATCTCGATATCGCGGCCAGGCTCAAGCCCCGATAAGCGAATGACCCGTTCTGCAAGATCGAGTATTCTTACCGGCTGGCCCATGTTGAGCACATATACCGAGACGTCCGAGCGATCACGGCCGAGCGCATGGTCCGATGCCGATACCACGAGGTCGCAGGCTTCGCGGATGGTCATGAAGTAGCGCACCATGTCCGGGTGCGTGACGGTTACGGGCCCGCCGGCCTCGATTTGCGCCTTGAACTTCGGTACCACCGAGCCGTTAGAAGCGAGCACATTCCCGAAGCGCACCGAAATGAAGCGCGTGTGCGGACGGCTCGCATCGCCGATCCGTGCCGTTTCGACGTCAAGCGCCTGGCAGTACATCTCGGCAAAGCGCTTGGTCGCGCCGAGCACCGACACGGGCTCGATCGCCTTGTCGGTCGAAATCATCACCATCGCCGTGGCGCCAGCCTGCTTGGCGGCATCAGCCACGTTGACCGAGCCAAACACGTTGGTTTTGACACCCTCGCCCCAGTCTTCCTCCAGCAGCGGCACGTGTTTCAGCGCGGCCGCGTGGAACACGATGTCGGGCTTGAATTCCGACAGCAGGCGAGCGATGCGCTCACGGTCCCGTACATCGGCCAGCCGGCCGGTGATCCGGGTCTTGGCCTCCTTGCCGGCAAGAACCTCCTGCACGCTGTAAAGCGCAGGCTCGGAGTTCTCGATGATCAGAAGCCGCGCCGCGCGGAAGGTCACCACCCGGTCGCAGATCTCCGCGCCGATCGAACCCCCTCCGCCGGTCACGACGACGGACTTTCCCTGCAGGAAGGCTTCCAGTCGCGCGTAGTCGATCTTCACTGTCGGCCGAAGCAGCAGATCTTCCACGGCAACCGGAGCAAGCTGCAGCGTGCGGCCGGTCTCATCCAAAGACGGCAGCCGGCTCGCCGCAAGATTGAGCCGTCGGGCCTTAACCAAAATGGACTCGGCCCCGCTTCCCGGCTCGAGCGCCGACGGCGTAAGCACCAGCCGCGCCACCCGGGTCTTGCGCTCGCGCAGCATCGCGATCACGGGTTCCAGGTCGTCGAAGCCGCCCAGCACCGGAACGCCGCGCACCACGGTGCCTTGGTCGGAGCGCGCTGGCGACAGGAGGCCGACCGGCCATATGTTGGTCATGGCGCCGCTCTCGATCGCTCGCAGCGGCACCTCGACATCGGCCGCGCGGCCGAGGATCAGGGTCGGCGTGGCCCTGTCGTGGCGTACCCGACGCTGCGTCCGCGCCTCACGGAAATAGCGGTAAGCGACGCGCATTCCACCCAAAAGCGCCGTTTGAATCACGAAATAGAGAACAATGGTGATCTTGCCGAAGAAGAACGTGCCGTAGAGATTGGGCGTCACCAGCACGTAGTCGAGAACAAGCAGCAAGACCGCCAAGACCGCGGAAGCCTGGATGATTCGCAACAGCTCGGGCAGCGACGTGAACCGCCATTTCGGTTCGTGGAGCCCGAACGCGAAATAAATGAGGGCCGCGAACGGCACGAAACCCACCAGCAGTTGTGGCAGCCACTCCAGCCGCTCAACCAGCCGCGCATCCTCGAAGCGAAGGTAGAGCGTCGCGGTGAGCGCGGCCGCGGTCACAAGTAGATCGTGGGCCACGATCAGCCACTGCCGCCTCGTGAGCCGCTTCAGCGATATCATGAGCCCGCTACCCGGAGCGCCATCCAAGATTTCCATACCGGCCTTTGCCGGACCGCGCCACCCACCCACGGCGAAATTGGTGGATGGGCTCAAGCCCTTAGCTTAAAAGCGGAAAAACCACGTCCAAGCAACCCGTCCGCCGGTCCTCACCTTGCGTCCCCGCTATCACAGTGGTTGCCGAACTTCGAATCTATCTCGGTTCTTTGCCTGAATCTTTCTTCTTCAGTCGCCCCCCTACACCAGCGCCGTTTTCCTCGATGAACTGAATCCCGGCTGCTTCAACCGCTGTTGAAGCTTCTGTATCGTATCTAGTCGACCGGTGCCGTCGCGGGGTTGGTTGGAAATGAGGGTGGCGTAGTCTCCGAGGTGATCAACCTCGAATCATCCGGCGT
>JAIESI010000364.1 GCA_019746135.1 Xanthobacteraceae bacterium
AGTGTGGAAGCCGTAAGCTTTCCAATGTGCGACTTGACCCAGGCAGCAGCCTTCCGCCAGTCGCTGCGCTCCTCCACCAGGCTGATCGACATTTCATTGATGAACGCGCTGAAATCGGCCTTCGCCGCTGCCTCCGCATTCACGATGCGAACATTGGCGTTCTTGACTTCGCTATCGAGGTAAATCACGGCAGCTGCGGGTCCTTCGCCTTCGTTAATGCGCAGGGCCTTGTCGTAGGTTGCGGCTGCAGTCTCCGCGTCATAGTCGATGTCGGTGATTGACGCATCGTAGTCCGCCTGCAGCTTCGACAACATACTCTGGGCGGCCTGCAGACTGGTTCTGGTCCCATTGAGGACACCCGTTTTCGTGCCCCGCGCCTCGCTGAGTTCGCGCAGCGCCTGTTCTGCTGCTTTGGCAGCACGATCGGCCTCATCCACGCGCCGCTGAAGATCGCGAAGATGCGCCGGCAGATCCAGTTGCGCTGGATCGACCGTTCCATCCAGCGACCGTTGAGCCACGTGTAGTTCGGAGAACGCCAACTGAATTTGATCCGGCGTAACCTCCCGCAGGACCCTGGTCACACGATCAAGTGCGTCCGTGGTGATCTGAAGTCGTTCCCGAGCCTCCTTGTCCGCGCGCGTAGCATCTAGAACCTCCGCTCGAAGTGCCTGACGCTCCTCGTTGGAGACCTCAGCACCGAGTACCCAATCGGCAGACTGGATGAGCCTGAGTCTTCTCGTACCCCCATTCGCACTGAGCATTCCGTCCCGGGTCAGTGCGCGCTCGTGACGTTCAAGTTCCTCTTCGGTATCCACTTGTCGCATTTGCCCCAACAGGCGACGAAGATACGTGAGCGCAATACCGTTCGAGCTGTCCAGCAACGATGCCACTGCTGTCTTGTCGTAGCTGCGGCCCATGTCGTTCCGGATGTGCGCGGGCTGGACGACGGTCACCTCATACAAAGGACGCTGAGCTTTGCGCAGAATTCTGACGGCCTCCCTTTCACGTCCATACCCAACCACGAGGGCATGGCGATTCCGCCCGAGAAACGATTCGATGGCACCTTGCCACGCCATATCTTTTACTTTGACCAGGCTTCCGACGGTCCGACTCTCGATCCCTTCCGCCCTGAACATTGCCATTGCCGCGGCAACGTCGCCGGAGTCCTGCAACCGTATGCCTTTGTCGGCCGCCCTGACACGTTCCGTGGCACTGGTGAGCCGCGTGGCTGCCGCTGTAGCCGCTTCTTCGTGCTGAATCCGCAGAGTCTGAAGTGCTCCTGCAACACGCTTTAGCGACGATAAAGCTTCCGGAAACGCGTCCAGGTCAGGGCAATCTCCCCTCTTCGCACGCGCTTCCCACTTCGCCGCCAGACGTTTCAGTTCCTTGGATGTGCCGTCGTCCGGCTCTCGATTCGCCGCATGCACAATTCCGAGTGCCTCCCGAACATCCATAGCCATACGGTCGACTGCGCGCCGTGCATTGCCAACGTTTGTCTGCCATGCCGCACGCAATTGGCGCGCATGCTCAGGATTTTGCGATGCGGGATCGGAATTGTAGGCGGCGAGCAGATTTTGATGATTGGCGCGAAGACCTTCCTGTTCTTGAGTACGGGCTTCTATGGCAGCGTTGAGGTCGTTGATCTGACCCGATAGTTCCTGTTCTTTGGACGACAGATTTCCGACTTCCAGGTCTGCGGACTCGACTTGAAGTAGCAACCTGACTGCCGTCGAAACGGCTCGCGTACGGTATTGCGTTGCCACGCTGTTGAAGCGCCGGTCGATGTCAGTCAGGCGTGCAATCTGCTGCTTGACTTCCTCAATTTGGCGCACGAGCGCGCGAACGGTCTTGATGTGTTTCAGGGTGCCTTGTTTGTCGATGGGTTGGGCATCGACAAGATATCCGCGAAGATAGTCGTTAACGCTCTGGATTCCCTTGAGGCGCAGGCTCTGTGCCAACGCACGCAAGAACTTGTCCCTGTCGATAGTGCGCCCCTTGTGCTGGAGCACATGAAGTAGTTCGTTTAGATAGGTCTCCGGCTTGGCAGTAAGAGTCGGTGTACGACCAGCCTGCTTCGCGAGCCTGCGCGCCAATGCATCAAATGTGGGCCAATCCAGAGGGGCTTTCCCGCCTTCATCGAGGGCACCGAGATGATCCTCCAACGTCAGCCGAACGCCGGGAAGAATGTACAAACCGAGCGTACGATGATTCTTTTCCGTGGCGATCGAGTGCAGGCACACGCCTGCGCTGACCACATCCCCCTGCGATTCGCCCTCGAATACGAGACTGATGTAGGAAATTGCCTCTTCGCGTTTACGAGCGAGAACGCCCTGATCGCCTTCGCCGGAACGCATGGTCCCGAGCGCATAGTCCCTGACGGAACGATGGTCCTTGTGGACCGACTGCGCGTTGAAGTGCATGTGGTTGCCATGGGCACCGACGAGTGCGATTTGCACAGCGTCCGCCAGACTGGTCTTGCCAGCCCCGTTGGGACCAAGGAAAGCAGTTCCCCCTTGTCGCAAGTTGAAGGTTTCGTAGTCCCAGAACGAGAACTGAACCAGGTGCATTGCACTAAGCGTCTTCACGAGCGCCCTCCTTTTCACTCGCGTTGACGTCACCGGTGGTGATCAATGACGATTTGAGATGAGCACCGAAACGATTGACGGCGTGTTCACTGAGTACCTCGGCGATCGCGGGAAGAATGGCGACTGCAAACGGTTGTGGATCGTCTTCCGGTGCATCGATCAACCTGGCCAGTCCGCAGCGAGACGCGACCTTCACGAGCCCCTTCAGCAGACTCTGATTCTTCGTTTCCAGCGTCCGGCCTGTCATTGATCGATATGTGGCGACAAGTTCCTCGATTCCGACAATCGCATCACCCTCGTCGGAGAGTTCCCCGGCACTACCGCGCAAGTGATACAGCTGCCTTAGAACGAGCAGAAAAAGCGTGTCCTGTGTATCGAGCGGCGTGTGCTTTACCACCTCCGGCACGACGTAGCAAAACTCAAGACGCTCGTTGAATCCGAGGCGCAGCCCCATCAACTCAACTGCCTCTTCGAAATCGCGACGATGGGCCGAGATGATCCGGAAAGCCGTGCTCTGCTGATTGAAGCGCGAATAGAGACATTGGTGGACGATCAACTGATACAGCGCCTGCTTAAAGTCGTCTACCTCGTAGATGCCATTGGAAGCATCGGCAAGTGTTCTCCAGTTACGCGGCATCTGACTCCCTCCAACTCACTTCAAAATTGGGAATATTGAAGTACTGTGTATCGACGCGACCGCCCGAAATCAGGGACACTTCGAATCCAAGCCTGCGCAGTAGTGGATTGCGGCGCACTGCCGCCTGATTGCGGCTGCTCATTCCGGCTAATCGCATGAGAACCAGAAACGAAACGGCATCCGAAACTGTTCGGATTGGCAGATCCAGCGCGGTGGCCTTGTCACCCTGCGACAGGAATTCACCGATGTAACGCCGCACTGCTGCCGGTGTCGTGTCTCTGTGCTCGATCATCGCTTTTCTGAGGAAATGAACGGCCTTCTCGTGCGGCGTCATTTCGCGCTTGCGCAATGGCGTACGCTTCGGTGCAGGGGGCGCCTCGACTGGAAGCCTCAATCGGTTGTCTCCGATCAAGGGGGTGGGCGCGAGCAGTCGCCCTTCCAGGGGAAGTCCCCGAGTGTCAGCCTCAATGACGGCGCGAACACTGTCGGCAAGCACTTCTTCGATCCGTTCGGACGCCTTAAGCCGATAGCCAAGGTAGGCGACAGCACGCTGTGTCGCGGCGTCCATCACCCGATCCATTCTTTCGAGAAACTTTTCGACATCGAGGAGCCGCCGGAAACGCTGTACGTCCCGTTCCAGCAACTCTTCTTCCTCTCCCGGCCTGTTGCCAGGAAGCTCTGCGTAGCCTTGCAAAAGTGCGACTCGACCGGGTCCCTCCAATGCTACCGAGTTGACGATCTCGATAATCTCATAGCGCAATCGGAGCGGATGATTCTCGGTTCTTAGCTGCTTGAAATCACGGACGTACAACTCGCTGATGTGTTCACTGAAAAATCGTCTTACAAAAACCGGCGTTTCGGTTTCCTGAGTCAGTTCCTTCATCAGGTCACGGACTCGCAGAGTCGTTGAATTCAATGAGTTGATGAGTCGCACGCAAAGCTGTGCCGCACTGACAAACCCGCCAGCCTGTCCCTTGGGATCTTGCGCCACGCTCTTCAATTGGTTGTAAACGAGAAGAACGTTTCCCCCAAAGAGCTGCGGCCCCTCCGTGACGAACTGCTGAACGGTGTCAAAGAATCTGGCGACCGAAGGTCGCATGCTGACGAATCGGCGCAGCCCCACCTTCTCTTCAGTGAGCCATCCGGTTTCCGCCAGCCGTGCGAGTAGCTGATTCGCCTGAATCGATATCGGCGTAGCCACCGCCGGCACGTCGCCGTCCCCCTCGTCCTCCCATCCCGCGTCAAGAAGAAAGCGTTCGATTTCCTTCACGACCTGGTCATGAAGGTAACCGTCGGGGTACGGCGGCACCGAATCCGGACCAAAGTAGCGATCAAAGAGCCGCACGAGCAAATCCCACGCGCGGCGGTTGTTTCGCCCGGTCAGCGCACCGAAGAGCCCTTGAGGTATCCGATCGAAGAGATTCATTTCATTGTTAGCCTTTCGGATAATTTATACTCTACACTAATTTATATTGCAAGCTAAATTATCCTGTAGGATAATATCCCAATGGATTCCGCCACAGAAAGACTGTCTGACCTTGAAACCGTCCTCCTTTGGGAGGGCGAGATCGACAACTTCCGTATACGGGAACTGTTGGGAGTGCAGGCCGTCTGGGCCAGCCGCCTGATGGGTGCCCTGCGGACACACATGGGCGTGCGCGCAGCTCGTTCAACGGCTCATGCGCCCCTGCGCCTCGCGCCTGGGCAGCCGGAACGCGAACGTAGGCAGTCGCCGGACGACTATCTACGCATTGCTTCCCGAGCACACGCCACAGCGGATCGTGAGCCGATGCTGGAAGATGCGCGGCGCGATCTTTCAGTAGTGGCGCCCGAGACATTCGCCGCCGTAGTGCAGGCCATGCGCAAGGGAATCGGACTGCAGCTCACCTACCGGTCGATGAATCACCCAGCCGGCACCGAACGCATTGTGTTTCCGCACGCCTTGGTTCGTGTCCCACGGCGTTGGCACATGCGCGCCTGGTGTACGGAGAGGCATGATTTCCGCGATTTCACCTTGGGTCGTGTCGGAAAAGTCGCGCTTGTCGAATCGACCGCGCCTCACCGGCGATCAGACGACAAGGATTGGAACGAGGTTGTTACTCTCACCGTGGTTGCTCACCCGGACCTCACGGCCGATCAGCAGTCCATGATCGCTGCAGAGTACTTTCCGGGCGCTAGCGCACGGCAGTTGAAAGTGCGTCGATGTCTTGCGAGCTACATCATCCAGGATTTGCGACTGGCAACCAACGCTGACAAACACAA
>JAIESI010000180.1 GCA_019746135.1 Xanthobacteraceae bacterium
GCAGCCTGAAACGATACCCTCGTGTTATCGGAGATCGCGCCGCACCGAATTCCAACCACTTTCCGGACGGCACCCTGCGCGAGACGGCCCATGAGAATCAAAAGTAGCCCGCGCATCGCCACACAGTGTGCCGGATGCGGCCGCCGCCCCGGACTTCTCCGGTTTGGAACTGCCCTCGTGTCCAACATGTCTCAAAAATGTCAGGGAGAGAACAATGCGCTTGTCACTTCGGCCGATCACGGCCCTTGTCGCAGCCGCCTTTCTAGTTCAAGGCGCCACAAACCCGGTCAGCGCGCAGCAACAGACCGTCCGCCTGTTCGTCGGCCTTCCCGCTGGTGGATCGGCCGACATTCTCGCGCGGCTGCTCGCTGAGAAACTGCAGGTGAGCCTGGGCAAGAATGTCATCGTCGAAAACCGGCCCGGCGCGTCGGCCCGTATCGCCGTCCAGACGGTCAAGGCTTCGCCGCCGGACGGCAGCGCGTTGCTGGTGACGCCCGGCGCCATCGTCAATCTCTATCCGCATGTCTTCAAGAATCTCGGCTACGATTCGCTCAACGACTTGACGCCGATTTCGAAGATCGTGACGTGGGACTTCGGCTTCGCCGTGCCGGCCAAGTCACAGGCCAAGACATTTGCGGACTTCATCAAGGCCGCTCGAGCGGATGCGAAGGCCGCGGTCTACGGTTCACCGTCGAGTGGCAGCCCGCAGCATCTCCTCGGTGTCCAGATGGCGGGGCTTCTCGGCGTGCCCTTGCAGCACGTCTGGTTCAAGGGCGCCGCCGATGCCGTCAATGCGCTTCTCAGCGATGCCGTCCCTTCGGTGATCCTCGGACTTGGAGATCTGAGCCAGCAGCATAAAGCCGGTCAACTGCGGGTATTGGCGACCTTCAGCAAAGAGCGTTCCGTCCTGATGCCGGAGGTTCCGACGATGATCGAGCTGGGCTATCCCGCACTGCACGCAACGGGTGGCGTTGCCTTCTACGGCCCGGGCGGCATGAGCAGCGAACTCAGTGAAAGCTTGAGCCGCGCAGTCAAGCTCGCCCTCGATGATCCCATGGTCAGGGATCGCATCCTCAAAATGAACATCATGCCGACGAGCAGCACGCCGAGGGAGTTGCGGGACTACGACCTGGGCGAGCTGGAGCGCTGGCGCGACAGCGCCAAAGCTTCGGGTTTCGTTGCCGACTGATGTTCCGGACCCGAAGCTCGCTTTGGTACAAACTGAGAATTCAGGCGAACTTCCGAACCGCGACACCAGCCTTCGTCCGGCCTTGAACCACGCCATGAGACGCCTCCGCCGGAGGGCGTCTCATGTTCAAGCAGCGCAGACCGCACCGCGTCCGCCATGGGCTTGTTCTTTCCACAACAGAGCCGGTCCGATCGAGTAAGACATGCCCCACGCCCCTTCTCGTCCGGCGCCTGAGATCGCTTTTCTCGACGGCAATGTCGTGCTGCCGACCGGGCAGGCGCGCGCCATCCTGACACGCGGCGCGCGCATTGCCACCATCGGCTCGGTGGAACACGTTCGCAACGCGATGGCGGCGGACGCACAGGTGGTCGATTTGAAGGGGCGCACCGTCGTTGCCGGGCTGATCGACGGCCATGCGCATATGGATCGTGAGGGCCTGAAAGGCATTCTGCCGTCGCTCGCCGATGCCGCCAGCGTCGAACAGATCGTTGAGAAAATTGCCGCGCTTGCGGCAACCAGACGGCCCGGCGAATGGATCGTCACCATGCCGATCGGCAGGCCTCCGACATTCGACAACATGCCCGAAGGTCTGACCGAGAAGCGCTTTCCCAATCGCTGGGATCTCGACCGTGCGGCGCCGGACAACCCGGTCTACATCCGCTCGATCTGGGGCTATTGGCGCTCTTCCTTGCCGCTGGTGTCGATCGCAAACAGCGCCGCCCTGCGTCTGGCCGGCATTGCCCGTGAGACGAGCGCCCCCGCCGAAAGTGTTCAGATCGGGCGCGATCCCGCGACTGGCGAGCCGGACGGCATCTTCTATGAGTCGAACAAGATGCCGGTGGTCGAACATACGCTGATGCGCGGCGCCCCCAACTTCAGCCGCGACCAGCGGATCGCCGGCCTCAAGGAATCGATGCGGATCTACAACAGCTTCGGGACCACCGGCGTGTTCGAGGGGCACGGCGTGTCGACCGATGTTCTGGCCGCCTACAAGCATCTGCATGCGATCGGCGCCCTGACCGTTCGCGCCGGGCTCGTGCTGAGCCCGGTCTGGCGCCACTCGGCGCTCGCCGATTGCGTCGACCTCCTGAAGTCATGGGGGCAGTGGCTTGCCGGACGCGGGCTCGGCGATGAGTATCTGCGCGTGCAAGGCATGTTCTGCGAAGCCGACGATTCGCCCGAGCAGAATCTGCGCTCGGCCGCGTTCCCGCAGACGGGCTGGGCCGGCTTTCACTGCGCGGCCCTGCCGGAGGCCATTTTGGAGCCGCTGCTGGTCGAAGCGGCGCGCGCCGGCATTCGCGTGTCCGGCATCTGGCCGAGCAACCTGCGTCTCTTCGCGGAGGTCGACAGGATTGCACCGATCGCCGGCCAGCGCTGGGTGCTCGGCCATATCATGAGTCTCGCGCCGGACGAGATCAAGTTGATCAAGGATCTCGGCCTGGTCATCACCACGCACACCAGCGCCTTCCTCTACAAACACGGCCTGCCGCAAAAAGCCCGGCTCGGCGCCGCGCGCGAAAGCGAGATCGTGCCGCTGCGATCTTTGCTCGACGCGGGCGTTTCCGTGTCGCTTGGCAGCGATAACGTCCCGCCAAGCCTGTTTCCCTCCATCGGGCATTGCGTCTCGCGCCGTGAATACAGCGGCACCGTCGTGGCGGCTGATCAGGCTCTGACCCGGAGCGAGGCCCTGCACCTGGCCTCGTCGGGCGGAGCTTATCTGACGTTCGAGGAAAATGAGCGCGGCGCATTGGAGGTCGGCAAACTCGCCGACTTCGCCGTTCTGTCCGACGACCCGCTGACCTGACCGGAGGAGCAGATCCCCCATATCGTTGCGCAGATGACCGTGGTCGGAGGCTCGATCGTGTATGAGAGGCCGTCAGCGCAGCAGTGACGCAGCCGGCTGTCCTTACGCCGCTGCCGTCGAAATCCAGTCCCACACATCGTCTCGAACACTCAAGGAGAAACGCCATGTCCGAAATCGCGCGCTACCAGGAAAACGACAAGATGAGCAAGGTCGTCGTCCATAACGGCACGATCTATATGTCCGGCCAGGTCGCCGACGATCCCTCGCAGGACTTCGAGGGCCAGCTCACGCAGATCCTTGCCAAGCTCGACGCACAATTCGCCGAGTTCGGCATCGACCGCAAGCACATGCTGAGTGCGATGGTCTGGATCGACGACTACAAGAAATGGGGCCGCCTCAACAAAATCTGGACGCAATGGGTGCCGGCCGGCCACAAGCCGGTGCGGAGCTGTGTCGAGGCCAAGCTCGCTTTCCCGGAATACCAAGTCGAAATCGCGGTGATCGCTGCAGCCAAGTCGCCGTAGCACCAAGTCGCCGTAGCACAATGCGCGGACCACCCGCGCGCCAGCGCAAGGTCTTGGCGTGCCCGACATTCCGATCGTCGCCGGCCCGATGGCGCGGGCACGACGACCTCTGCCAACATGTTTGGGACAGCCTTGCGCGACGCATCGCGCCCGGCCGCTCGCCCGGACACGGTGACCGCACGCGCAGCGTAGGGCTGAGACGACTTAAGCTGCCGGCTGCTCAGGCCGGCAGCCTCATCCGCGCGCTCCAGTCCTCCCGCAACTTGTCGCGCAGCACCTTGCCGCGGTCGTTCTTCGGCAGGGACGACACGATGAAGACCTGCTTCGGCATCTTGGCCGGGGGCAGAAATTGCCGGCAGTGCGCAAGAACGCTCTCCACCGTCAGGGTGCCGTCCTTCGGGATGACGTAGCACACGACTTCCTCGCCGTAGATCTTGTCGGGCACGCCCACCGCCGCCGCTTCCAGCAAGTTCCTGTCGCGCAGCAGGATTTCGTCGATCTCGAGCGGAGCGATGTTCATGCCGCCGCGGATGATCAGGTCCTTGGTCCGGCCGGTGACGCGGATGAAGCCTTCAGCGTCCTTGGTGCCGAGATCGCCGGTCTTGATGCGGGCCGGACGGATGGGCTCGATCGTTCCGTCGTCCCGCAGATAGCCGATCGCGGTCTGCGGACCGCCGGCGGTGATCTCGCCCTCGACGCCGACCGGGCACGGCTTGCCCTCGGCATCGACGATCTCGAATTCCTGATGCAGCGCCGGAAGCCCCACCGTCCCGACCTTGAACTTGTAGTGCCGGTTGCCGCACACCCAGCCGGCCTCCGACATGCCGTAGAGCTGCAGCAGATGCACGCCGTACATCTCCTCGAACTGCTGCCACTGCTGAGCCGTGAGCGGCGCCGTGCTGCATGTCATCAGGCGAAGCGTCGGAATGTCCTTCGCCGTGTAGCCCAGCGGCTTGTTGAGCAGCATGTTGAGCACGGTTGGCACCCCGGCCGCGAAGGTTATGCCGTGGGTCTGGATCCACTCGAAGAAGCGACTGTGCGAGAAGCGCTTCGCGATGTGCAGCGTCAGCCCTTTTTCCAGGAACGGCATCAGGCTGAGCACCTGCGCCGAGTTCCAACCGAACGACCGGTATTCGAGCGTGCGATCGTCCTCGGTCAGGCCGAGGAACTCGAGCGTGGACAGCCCATTGAGCCAGTATGCGGCGTGATCGTAGACGACGATCTTTGGCCGCGCCGTGGTGCCCGAGGTGCAGAAGATGCAGGCAGCGTCCGCCGGATTGTTGCGCTCCGGCAGGTCGGCGCCGCTCTGTCCGGGCGGCACCGCGCTGAAGAGCTCGTCCTGCGAATCGGGTGCAGCCGGCGACCAGGCGCCGAAGCGCAGGCGCGGCGCCGGGTGGTCGCCCACCAGCGCCGCCATGTCGATGTCCTTGTGGCAGAGCACGAGCGCGGGGTTCACTGCGCGCGTCAGCTCCACCATGAGCTTTTCGTTGAGCTCGATATTGAGCGGGCACACCACCGCGCCGATGCGCCAGGCCGCGAGCCAGATCAGGAGCTTTTCAAGGCACTCGTCGGACAGCAGGAGGAGCCGGCCGCCCTTGCGCAACCCCTTCGCCTTCAGGAAGGCCGCGATGTCGGTGACGGCCTGGTCCAGGTCGCCGTAGCTGATCGACCTTCCGGTCTCGAGATCCACGATCGCGCGCTTTTGCGGATCGCGCGCGCGATACTGCGCAAGCAGCTCGGCCACCGGCTGATACGGGATTCCGAGCGTATGGTTGCCGAATGCCGTCGACATGGCGTCTCCCTTCCAAAGCATGATCCCGAAAGTGGGAGCCGGTTGAGGGCCGGTTCATGCTCAAACAATCCGATTGGGCGGGAAGACGATCGTCTTCCCGCCCTCGTTGCGGCGCGGGCCTAGTACCCGGAATCAGAGCTGAGTGATACGGCGGCCTTTGAAGGGCTTTTGGCGGACTCGTTTCTTGGTCCACA
>JAIESI010000095.1 GCA_019746135.1 Xanthobacteraceae bacterium
CTGCTTATTTTCGGGCGAGCACTGGGATGAAGCCGGGCGCGCCAGTCGATCGCAACCTCGCCGCTGTCGATCAGATCTCGCCAGCGGCGCAGGCTGTGCTTGGAGAGCTTCGCCGCCGCGGCGTACTGCGTGACCGTCATGCCGCTCCAGTTCAGCGTCTCGACATGCATCGCCCAAAACGCCTGGACCGCCTGGTTGCGCTTGTCTTCGGACAGCTTGAACCGGCGCCCCTTGCGACGTTTGCGGCGCTCGTCGCGCTCGGTCGGCAAGGATTCTGGCATTTTGCGCGCGGATCTTGGCCACTTCCGCATCGGCGATCGCACGCAGCCAACGTGTAAACGTCGTGTCCGTAAGGCGGTGCGTCCGGCAGTAGCGGCGCTGCGACAGGCCGCTGCGCTGCCATGCCTCGATGTGCACAGCCCACCATTCTCGGCGCGCCACATTTTCAAAATATCTCGTTGCCACCGGAGAACCTCCCATGAACGAAGGAACCCGATATGGAACGACTATGCATCGCCGAAGGTCGTGCAGGACTGGGACGTTTACATCCCATCAGGACTGCCAACCGTAATCGGTCCGACCGGTCCACTGCTGGCCAACTCTCTTGCACGTCTGCTGCTAACGTCGCTGCGGTGAAGCAACGGCGCAGGAGGCGAGCGATGGAATCCTTCTCGGACCTCGACGTGTCGATGGAGCCGACCGCGATCTGCGTCGTCAACGACAAGGGCGAGGTGCAGGTGCAGTCAGAGGTGGTGACCGATCCAGATGCAATTGCGGCGGTCCTCAAGCCCTTCCTGCCGCGGCTGCGGCGCGCCGGTCATGAAGCCGGATCGCTGTCGTCTTGGCTGCAGCCTGAGCTCATCAAGCGCAGCCTACCAGCGGTCTGTCTGGAGACCAAGCATGTGCGCGCGGCGATGTCGGCGCAGCGCAACAAGACCGATGCGGCGGATGCGCTCGGCCTGGCGCACATCGTGCGCACCGGCTGGTTCCGTCGGACCCATATCAAGACGGAAACCTGCTATCGCCTGCGGCTTCTGCTGACGCAGCGGCGCAGCCTCAAGCGCAAGGTGCTCGACCTCGAGAACACCATCCGGCATTCGCTGAAGGCCTTCGGCGTCCGCATCAAGGGCACCGGGTGCACCGGCTTTGATGCAGCGGTGCGCGAGGCGGTGGCCGGCGATGGCTGATCAGCGAACTGATGGACGCCATGCTCGTGGCGCGGGCCATGCTGTGGAAGCAATCTTGCGATCGACGATCCGTCGCGCTTCCGCCGCTCGCGCGACGTGGCGGCCTACTTTGGCCTGACGTCGCGACGGTGGCAGTCCGGCACGTCGATCGACGTGCAGGGACGCATCAGCAAGGCCGGCGATCCGGACGTGCGGCGCGCGCTCTACGAAGCGGCGTCGGCGTTGATGAAGCGCTTCAAGGGCCGCGACAAGGGATGCAAGTGAACCCAACCAATGGACGGCAAGATAAAGCGAGCTTCCTCGCTGCCGGAACTTCGTTCCTAAGTGTTTGTCTGCACATTGTTTTTTGGCGTCACGCGTCCCCGCCCGCGAGGTGCGTGGGTGGCGCTCATGCCATTTTCTTGTTTGTCATCAATGCTCCGAGCGACACCCACCGCAAGGTGCGGAGAATGCAGAACCGCCGTTCGTCGCCGCTCGCAAGTAGTTACGCGCTACGGCCCTACGCCTCAATTTACTGTCTTGCGCTGCTGATTCCCGCCCTCAATCGTCGCGTCATGACTCGCGACGACGACAGCTTTCGCATCCGTCCCGGCAAAGTGCGCGACCGGGGTGCGCCGCGTTCGCCGAGGATCGTCCGCCCGCGTCCGAAGACGTTTCTGGCGGAGGTGCATCAGGCCATCCGCCGGGCGGGAGGCAATCCCAATCGGCTGGCCGGGACGGGGAAGGCAAGCGGGCGATTTAACGCGCGTGGCCGGGGCGCTCAGATCGCGGCGGGATTGAAGGGCCGGAACGGGTGGAGCCGGGACGCGAGCGGCGTCCGCACCCGCTCGCGCCGGGTGGCGGTGAAGGCGCGGATCGTAAAGCTCAATCCGCAGCGCGGCGCGACGCGCGGACGGCAGTTCGTCAGCGGCAAGGCGGTGGACGCGCACCTGCGTTATCTGGAGCGCGACGGCGTGACCCGCGACGGCGAGAAGGGTCAGGTCTATTCCGCCGACAGAGACGTTGCCGATGGTCCCGCCTTCCTCGACCGGGGTCGCGAGGATCGCCACCAGTTCCGCTTCATCGTCTCCGCCGAGGAAGGCGTCGAGCTGTCCAACCTGCGGCAGACTACCCGCGACCTGATGGCGCGGATGGAAGCCGACTTGGGGACTAAGCTCGACTGGATCGCGGTCGATCACCACAACACTGGCCATCCGCACACCCACATCCTGATGCGGGGCGTCACCGACGACGGCAAGATGCTCAATATCGCCGGCGACTATATCGCCCACGGCATCCGCGAGCGCGCCAGCGAGATCGTCACGCTGGAGTTGGGCCGCCAGACCGAGCAGGAGGTGTCGCGCCAGCTTGAGCGCGAGGTGGACGCCGAACGCTTCACCCGACTCGACCGAATGCTGATCGCGGCGCAGGAGCGAGATGAGTTCTCCGATCTGCGGCCCGACAGGGACATGCTCGAAACCGCTCGGCAGAATCGGGCGCTCCTGATCGACCGCGCCCGCAAGCTAGAGCGCATGGGGCTGGCGACCGAGCACACACCAGGCATCTGGACCATATCGCCGCGCGCCGAACCCATACTGCGCGAGCTTGGCACGCGCGGCGACATCGTCAAGACGATGCACCAGGCATTGGAGCGCGAAGGAATCGCCGAGCGCCGAGGTGTCTCTGGCTACAGCCTTCACGGAACCAACCCAACCGAGCGTATCGTCGGGCGCGTCGTCGCCAAAGGGCTGGGCGGCGACGAACTGGGCGAACGCATCGGCCTGACCATCGATGGCGTGGACGGACGCGTCCATCATGTTGAGGTTCCGGCGGCCAAGGCCGAGGACATCCGGCGCGGCAGCATCGTCGCAGTGGAGCCGCCGCCGAGCACTCCGCGCCTCGCCGACGACAATATTCTGAAACACACCGATGCCCAAGGCGTCTACCGGCCCTCGACACATTTGGAAGCCGTGCGGGAGACCATGCCCCGGATCGATCACGAGCGTCACGTTCAGTCGCATGTGCGCAGGCTCGAAGCCTTGCGCCGCGCCGGGATCGTCGAGCGCGTTCATGCCGAGCACTGGACCATCCCCGCCGACCTGCCGGAACGTGGACTCGCCTATGACCGTCAGCGCGCCGGGCCGGGACCGCGCGTGAGTGAGCTATCTCACCTGCCGCTCGACCGGCAGATCGGCCATGAAGGGGCGACATGGCTTGACCGCGAGCTGGCCTCACGCGACCGCACGCCGCTCGCGCCGCACGGGTTCGGCGTGGACGTGGCGACGGCGATGCAGCGGCGGCGGCAGGCGCTCGTCGCGATGGGCTACGCCACTCCGCTGGAGGACGGGCGCATCCACGCGCCCAAGGACATCCTCCAACGACTGGAGCGCGCCGAGATCGAACGCGTCGGCATGGGGCTGGCGGCCGAGCGCGGGCGCGAATGGCAATCGGCAGCGACCGGCGAGTATGTCTCAGGCAAGCTGGTCGGCTCGACCCAGCTCGCCAGCGGGCGATTTGCGATGATCGACAATGGCCTGGGCTTCCAGTTGGTGCCGTGGAGCGACCCGCTGGAAAAGCGGCTTGGCCAGCATGTCTCCGGCATCGCCAGGACCGGCGGCGGGATCGAGTGGACGCTTGGGCGAAGCCGGGGGCTGGGTCTTTGAGCGGCGCTCGATTGTCCGGACCCACAAGCATCGGCGGACAGGCGGCGGCCCTCAAGGCCAAGCCCTTCGGGCGGCGCTGATCGCGCCGGCCTTGACCGCCGCCGCCTGTCCGCCGCGTAGGAGGGGTGCGCCGGGACGGAAGAACGCTCCCGCGCCGAACCAAAGAACGGACGGGGGAACGCTAATCACGCTGCGCCAGCACCGCCGGGAAATGCCGGAGGCCGCCGTTCACCTGTATTTGCGCGCTGGGGCACGCAGCGTAGCGTGGCGTAGAGATGTGTTGTTCCGCATCGCTGCGATATCGTCGATTCTGCGGGGATGCCCGGTCCGCAGCGCCAGCATGAACCCACAGCATCCGAGCAGCTTGAAGCGCTGCTCGGCGAGCCGTGGCCGTTCCCCGGCCGTCCGCCCAGGCATGACGTGACGAGCTGGCGCGTCAGCGATGATTGGCCCGAAAAGGTGCCGGTCACCAACGCAGAGATCGCCGTCTTCGAGGCATGGTTCGGTGACCTCTTCGACGAGTTTTTTGGACCCGTCTGACCGTCCCGGCTTTCCTGTCTCAGTCACATGAGCACGCTTGCACGGAGTCCCTCATTGGAGTATATAGAGTCATGCCAAAACCAGCGCCCGTCAGCGTCGTCGAGACGACTGAGTTCCTGGCGGCGACCCGGCGCATGATGACGGACGAGGAGCGTGGCCTGTTAGTGGATTATCTCGCCTACAACCCGGCAGCGGGTGAGCTAATTCCCGGCACCGGCGGGGTCCGTAAGCTGCGCTGGGGACTTGAGGGACGCGGCAAGCGCGGCGGTGCGCGGGTGGTCTATTTCTACCACAGCGAGACCATGCCGCTGTTCGCGCTGACCGCCTATGCCAAGAACGAGCGGGCGGACTTGTCCCAGGCCGACCGCAACGACTTCCGCCGTCTCACGACGCTGCTGGTGGATGCCTATGCCAAGAGGAGTAAGCGATGACGAGCAAGATTGCTGACAGCATCCGGCGCGGGCTGGAAGAGGCCGTCGCCTTTGCCGAAGGCACGGCTGACGCCAGCCGCTTCGGTGTGCATATCCCGCAGGAGATCGACGTGAAGGCGATCCGGGGGAAGCTCGGGATGACGCAGGAGGAGTTTGCTGGGCGGTTCGGCTTCTCGATCAAGACGCTCCGGCATTGGGAACAGAAGCAGCGCGCGCCCGAAGGCCCGGCGCGCGCCTATCTTCTCGTCATCGACCGCGATCCCAAGGCGGTGCAGCGCGCGTTGAGGAAGGCGGCATGACGGCCGTGCCGCTGCGCGCCGCCCTATATCTGCGCGTTTCGACTGCGCGGCAGGCCGAGCATGACGTGTCGATCCCAGATCAGCGCAAGCAGGGCGAAGCCTATTGCGCCGCGCGTGGCTACCAGCTTGTCGAGACCTTCGTGGATGCGGGCGCATCCGCCACCAATGACCGCCGCCCCGAGTTCCAGCAGATGATCGAGGCCGGGACGGCAAAGCCCGCGCCGTTCGATGTCGTGGTCGTCCATTCATTCAGCCGTTTTTTCCGCGATCACTTCGAGCTGGAGTTCTACGTCCGCAAGCTGGCGAAGAACGGCATCCGCCTGCTGTCGATCACGCAGGAGATGGGCGACGATCCGATGCACGTCATGATGCGCCAGATCATGGCGCTGTTCGACGAGTATCAGTCCAAGGA
>JAIESI010000303.1 GCA_019746135.1 Xanthobacteraceae bacterium
AATGGTAGAGCAACAGCCTTCCAAGCTGATGACGAGGGTTCGATTCCCTTCACCCGCTCCAAGCTCCCCTTCCTGAATCGCCGCAGGAAGGCCCTGGTGCCGCTATTCGTCCGACACGGCCGGGGATCGTGCGGTTGGCCCGTCACCTTGATGCCGGTCGCGAAGAGGGGCCCCCAAGTCTGATCGGCTGCGGAGCCCCTTCATCACATCAAGGAGGACAATACTCGTTGTCACACGTGAAGCGTGGCGATCAACAGTGAGTCAGTCAACGAACAAATTGCTCGCCTTCACCGAGGCAGAACTCGAGCGGATAGATCATTGCCGTTTGCTTCAAGGCGCGGACTTCAGAAGGCCTGATGTCCGCGCGGGATATTCTTTCAGGCCTGGAGTGCGGACCGCGACTGCCGTGGCGGCCAAATGCGCACGCCAGCGCTGAGATATTCGCAAGCCGAGAGGCATTCCTTGGTCGGGGGCAGGATTTCTGCGTCCGATCAGTCTACTTTGGGTTGGCAGCTTTCACCAACGGCCACCACTTTTCGGCATCGGCTTTGTGGAGTGCACCCAAAGCGCTTGCGGTTTGTTGCTCGACGGGGGGGATCTCCTGCGTCCATTCGACGAGCCTCGCGCGGACGGAAGGTTCCGCCATTGCCGCCATGGCGGCTCCCGTTAGCTTTTCGATTATCGGTCTCGGCGTACCCTTAGGCACCCACAACCCGTTCCAAATCAGAATATGCAGGCCGGATGCGCCGGCCTCGTCGGCGGTGGGAATGTTCGCGGCGGCTGCAATCCGCGAGGGCGACGTGACTGCATAGGCCGTGACCGTTCCGCTCCGCAGGTAGGGGAGCGCAGTGATCGCTTGCTCGAAGGCGAGGTCGACATGTCCTGCGATTAGGTCACGAACAATGTCGGACGCGCCACCGCGATAGGGCACGAATTGGAGATCGGTTTTCGTGACGTTTTGAAAGTAGAGCCCAGCGAGATGCTGTCCCGACCCAGGACCGGCGGTGCCAAGCGTCGCCTTACCTGGGTTCTTTTTCAGCCAGTCGATAAGTTCCGAAGGCGTCTTTGCGGGAAAGTCCTTACGCGCAATCATGATGTACGGGTTGCTCGGCAGGAGCGCGACGGGCTGCAAATCTTTCAATGTGTTGAACGGCGGGGAGAGGGCCGCTTCTGCCAGCACGTGAGACGGCCAGTTCCCGATGCCGAGCGTGTATCCATCCGGCACAGCGCGAACGACGCGCCCAACCCCGATCAATCCCGATGCTCCCGTAACGTTCTCGACGACAATCGGCTGCCCCAGTGTCGTGCGCATCGACTCGGTGAGCAGCCGAGCAAGCCGATCGATTGGTCCGCCCGCTCCGAACGGAACGATCACGGTTATTGGCCGGGCCGGATACGTCTCCGCTTTGGCGACACCCGGCAGAGCGAGGAAAACCAGCAGTGCGAGAACGATTCGAGACATAGGGGAACCTCCTACTATTCGAAGACGAATGCTCGATGATCAATCCTCTATGAGAGCCACTGGCCGGCACCAGCCTGCTGACGCACGCTCAATCAGCACTGGAAACGTCGCAACTGTGAAGCCAAACGGCGGCAATTCGTTTAGCCGTGCCATCTTCTCGATATGGCAATATTCACGATCACGGCCGGCGTAGTGGCCAGGAAAGAACGCCGCCTTGTTACCCTTCTTCAGTTGCTCGACCATCATGGGGATAGGAATGTCCCATCCCCAACCGTCTGTACCCATGACGCGAATGCCCTGTTCGATCAGCCAGAGCGTCGACTCACGCCCCATGCCTGGGTGCAGCATCGCAAAGTCCGACCGGTTGAAATCCTTCCAACGGTCTGTCCGGATGAGAACAATGTCGTTCGGCTTGAGCGTATACGAGATGCGAACGAGCGCTTCCTTCAAGTCATCGACTGAAATGACCTCGCCCGCTTTCCTGTGCGAGAAATCCAAAACGACGCCGTCGCCATAGCACCAGTCCAGCGGCACTTGATCAATTGTTTTGGCCGGCTTGCCTTCACATGTCGGCCCATAGTGGATCGGCGCGTCGATGTGCGTGCCCGCATGCGAGGACAGTGTGAGCCGTTCGGTGGCCGAGTGGATTCCGGGCAGTGGCAGATCGTCCGGCTGGATCCCGTAGACCTTGGCCCGACTGCGGGCCAGCTCGGCGTGATCGGTGTACTCGATATGCTGTTCCTGCGTATCGAAGGAGAAATTCCGAATTGGAAGGCTGAGATCAACGATGCGCATGGATTCTCCAGCTCTTGAAGGACTCCGCATCAACCTGCGTCACCACGATATTCAACAAGTCAATCAATTATTGTCAACAATTTCAAGTTCTATCATCAACAATATGGCAAAGCCATGCGATGGCATTGCGCCTGACGGGCAGGAATGTGATCTACGAAATCGCACGAAATGCCGGTACGCGCACGGCGTGCGGCTACCCTGCCAAGGTCCGGGCTAAACTCATTTTTGGCACCGCCAAGCCCGCTTTCGGGAGCGTGTGGCTCCGTCGCGCGCGATGCCATCATTTGGCGGATTCGCCGATGGTGAGGCGGTACCTACGGCAGTTTTTCCGTCAGGACGGATCTTAGATCGACCTTCGGATCGTCCGATGGCGCGAGGTTCAATCCATTCTCGATGCGGTTCAAGTGCTCGATCATGAGTTGCCGTGACCGATCAGCGGAACGGGCTTCGATCGCTCGCAGAATGTCCTGGTGATCCTCACAAAGGCATCCGGGCGACCCGAGGCGGCCGTGGTGCGCAATGGAGAGCGAACTGCGGGACAGGATGTTGCGCAGTGTTTCGGAGAGGACGGAATTCTCGGCAATTTCCGCGATCGCCAAGTGAAACTCACGCGAAAGGCGCACGGCGGCAAGCAAGTCGTTGCGCTTCCATGCGCTTTCTTCGCGGCGAACGATGTCGCGTAGTTGCTTGATCGCATCGGCATCGGCGCCGCGAGCCGCGGCCGCGGCGGTCGCTGCTTCGATAACACGGCGGGCCTCGCAGATATCTTGAGTCACTCGTGCGGACGGTTCCGCGACGATCGCCGTGCGGTTTGGTTGGTGCGTAACGAGTTGGTCGTGTCCCAGCTTTTGCAAGGCTTCGCGGATCCGCGCGCGATTGACGCCAAGAGCCTCCGCGAGGTGATCTTCCGGCAGTTTTGTGCCCGGCGGCAGACGGTGATCCACGATCGCACTTGCCAGTCGTTGGTAGACTGCGGCCACGGACATGGGGGCGCGATCAGGGTGGGTGCTTGTTGTCCGCGATCTGGTGCGCTGCGGGCGAGTCGGCATGGTCCTGGTCCGGATCGTCTTTGAGGGGCGAGACACCTATAGGAATATCAAAGAACCAGCAAACCGCGGTTCGACCCGCGTCAAAAGCTGCGTCCAGAAGAAGCCGCAAAAGGTTGTATTATCGCTTGCGCTATCGACAGCTCGCTCAACTGAGCGGGCGCTAAGACAGAGCGTTGAAGGAGTTAGAGTCAAGTCTGCGTGTCCTTGCCGCTTGGCGAACTTTGAGCGCCCACCTTGCGTAGATGCGCGAGCACAGCGCGGCCCGTCTGCGCGCTGTGTTCGCGCAGGAGGCGTGACAATTCTTTCGCACGACGTGCTTGCAGCGCCAGCATGATCGCGTCGTGTTCGCGCATCGATTCTTCCCAGCGAGACGAATCATAGTTGGCTTGAAAGCGCGCGCGCTGAATCCTCTCTGTGAAACTACCATAGCTGGCCGCCAGCGTAGGATTCTCCGCTGCCAAAACAATTTGTCGGTGGATCTCTTGGTTGAGGGCGAAATACTTCGCGCGCTCACCTTGCCTGAACGCCTTTGCCATTTGATTATGCAACTGGTTGATCTGCTCGATTTTGACATTGGAGATTCGAGCGCAGACGAGCTTCCCCGTAAGCTCTTCAAACGCGCTCATCACCTCGAAAATTTCCGCGATCTCATCCACGCGGACTGAAGCGACAACGCTGCCGCGGTTCGGACGAAATTCGACAAGTCCCTCGGCGGCAAGAATCTTCAACGCTTCCCGCAGTGGGGTTCTTGAGATTCCGAGCTGGTGACAGAACTGTTCCTCTGGAATGCGGTCGCCGGCGCGAAGGACATTTTCGATGATCATCTGACGCAGCGCGGCAGCGGCATCATCGTGCAGCGCCCATCGAGACGAACGAGGTCGTTCGGCGCGGGGCGCGACGCGGTCGGGTGGCGGGCGACGTGTTTGCGCACGGCCGCGGAATGAGGTCGAAGAAGTACGATCAGGTTTTGCGACCATGAGAATCCGTGTGGGCGAACCGCTCGAGAATATCGCGATCTTTGAGTGCATGCAGCTTTATCTATTGCATGCAAAATGTTAATCTGCATACAATATGACCAGAGCCAATCGCGACAGCGCGGGAGCTGCAATGAAACGTCTGGGAATGCTGACGCCGTCCTCGAATACCGTGCTTGAGCCGGCCACCGTCGCGATGGTCGCTTCTCTCCAGCAGGTCAGCGTGCATTTCTCGCGGTTCAAGGTGACCGAGATTGCGCTATCGACGCAGGCGTTAGGGCAGTTTGATCACGACGAGATTCTTCGGGCCGCCGAATTGCTGGCACACGCGAAGGTCGATGTGATTGCTTGGAACGGAACCTCGGCGAGTTGGCTCGGATTCGACCGCGATGAGGCGCTGTGTGAGCGGATAGAGGCCGCCACAGGCATCCGTGCATGCACGTCGGTGTTGGCGTTCCGTGAAATCTTCGAACGAGCGGGCCAGCGGCGCATAGGGATCGTCACTCCCTACACGGAAGACGTCCAGCGGCGCATTTGCGACATTTGGGCAGGAGAGGGGATAACCTGCGCTGCCGAGCGGCATCTTGATCTGCGCGACAATTACTCATTCGCGGAGGTGAGCGAGGAACATATTTCCACGCTGGTCAAGGAGGTGGCGGCGGAGGGATGTGACGCGGTGGCTATCGTATGCACCAACATGCGAGGGAGCCGGATCGCCGCTAGTCTTGAAAGTTCGCTTGGGATTCCGGTTTACGACTCGATTGCGGCGACGGTCTGGAAGTCGCTGGGGGTCGTCGGCGAGAATAGTGAATCGCTTGCGGCGTGGGGGCGCCTGTTCAGCGATCCCGCCCTCGGCGCAGTTCGTGACCGTGAGCCAATTGCTATGTCGACAGCTTAGTGCGCAGATGATGAAGGAGCGGGCGTCTGTGGAGGTGGAGAACCTCTGGCAGTTATCGGCGGTCGAGGCTGTGAATGCAGTGGGCAGCGGCCGCATCCGTGCTCGGGATCTGATCGAAAGCAGTTTGGAGCGGATTGATCGACACGATGGCTGGGTGCGTGCGTTCATCACCGTTTGCGCGGCCTCCGCACGCGAAGCGGCGGACGCGGCGGACCGCGCGAAACGCGCAGGAAATGCTCGTGGACCACTGCATGGCCTGCCGATTGCCATCAAGGATACGACATTAACGGCCGGCATTCGCACGACTTTCGGCTCGCCGATCTATGCGGACCATGTGCCG
>JAIESI010000018.1 GCA_019746135.1 Xanthobacteraceae bacterium
TGTTCCCGAAAATGCCAGAAAACCGGCGCGCACCGCAGCCCGACCGTGCAAAGACAGTGTGAGATATCCGGGCTAGTGGGCTTCGAGTTCTGCGGGGTTAGGGTGGTCGAATTTGGCTGACTCCGCGGTCATTTATGGGGTCAAGCAACGGCAGTGCGATTGAAGATCGGGCATTTTGCTGGTTGCGCAACTGATCGAAGTCAAGCAAAAATTGTATATCTACCGGCCGCCTGCCAAATTCTTGGTGACGCGACTGTGAACTGCGTGAAAAGCGGCGATGCATCGATATAACAATCGCTCTCGATCCGCATGAGTGAGATGTTGCGGACCGCAAAACCAGAACATTCGGCGGAGCGTCGCTTGTCCCGCAATTTTCAACCGCGCGCAGCTGTGCCGCGGGAACAATCGTCGTTGTCAGATGAAGTGCGCTCTGATGATGAGTTGCGCTATCTGAACATGTTGGATCAGAGCATCGCTGAAATCGCGGCGCGTAAGTCGACTAGTTTTGCTGATCTCTCTCAATCTTGTTTGGGTGCATGGCCGGGGTTGATCGCCGACCGTGTGGCCGAACTAAACTTGGGATCATCACTGGCGGCAGAACAATCCTCATCGCCGCATCCGCTACCGCCATACTCGCCTGAGCTCCACTGTGGATTTGGCGAATGGTATTTCTCGTCGGACACTGCCGATTGGCTTGCTCGGGAGTTTATTTCAAAAAAGTACTTCTCGATATTTCTCGGGACGCCAACTGTAGCCCAACGCGCACTAGCGTTTCGCTCGGACTTTACGCTCGTTGACAGCAATCAACTGGTGGGTTTGCGCTTTCCGGAGCTGAGGAAATTTACACACTACAATACGGTAGAACAACTGAGAGGAGACTTTCCGCGTCCTTCATTGGTTATGTTTGATGCTCCTTGGTATTTGCCCAGAATGGCTCACTGGCTTTCCAAGGCGTCACTTCTGTCTACGAAATCAACGACTATTGTGATGCCCTTGTTTCCGTCCCTGACTCGTCCAGCGGCATCGCGAGAGCGATCCACGATTTTAGAACTCGCTCAAGCCATCGGACGAGTAGAGCTCGTCCCGAATTGTGTGTCCTATGATTCTCCCCTGTACGAGTGGGAGGCATTTTTATCAAGAAATATCTGTCCCCATCCCAGGTGGCGACGAGCAGATCTTGTTGTTATTCGTGAGCCGTCGCCCATTCCATTGTCGGAAGTTTCGGGGATCGAATCGCAAGAGATTTGGGAAACGTATTTAATCGGATCTCAAGTGGTTCGTCTGCGATTGCATCCAATGCCTCGGCGAAGAAAGTTTTTTGTAAACTCAATCGCAGGAACGCGGGACTACGTTTTTGACAGTGTGAGTGCACGAGATAGCCGTCGTCGATTGATCGATTTTTGGACGTCTCGAAATCGAGTAGCTATCGTAGGTGACATCCGCCGCATGCGTTACGTGCTGTCGATCCTCTCCAATGCACCGCCGGTTAAGTCTGGCAGCATCACTTCAGCGCTGCACTCATTGCTGAGTCCTTCAGAAGCAGTCGATTTGTGCCATCTGCTGTCTTTGAACACCTTCCACTAAGCGAATATGAAAACAATAATTCTTCGTTTCAGTGATGCGGAAAGAGAAGGAACGACAGTCAGTACTGTGGCCGCGCACGACGAAATTATTGCGGCGCAAGGCGCAACATGGTGGGGCTGGTGGAAAAAGGAGCACGAAGCTTTTCGTGTTGAGCTTCTAGAGCAACTAGCAGGCTATTCGCGCTCTCGGCCAGTTAGGATTGGCCTCGTGAATAGAAAGGTGACGGAACGGCTGTATTTTGCGGACTGTACCGGGTGTGCCTTTAGTTTGGACAACCCTATACCGTCGCCTGACGCTAAGCTCACACCCGGATATTATGCCCCCGCTAGATTTCCAGCGTGGTTTAAACTTTCAAAGATTGAGTCCGTAAGTCGCGACGATTTTGTTCGAGAATTCGGCGAAGTACCGAGTCTCGATGCGACATTGTACGAGGTCACCAACGATTCGGAGCGGCGGGTCATTCCAAGTCGCACTTGGAACCTTAATCGAATCGAGGCTAAGGGCGAAGCCATCCTCCACATTTCTGATCTTCACTTTGGCGAAGGCCATGGGTTTCCCCTCACCAAAGAGGTCGGGCGGGGCCTTGAAGTGTCGCCGCTCGTCGATGTTTTGATTCGATCCATTAGTGACCACACAAGAGTGCCGATTGGCGCTGTGGTTGCATCTGGAGATTTCGTCTCAAAGGGCGATGCAAATTCATATTCAGACGCGAGCGAATTCCTGCGCGAACTCCTCAAAAGACTCCGCCTTGACCACCAACATTGTATCGTCGTGCCTGGTAACCACGATCTCTGGACCGAGAAAATCGATCATCCGACCCGGACCTATGGGCACGAAAAGCCATACAGAAGTTTTGCAAGAGAGTTTTATCTAGAAGACATTCAAGATTTAGAACGCATCACAAGGATTGCGCTCACTAATAACATCGATCTCGTTTTCGTTTCTCTGAACTCGGCGCGTATCCGAACTGACAAACTCAAGGAATATGGCTATGTTTCGCGACACCGCTATGACGAGCTGCTCAAATATCTCCATAGAAGCTTGCTAGCTGATCACTCAGGACGGAAAACACTTCTCTTCGCAGTCCTGCATCATCACATAGTATCGGTGACACGCGTTGACGTGCCCGATGGGCAGCGTCCTGTGAGTTTGACGCTTGACGCTGGAGAGTTGATTGAAGGCTTTTGCAAAGCTAGCGTTGGCTATGTTTTGCACGGTCATCAGCATGTGCCTTTTGTTGGTTCTGTATCGAGAATGAATATCGCTGACCAAAACGTGAAATCTTGGGAGGCGAAAAAAGGTAATTTGTTTATTCTGGGAAGCGGCACAACCGGCGCAAAACGCGACTGGCTGTCGGACGAGTTTCCGAAAAATTCGTTTTCGATATATACCCCGAGAGACGAGCATCTCGATGTTTCGGTGTTTCAGTTTTCACCAACTGAAGGAGCTTCGCTGTATTGGAAGGGTGCGGTTCCCCTCCAAAACTTTCAAGAAATGGCGTCGCGCTAAGTCGATAAGTTCGCTTTCCGCGTCAGCGTACCACCCAATGCCGAGCGACTCACAAACGGGAGGCCGCTGCGACATCGTCGAGGATGTCGTCGTCTTCCGCGGCGGTCGGCATGGCGTCGTGGGTGTCGGGCAGGTGGGCCCAGGCAAGCCTGCGGTAATCGAAGCCGTGCTCGATGGTCGGCTTCACCAGCTGGAAGTAGGGCGAGATGTCGAAATCGCGCGGCGCGTAGAGCGATGAATGGCGGATTTCCAGCAAGTCGCGGCGCGCGGCCCGGCTCGGCAGGCGCGTGATCTTCGGCAGGATCGGATAGCGCACATGCTCGAACGCCTGCGCGATCAGCGCCGAGCAGATGATCCGCGTCGGATGGCCCGAGCCGAGCGACATCATGCGGCGACGCCAGCGCTGCGGCACCGGCAGCGGAAACAGGTAGCGCATCAGGTCGAAGATGTTCTTGACGTCGTAGTCGAAACCGATGCGCTCGGCCGCATAGGTGCAGACCCGCGCGCAGTCGTCGGCCGTCAGCCCGATCGGCCGGCAGATGCGGGTGTGGAACTGGCCATACTTCGACAGCGGCGCGCCGATCACGCCCTGGCCCAGCACCGCCTCGACCAGCACCAGCGGCTCGCCGTCGGTGGTTTCGCGCTCGCCGATCGGCCCGACATAGAGCGCGGCATGCGACCAGGTGGACTGGGTCAGGTACTTGATGACGCCGGAGATGCGGTTGTTGCCCTCGACCAGCAGCACGTCGCCGGGCCGCAACGTGGCACGCAGCGCATCCGGATTGCTCGGGGTGAACGGCTCATAGCCGTGCTCGGCCCGTTCAAGATAGGCGGCAATTCTTTGCCCGAGTCCGCTGAGCACCCAGTTCATGACACCCGTGCCTATCGGGGCGGCGCGCCTTTTGGATGCGCTTCGCCTTGATGGTGCGGCAATTTAGTCGAAACTCATTGCAATTCGGTTCATTGCTGCGAACCGACGGCAACGAAGCGTGAACCATCGAAACTGCGGTAGCATGCGATTTTGCCGAGGGATTGCCTTCGCTGCGCCGCCGCGTAAAAACCAAATGCCAACCATGAAGTCTGGAACCGTGAGCCGCCTCAGCCGCCGCCATTTCCTCGCAGGCGCTGCCGCCCTGGCGGCGCGGCCGGCGTTCGGCCAGGGCGCCGCAACACCTCCGGGACCGGCGACCGATGTGGATGTCATCATCGTCGGCGCGGGCGCAGCCGGCATTGCCGCGGCCCGCAGGCTTTCGGCCGCGGGCCGCAGCTTCACATTGGTCGAGGCGACGAGCCGCATCGGCGGGCGTTGCTATACCGACACGCGCAGCTTCGGCGTGCCGTTCGACCGCGGCGCGCACTGGATTCATTCCCCCGACATCAATCCGCTGACCAAGCTTGCGCCGCGCACCGGGCTCGACATCTACCAGGCGCCGTCGGCGCAGCGCGTGCGCATCGGCCAGCGCAGCGCGCGCGAGAGCGAGCTCGAGGATTATCTCTCCGCGATCGTGCGCTCCAACCGCGCGATCAGTGACGCGGTGCGCGGCAAGGCCGACATGGACGTGCTGCGCGCGCTGCCGAAGGACCTGGGCGACTGGCAGGCGAGCGTGGAGTTCGCGCTCGGTCCCTACAGCACCGGCAAGGACCTGCGCGAAGTTTCCGCGCTCGACCTCAGCAAGGCCGCCGAGCGCGATATCGGCGCGTTCTGCCGCCAGGGCTACGGCGCGCTGCTCGCGAAGCTCGCCGAGGGCATTCCGGTGGAGCTCGAGACGCCGATCACCCAGGTCGACACCGGCAAGCCCGCGCGCGTCGAGGCCGTGACGCCGCGCGGAACCATCAGCAGCCGCTACATCATCGTCACCGCATCGACCAACGTGCTGGCCGCCGAGAAGATCAAGTTCGACAGGGGCCTGCCCAAGCGCCAGCTCGACGCGCTCGCGGCGCTGAAGCTCGGCAGCCTCGATCACATCGCCGTCGAGCTGCCCGGCAATCCGCTCGGGTTGCAGCGCGACGACCTGGTGTTCGAGAAGGCCTCGGGTCCGCGCACTGCGGCGATGCTCGCCAACGTGTCGGGCACGCCGCTCGCCATGATCGAGGTCGGCGGCCGCTTCGGCCGTGAGCTGATGACGAAGGGCGACATGGGCTCGGTCGACTTCGCCGTCGAATGGCTCTCCGCTTTGTTCGGCACGAGCTTCAAGCGCGCGGTGCAGCGCACCCAGTCGACCCGCTGGAACGACGAGCCCTGGGTGCAGGGCGCGATCTCCGTGGCATCGCCCGGCGCGCAATGGGCGCGCGCGGCCTTGCGCGAGCCGGTTCGCGAGCGCGTCTATTTCGCGGGCGAGGCGACGCACGAGACGCTGTGGGGCACGGTCGGCGGCGCCTGGGAGTCGGGCGAGCGCGCGGCGGACGCGGTGGTGCGGCGGCTGTCCGGCCTGCCCGAGCCGCCGC
>JAIESI010000197.1 GCA_019746135.1 Xanthobacteraceae bacterium
TGCGCGGCGAGATGACGTTCTGGGACAAGGCTACTGGAATCGTCGCGCTGAAGGCGCGTCTGGAAGCCGAGAAGGGACATTCGCTCTCGCTGCGACAGCTCGAAGACGAGATGCGGGGGCGTGGACTCTCGATCAACACCGCTACTCTGGCTCATTGCCTCTATGCAACCGAGCGTCTGCGTACGCTCGGGGAGGCGGTTTCTGATCTGTCCGGCCTGGATGTGAAGTCGATGCAGCCACGGCTCAATCTGCTTAAGCGCCATGCGCAAACGCGTGCGGCGCTGGCGGAAGCCGATCTTTACGCAACAGTCTTCGAGCCGGTGTTTCAGGAGGCAGTCGAGCAGTATCGACGGTCTGGGAGCTTCAGCGCTGCCAGCATCTGCCTAGCATGTGAGGAGGCGCTTGCGCGGCGACTGGGCGAGCCGGTGGAGCAGCTTCTTGCAACCGTTCAGTCCCCCACACAGACCACGCAAGCGACTCCAGACGCGCAGCGTGCGCCCGGCACAACTGCTGGGCCGCCGGCATTGACTTCCGTTAGCACAGCTAACGCCGTGCAAAACGGCGCAGGCGGTACACGCCGGGATGCGAAGGGCTCGCCCGTGGCGAGCGAGAAGCCGGTGTTCCGTCCTGGCCTTATCGAACAGATTCGCCTGTTCGCTGAATTGACCGGCATCCAGGAGCGCTTGCGCATCCATGCGGCGACGCCACTCGGGTATTACATGGACGCGCCCCCGGCGTCCATCGAGAGCGGCACACGGGCAACAGTCGAGCACAAGGCCTGGTGGCTGCTGGCGCTGCTTTCCGGGCAACTCGACGATGCGTCGGATGGTTTGCCAAGCGGCCTCTCCAGTCCGTTTCCGTCGGACTCGGCCTTTCTCGGCTGGCTCATCGATCCCCATGACGCGACCGCCAGTGCGTTTTGGGAGGTATTGACGCGCGCTAGGGAGGCGAGTGCGCGCGGCACCGATGGGCACCGTTCCGCGCACCGGCTGTCATCGCAGGGAGACTCATGATGTTGCCTCTCGTCGATGCACAGGTCCGCCTCGTGCTCCTCAACCATGTCGCCGTGAGGCTCGCCGAAGCACAACCGGGCGACCTCCATGCCGCCGGCATCGGGAATGAACAGCTTGCGCGTCTGCGGCAACTCTCCGCGCTCGACCTCAGTCGCCTCGCTGCCATGCGCGATCTGACCATCGGCATTGCCTTCGACGCTGTCGGGCTCAACGCCGGCTTGCGCGCGGTCGCTCTGGTCAACGAAGCCAAGGCACTGGAAGCCTACTTCATCCGCAATGGCGCCTCTTGGCAGATGATGAGCGCGCTCTTCAAGATCCGGCGCAAGGTGACGCTCAAGCGCCGCCGTGACTGCGGTGCGTGGCGCCCCTCGGGCCGTCCGCACCTTCCCGACAACGCGACACGGGCGCGCATTTTCCGGGCGTGGCGCGGCATCGACGATCCCAACATGCGGGTTCGCTACTACCGCCTGCATCAGATATTTCCGCAACTCCCGATCGCGGTTCTGGAAGCCGTTCTGCGCGGGTTTGAGGCCAAGGAATGAGCGCGCGCGCCGTAGCACCCACGGGAATCACGCACGAATTGCTGCTGGAGGTTTTCGACCTTCCTGTGACCTTCCATCGCTGCCTCGTGCCGATCACCGGCGGGGTGACCGCGGCACTGATGCTTTCCCAGGCGATCTGGACGGCCCAGACGATCGAGGGTGACAGCGACGGATGGTTTTCCAAGTCACGCGACCAGTGGACCGAAGAGACTGGCCTCTCGCGCTGGGAGCAGGAAACCGCTCGGCGCGCACTGCGCGCGGCGGGTTTCCTGGAGGAAAGGCGCATCGGGGTGCCGGCAAAGCTGTGGTTCCGCGTGCGTCCCGAGGCGGTCTGGCGTGCTTTGCAGGCGCGCGCGGGCGCCATTCATCGATGACGCTGTACAGGACCAGGCGTGAGGGAAAGGAGATTCGCAGCGCAAGCTCGCAACGACACATGGCAAGCAGGAACGCAAAGCAGGGACCTGGCGATCATCTGGCCGCTGCTCGGCCGGCACATCGCGTTTCACCGCCGTCTGGTCGATTTGACCGAGAACGTGAAAGCGGCGCTGTTGCTCTCGCAAACGATCTACTGGACGCGCCATGGCCGCGACATTGAGAGTACGGGCGGATGGTTTCTCAAGACAACTGAGCAGTGGGAGATGGAAACGGGCCTTTCAGTGAAGGAACAGATCAGCGCGCGTGAAGTGCTGAGGACGCTTGCCGTCCTCAGCGAGCAGCGCATCGGCATCCCTGCCAAGCTGCACTATCGGCTGTGCGTCGATCAGCTCGGCAACTTGCTCTCCGAGCGCATTGGAAGGGCCTCGACTCGCCTGGATTGGGGCGATGGTGCGGCGGTTGCGGAGCTGCTTGGGCCATCGCTTGCCTATCACCGCCGGCTCGCGGGCATCGGGGGAGGCGTGCATGCCGGATTGCTGCTGTCGCGCGCGTTGCACTTGACGCGGCTGCAGACGAAAAGGCGATGGGATGCGTGGATTCGAAATTCGGCAAGTCAGTGGGCCGAGGACATCGGCCTGACGCGCCGGGAACTCGATACCGCGCGCCGGGACCTTGCGCATATTGGCGTGTGGGACGAAACCCTTGCAGGCGTCCCACCGACGCTCATTGCGCGCGTCAGGCTGGACTGCCTGCTCGCGCTTCTCGCTAGTGAGGCCGTTCCCATCAAGCAACACGGAGTCCTAGGGCACGCGCCAGATGGCGGTATTCCCGCAATCACGCCTGCACGGAACGGCGAATCAAGTTGGAGGGAATCCCGCCTTCTTGTTCCGCCCAATCCGCCAAATCAGATTCGCCAAAACCGCCATCACAGTTCGTCCGAAACCGCCAATCTATATATACAAGGAAGTACAAGTGATTCAGTACAACAACCACCCGTGAGCGAACAGGGGCGCGAGGAAGCGCGCTCGCCCAGTGGTGGTGAGCTGATTTTTCCGGAAAGCCTGCTTCCCGATGAGCGAGCTTCGGCGCTGGTCCTAATCCGACGTTGCCCGGAACAGGCGCAGGCACTCCTCGACGAACTGAGCGCACGCATGCAGGCGAAGGCCGTGCACACCAGCCCGATCGCTTACCTGCGTGGCTTGGTGAATCGCGCCGTTGCGGGGGAGTTCGTGCCCGAGCTTGGGCAGCGTGTCGCGGCGGCGCGCCGCCGGCGGCGGCAAGAGCTTCTTGAACGTCAGCAGCGTGAAGCGGAGGAGCAACGCCTCGCTGCCGAACGAGAAACGCCGGAATACCAGGCCAGGACCGCTGAGCGACGTGAGGAGATCCGCCGAATGCTCGATGTACTGCGGCCCGGGCGCCCACCGGGAAAGAAGCCGTGAACCGCGCCTGCAACTGTAGACCGCCGGAGAGCATCGCCGCGGCTGCTAGCACTGCTAACGGGGCGCCCACCACCAGCACCAGCCAGATCCATTCAGACGGAGACTTCCATGACAGCAAATGAAACAGCCGCGCAAGACGCGAGCACTGAGCCGGCAGACCTCGCTGGATTCCCGGTCAGCCCGGATTCGCCATTCGCCGACGGCTATGACATCGCCTCGGAGCGTGACGCACTGGCCGACCTCATGGCGTCCGAGCATCCGGACCCGGCCGATCCACGCTGGGCGAGGTTCGTGGAGTTGCGTGAGCGGGAGGCAGAACTGCGCAGACCGCCTCAGCCGGCGCCTGCACCATCAACGGTTCCTCCGGTTGCGAGTCCCGCCGCCAGGCTTGGGCAGCTTGAGGACGCTATACCCGACACCATGACGCTGCACACCAAGGACGCCTATGGCCTGTTTTCCGGGCGTCCGGCCGACAATCCAGCCAGGCTGCCGCCGATCCCGGGCGGCAGGCGCTTTGCGGCGGTCCTCAAATCGATCTGGCATCTATCGGCCAACGACAACCCCTACGCCGACTGGGTCCTGATCCGGATGTACGACGCACTGCTCGGTATTCGCGCCAATCTTGCCCGCGTCATAGCCGCGCGCGAGGAGGGAATGGAAGTCCTGAAGCGCAAAGGCCTGTCGATCTCGGTGATGGCCTCGCGCAGCCCGAAGACCGTCGAGCTCGGCTTTCGCAGTCCCTACGGTTACGCCACGGCGGAGGCGATCGTCGATTACGACTACTACGTGCGCATGGTGAAAACCCTCATTCACAAGGACCGCATGAGCGACGAGGAGGGCCGCATCGCCATCCGTGGTGTCGGGCGGGAAATTCGCGCGCTGTTTCTCGAAGCGATCCGCTGGGAACGCAATCTCTTGCGCGAGGAGCTGCGTCAATTGAGTCGCAGTGACTTCCTGCCCAGCGCGGATGCAGCGGCGCGTCAACGCGTGAGGGCGGTGGTGGCCCTGTTCGGCGAACTGCCGCGCAAGGTCTTCACCGGAGCGGAGGCGCCACGCCACACTCGTCGTCGGGCAAAGCTCACCGACGCCGAGTTGCGTCTGCTCGATCAGGCATCGTTGACGGCGGGCGAGGACTCGCCGCAGTCCGACGCGGAGCTGCTGTGACAGGAGACGTAGACACTCATGCATTGGCTGCGCGGCGGCGCAGTGCAATGCGATCCAACGTTTCCCGTGGAACGACACGCGCCTTGCGCGTCGAGCGCACCGGGGACCCCGCCGATCTTCTGAACAACCCAACCCATCGGAGGTGAGCATGTCAAACGAGTTTCGCGGTACTGGCAATGTCGGCGATCAGCCCCGGCTGAAGGCCGTGCTGGTCGGCAACGATGAGCGGCAAGTCGCCGAGCTTCGCGTGTTCTTTGACGAGTACCGGCAGGACGGAAGTGGCGGTGTCGAATCGTCCGACGGATTCTGGCTCGATGTGAATGTCTGGGGTGATCGACACGCGGCGGAAGTGGCGAACCTGGTCAAGAAGGGCGCGCGCGTGCATGTCATAGGCAAGTTGGCCGAGAGCAAGTGGATCGTGACCGCCACCAAGGAAGAGCGCAGGGCGCTTTACCTGAACGCGGATCATCTCTTTCTCAGCCTTACGCGCATGGCCGAAGCGCGCTTCAAGCCGCGACGTGAAGCGCCTGAGGGCGAGGCCTGAGGGTGAATGCCGAAAATCGTTTAGTAAGCGTGAATGGCGCGTCGGATAGCCTGCCGGGCGCCGAGGAATTCCGCATGGTGCGCGCGATCGCGCTTCTCGCGCTGCTGGAGGCTGCACGCAACGGTGAGTATCGCGCCACCTTCCATGGCTTTCGCATTCATGCGCGCAGGCAATGTCCACCAGACGCGGATGCATACGTTGAAGTGAATCTGTGCGTGACGCTGGGCAAGGCCATCGTCGAGCGCGGTGTTGTGGCCACGGGCGATTCTGGGGTCAGGGAACCAATGCGCTGAAAGCCGGTCATCAGCATTGAATAGGTCACGGCCGAGTCCGCCTGCAATTGAGAAGACCGGATGGATGCTTCAGGTGTTCTACGCTGGCTGAGTCAGCCCGATTGATGCACGTTACGCATCGCCCTTCGCTCGCAAGAGCGCTCAAACCGGCCTCATCTCCTGAAAGCCGGTGGCCGCAAGGCTCG
>JAIESI010000357.1 GCA_019746135.1 Xanthobacteraceae bacterium
GCCTGCTAAGCCTTACCCGGGCTGGACTTGCACCAGCTGATCGCGCCAGCTTCCTGGCGCACCTCAACCCATCCTACTGCTGCGGCACGTTGCTCGCTTTCATGATGCCGGCCCATTTGACGATTTCGGTTTCGACGTATTTCTGCAGATAGGCCGTCGAACGCTGCGCGGGCGGCACCGCCGTGGTCGCGACGTCCTTGAGCCGTGCCTGCACCGCGGGCGTGTCGAGCATCGCGCCGATGGCCTTGTTGAGCGTCGTCACCACGCCCTCCGGCGCGCCTTTGGGCAGGAACAGGCCCATCCAGTAATAGCCGTCCACCACGTCGAGGCCCTGCTCGGCCGCAGTCGGCAGGTCCGGAAACAACGGCGAGCGCTCGCGGGTGAGCACCGCCAGCACCTTTGCCGAGCTGTTCGCCATCAGCGGCATCGCCGCGACCGACACCGGGCAGTAGTAGTCGATGGTGCCGGCGACGAGGTCCTGCAGCGCCGGCGCGGAGCTGCGATACGGCACGTGGGTGACGGCGGTGGCGCCGATCGCGGCGGTGACCATGTAGCAGGCCAGATGCGGCGCAGCCCCCACGCCCGCCGAGCCGAACGTCATCTTTGACTGGTTGGCCTTCACGTAGCCGGCGAATTCGCGGACGTTGTTGACCGGCAGGTCCTTGCGCACCACGAGCACCAGCGGCTGCTCGACCGCGAGCCCCGCCGGCGCGAAATCGGCCATCGCGTTGATGACCGGGTTCTTGAACAGGTACTGGCTCTGCGCAAAGGTGTCGACGCCGCCGAGCACCACCTGATAGCCGTCGGGCGCAGCCTTGGCGACGCGGCTCACGCCGACCATGCCGCCGCCGCCCGCGACGTTCTCGACGATCATCTGCTGGCCGAGCAGCTCGGAGAGGCGCGCGGCGAGAATGCGCGCCACGGTGTCGGACGCGCTGCCTGCGCCGAACGGCACGACGAGGGTGACGAAGCGCGAAGGCCAGGTTTGCGCGGTGGCGGTGGCGAGGGTTGCGGCGAGAGCGAGCCAGCAGGCGACGCACGCAATTCGCATGCGAAGAAAAAGACGCATGACGTCCTCCCCTGAAGTTTTGCAGTCTCGGCGGAAGCTTATGAACAGTCGTAGGTTGGGCCAAGGCGCTTCAGCGCCGGGCCCACCATTCTTGCTCGGCTCGATGAGGTGGTGGGCACGGCGCGGAGCCTGTCATCGGGCCGCGCCATAGCGCGTCGAAGACGCGCGTAAACGCGCTGGCGGCGCGGACCCGTTGGCGCCTTTGCCCACCCTACGACAACGACATCAGCGGCCGCGTTTGATGCTCACGGATATCCCGGGAACGTGCCGAACGACCCGAAGCCCCAGTAGCTGCGCAGCGTATCCTTCGGCCACACCTTGGGCACCTGCGGCCGGTCCTGGTGCCAGGGCCGCGGATCGAAATAGCCGAGCCGCTCGTCCGACATCTGGTCCATCTCGCAATAGAGCTCGACCCGCACATTGTCGGCGTTGCGGTGATAGGCGGCGATGTTGTGGCCGATGATGTGACGGCCGGGGCCCCACACCAGTTGGATCCCGTGCCGCGCAAGGTGGTCGGAGGCACGGTTCATCTCGGTCCAGTCCTTCACTTCGAAGGCGATGTGGTGAAGCTGCGGGTTCTCGTAGTGCACGAAATTGACGGTGTGGTGATCGCGGCCGCAGCGCAGGAACGCAAAGTGGTCGGCCTGCCAGTCGGAGACGCGGAAGCCCAGCACGTCGGTGTAGAACTTCACGGTCTTCTGCACGTCGTTGACCCGATGCGCGACGTGGCCGAGCTTGAGCGGGGTCACCACCGCGGATTTGCCGTCATCCTTCGCAAACACATAGTCGGAATAGAGCTCGATCACCGTGCCCTTGATGTCGGTGAACACCAGTGCCCGCGCCGCCCCGGGCGAGATGCCGTTGCGAAGCTCGCTCTTGATGCCGTGCTCCGAAAGTGCCCGTGCGTAGGCCGAAAAGTCCGCGTCGGGCGCGACCTGGAACGAAAGCCGCGCCAGATCGGCCCGGTCGCCGCGCTCGAGACAGACCGCCTCGAGCCCGGTGCGGGTGGCCAGGAACACCCGGTTGCTGTCGCGCTCGGCGACGATGAAGCCGAGCACCTCGGAATAATAGTCCGTCAGCCGGTCAAGGTCCGGGGTCGCGAATGTCGCGTGCCCTGCCCGAAGAACGTCGATCATCGCCGTGCCTTGGCGTTACGCCTTGATCTCGTGCGCCCGCACCTTGACCTGCAACTCGCCAAGCTGCGGCAGCGATTTCATGGTCACCGTGTCGCCGGGCTTCACCGGGCCGACGCCCTCCGGCGTGCCGGTGTAGTAAACGTCGCCCGGATAGAGCGTGTAGAACTTGGAGGCGAACTCGATCAGCTTCGGAATGTCGAAGATCAGGAAGCTGGTGTTGCTCTCCTGCCGCTTCTCGTCATTGACGTGCAGCACGAAGGGCACGTCCGCCGGATTGGGCAGCTCATCGGCGGTGATGAACCAGGGGCCGAGCACGGTGTAGCCGTCGATCGACTTCCGAAAGCTCCGGTCCTCCTGGCCGCGCGCGGTCATGTCGAGGCCGAGCGCGTAGCCGGCGATGTAGTCGTAGGCCTTCTCCTTCGGGATGTCGCTGCCCTGCTTGCCGATAACGACGCAAAGCTCGGCCTCGTGGTCGTTGCGGCGGTCGGGGAAGCGCATCGGGATGCCTTCGGAGGGACCGACCAGCGAGGTGTTGGATTTCAGGAAGATGCCGGCCTTCTCGATGTCGGGCGAGAAGCGCGCCAGCCCCGGGATGGTGTCGCGGAATTTCTGCATCTCCTCGATGTGCTTGGCGTAGTTGGTCGGCGCGGCGAGGATTTTCGGCGGGCGGGCGACGGGAGACAGAAGCTTCACCTGCGAGATCGGCTTGCCGGGCGCGGACTTGGCCATCGCCTCGAGCTTGCTCCGCCACTGCGGCAGCGCCGCGATCACCGGGTCGACCTTGGCCGTGTAGGGCGTGGAATTGCGGATCTCGGTCTGCGCCTGGGTGACGTCGTGGACCTGATCCCCGATCACCACACCAAGCCGGTCGTCGTCGTAGCGGCAAAGCTTCATTTTGCATCACTCCTTTTGGCGCCGTCATAGCGCGTTCACGCGCGTCTTCGACGCGCTATGGCGGCGCGGACATTAGCAGGCTGTTTGTCTCGGGTCATTCCGGGGCGCGAGCCATAAGCGCGTTCACGCGCGTCTTCGACACGCTATGGCGAGCGAACCCGGAATCCACAACCACCGCTGCGGAGCATGGATTCCGGGTTCGCGCCTTCGGCGCGCCCCGGAATGACCGGGGGGTTAGAGCACGAAATCCTTGTTGTTCTCGATGCCGAACAGGAACGCGCCGTAGCTCCTGCCCGCCTGCTCGAACTGGTTGGAGATGTGCTGGCGGCCGACCGTGATGTCGGACAAAAACCGCCCGAACGGCAGGTCGGCGGCGATGCCGGCGGTGCCGGCCGCCCTGAACAACCGCGACGCCAGCAGGCTGCAACGCTCCGCCACCACCGCATTGTGGAATTTGTATTCCACGCGCTGCTTCAGCGGCGGCATCTCGCCCTTGGCGGCGTAGCGCTCCAGCTCGCGGAAGTTGCGGTGCAGGATGGTCTTCATCTCGTCGATGGCGACCGCGACCTCGGCGCAGGTGAGCTGCACGATCGCCTCTTCCGACGCAGGCAGGCCGCTCGCCCGGCCGACGCGCTTCTTGCCGTGGTCCAGATAGGCGTCAAGCATGCCCTGCAGCGCGCCGATCGCGCCGGTGGACACGCCGCGGAAGAACACCTGGCCGAACGGCAGCCGGTAGAGCGGCCCGGTGTTGAGCGCGAGGCCCGGCGCCACGCCGCGGAAACTGTCGGCGTATTTCTGCGTGCGGTGGTCCGGCACGAACACGTCCGTCATCGTGACGTCGTTGCTGCCAGTCGCCTTCAGCCCCGGCACGTACCAGGTGTCGACGATGGTGTAGTCCTTGCGCGGCACGGCGAACACGCGCCGGTCGTCGGGCGCGCCCTCGACCGTGCCGCCGAGGAACGCCCATTCGCAGTGCGCGCAGCCGGAGGCGTATTTCCAGGCGCCGCTGAGGCGGAAGCCGCCGTCCACCGGCTTGGCCGCGCCTGCCGGCATCAGCGACGAGCAGATCAGCGTTCCGTTGTCCGCCCCCCAGATATCCTGCTCGGCGCGCTCGTCGAGCAGCGCCACGAACCACGGATGCACGCCGACCACGCCATAGACCCAGGCGACCGACATGTCGCCCTCGCCGAGCGCCATCTGCACCTCGAAATAGGTGCCGATGTCCATCTCGTAGCCGCCCCAGCGCTTCGGCTGGAGCACCCTGAACAGGCCGGCGGCCTGCATCTCGGCGATGGTTTCTTTCGGGATACTCCGCTCGCGCTCGCCCTGTGGTGCCCGGGCGCGCAGCGTCGGGATCATCGCGCGGGCCCGGGCGATGATTTCCTCCGACGTCGGGATTTTTTCGGCGACGTCTTGCCTTGCCGCGACCGCCATTACTTTTCCAGTTCCACCGTCTTGAAGTTCGCCGGCATCACGATCTCCAGCACCTCGCAGCCGTCGGAATAGTCGAGCACCCTGTGCACGGCGCTGTGCGGCTGCAGCCAGCAGTCGCCCGGATGCATGGTGTGCACGCCGTGGCCCTCGATCTCCGTGGTGATCGAGCCTTTCAGCACGTAGATCATCTGGAAATCGGCCTCGTGCAGGTGGTTCTTCGACACCACCTTGGGATCGCATGGGCCGACGAAGCGGATGACATGGGCGAGCGCCATGCCGTGGGTCGCGTCCTTCACGCCGAGGTCGCGGTAGTGGGCGTAGGTGCGAAGCCCGTCGGCCTTGAAGTGCTCCTCGCGCAGGTGGCTTTTGACGAACTTGTGCGGCCGGCGCGGCTTGGGCGTCATTGTCACGCCGCGCTTTCGCGCAGGTGCGCGCCGGGCGGCGCCCCGGCTCGCGGGCTTCTTGGAGCGTGAACCGGCCTTCGCTTTCACTCGTGCCATGGCGTGCCTCCCAAGTTTGAACGGGCTTGCGTCATGCTGCCTTGGGCGCCATCCCGCGGCAAGCCACCGGACCATCAAGCGGTACACAACAACGCCTTGCAGCCATGCAGCGCGGCTGCCGGTAGGAACGCAGCCGTCCCGCCGAATGGACGTCTGATGACCACGCCCTCGTTTGCATGGAACGAGACTATATTCCAGCACAAGGATTGCCGAGCTTGGGCACCACGACTAAGTTACTGCCATGGCACAGGCCGTCGTCTCACGCGATTCCGACATCATGGGCGGCGCACCGGTCTTTACCGGCACGCGCGTGCCGATACAGACGCTGCTGGACTACCTTGAGGCCGGCGACACGATCGACGACTTTCTTGAAGGCTTTCCCACAGTTTCGCGCCAGCAAGTCATCGAATTCCTGGAAGCCGCCAAGGATCGGCTGGTTGAATCGGTGGTGCTGTCCGAAAAGTGGTTGGAATTCGGCGTGGCGCGATCTCCGATAACATGAGGGTATCGTTTCAGGCTGCGA
>JAIESI010000168.1 GCA_019746135.1 Xanthobacteraceae bacterium
AACGCCGGATGATTCGAGGTTGATCACCTCGGAGACTACGCCACCCTCATTTCCAACCAACCCCGCGACGGCACCGATTCGGCCTTCAAACGCTCAATCTTGGCTTCGAGGAACGCGTTAGCGATCAGCGCGACACGAAGGGCTGCAAGTGCATCGCCGGCGCGAGCGCGGCGCTCACATCAGCCGTCCAGTGCGTCGCCAGCAATAAGGGCAGGCTTGGCGATGCTCGCTCACCTTCGACAAGGACAAAACGGCGGGCTCATTGACTTTTGTTCCCTATTTGTTCATATTTTGCCTTTTCCGTCAAGGTGTTTCCGTAGGGGGTGAAATGACCTTGGCCACAAGCGCAAGTCCCGAATGTTCTTGACTTGTCCTGTGAAATGTCAATAAATAGCGCAATGGAAATGCCAATGAGAGAATCAATGTAATTTGCTTAGGAGAGACGCGATGACGAACGTGGTGCAAATCCCTCGACCCCGCGCATTGCGCTCTCGGCCCGACCCCTTGGCGTTCTACGTCCGCGTCGGCTTCAACGATCATCTGGAACTGCTGAACCTTATCGCCACTGGCGAGCGAGGCATGTTCGGCTTCGTCATCGACGCGCAGAACGTGGTTCGGCATCGCGATCTGATGACCGAAGCGCGTCATCGGGGCTTCGATGTGATCCTCGATCCCAAAACGCACCCGCTTGCCTTGCCCTACGGCTATAAAGGAAGTCTCGGCGCGCTTCCCTGGGGCGGGGAGCGGCACCACACGCTCGCGGATTTCGACGCTGCATCGGGCAGAGACAAGGTCGCACGTATCATCGAATTTGCAGCGGCGAACGACTTCACGCAGGTGTTGGGGCCAACGCATCTTCTTGCCGGTGCGAACGATCCGTGGCTGAGGCGGGACATTGCGATGATGGGTCGCGCTGCCGACGAAATTGCGTCGAGCGGAAAGCGGATCAATCTGATCTACCCGTTAGCTCTGCCGATGGCTGTGCTTCGCAAGAAGGATGAGCGTCAGGCGATCTTGCACGCCATTGGCGATGCTCCGTGCGACGTGATCTGGCTAAAGGTCGAGAATTTCGGGGACCACTCGACGGGCGAGAAAACTGCCGCATACATTGGCGCATGTCGCGAACTTCGTGAGCGCAAGGTACCGCTTGTCGGCGACCACGTGGGTGGCTTGCCCGGTTTGGGTGCGCTGGCAATGGGCGGCCTGGGCGGCATGGCGCATGGTGTAACGGGACAGCAGAATTTTTCTGCTTCCGGGTGGCGCAGGCCGTCGAAGGGCGGTGGCGGGTCGAACTGGCGTGTGTATCTACCCACGCTCGACCTGTTGATGAAGCCTGACGCCGCCCAGTTGCTCATGCGTAATCCGAGGTTGAAAGCGAAGTGCGCGTGTCGTGATACGCACTGCTGTCCTCACGGTGTGAAGGACATGGTCGAGCGCCCGGTTCGGCATGCTGTGTACCAGCGCGCGCGTGAGGTTGAGCAGTTGGGCTCGACCGCGCCCTCGCTGCGAGCGGTGACATACATGGATGAACGTGTGCGTCGTGTTTCAGACGATGTGGCGAGCATTGCCGCCATGCCGAACTTGGGTGCCGATCTAGTGGATAGCTTGCAAAAGAAGCAGCAGCACATGAGTCGGTTCAGAGAGGCGATGGCGCACGTTGCTGAAGCGGCTGCGTCAGAGCCTGCGGCGATGTCACCGCGTCGCCGCGTAGTCGAATAGCGAGAAGGTAAATTAGATGGCGAACGGAGGAGCGGCCATGAGCGCGGTCGCAAGAAAGCTGGAATCAATCCGGGAGAAGGGGGCCCTTCGTCACACCGATGTGGCGAATGTTCTAGGCACACGGCCTGAAACGGTGTCGCGCTGGAACCAAGGGCGTGCCTATCCGCACGCCAGCACTGAGAAAACTCTATTGGAACTTGAGTTCATCGTGGACCTGTTGTCGGACTTCTATGAACCTAGTGAAGCACGCCAATTCATTTTCTCGCCGCAGAAGCTGTTGGACGGTCAATCGCCCGCAGCGCTCATTCAGGAAGGTCGGATCGACGAGGTTCGGCGGCTCGTAAATCAACTGCGAGACGCGGTTCATCTGTGATCCACGATAACGAACTGCTGGACCTGTTGAGCGAACTGCCCCGCGGGGCGTTCATGGGAGCCGTGTTTCGTGCGACCGGCATGAGCGTTGACCCCACCGCCGCCTCTGTAAACGGCGGTCGGTGGAGCCCCCGACCTGATAAGGATTGGGACGTTCCGACGCTGTACACGAGCCTTAAACGCGAAGGTGCGCTCGCGGAGCTTTGTTCATTCTTGGCAGATTTCACGCCTGTCCCCAAGGGACGGCTGATCAAGGTTACCCGTCTCGATCTTGCGCTTCACGAAGCGGTGCGGCTCGAACCCGGCGATCTGTCCCGCCTGGGGGTGGATATGGCGCAGTATGGACGCCGCGACTATGCGCGAACTCAACTGATTGGTGCCGCGCTCGCGTTTCTCGGCGTAGATGGTTTGATTGCACCGTCCGCCCGGTGGGGCTGCGACAATGTGATGGTTTTTCAGAACAACCACGACACAATCAACAACATCGTCGTGGGCCCGGACGAAAGTCTGGATTGGCGTGCCTGGGCAGAGGCGAATGGTTTTCTCCCGAAAACGCCTTGAGCCGTACACAGACGGGATCCACGGCACATGTGCCGCAGCCGAATTTCGCGTGTTCGTTCAATGACAAGGGCTCCGCAGGCGAAATCTGGCCACTCTCACCAATAGTTGCGGACTTGCCTGGATGGCTCGATCGTGAGGAGCGTCACGACGTGTGGCGTTCCCCACTGGCGCTGTATGGCGGAATGACGCTATTTGATCAGGCCGACGCGCCGCAGCAGCTCTTTCTTGTCGGCGACATCCGCCTCGAGCCGCTTCGCGAAGGCCGCAGCGTCCGCGTAGTAGCTGTTGCCCTGATGCAGCCGCTTGGCGAGATCGACGTAGCCCGGCTGCTGCACGCCAAACCGGCAGCCGGCCGCGAGCTTGCCCATCACGTCGGGCGGGGTTCCTGAAGGCGCGAACAGTCCGCCGAAGCTCGTCGGCGCCACGTCATAGCCCTGTTCCTTGACGGTCGGAGCATCGGGCAGGGACGGGTTGCGCGCATCGGCGAATATTCCGATCACCCGAACCGACGGCCCGGCGGCCGCCGCCGACGCGAGCGTCACGCTCGCGAAATCCACGTGCCCGCCGATCAACTGTCCCATCAGGTCGCCGTCGCCGCGGAACGGGACGTGATTGAGCTTCACCTTCCCGGCGTCCGCCAGGGCCGCGCCCGCGAGATGGGTGATGGTGCCGGTGGCGGTCGATGCAAAGGACACGCTGTCGGGCTTCGCACGGGCCGCCTCGATGATGTCGCGCGCCGACTTGAACGGCGAGTCCGGCCGCACGATCAGCGCCATTTGGTTCTCGAATGTCTGGCAGATCGGCGCGAAGGATTTTTCGCTGTAGCCGACGTTGCTTTGCATCAGCGGCAGCACCGAATGCACCAGCGCCGGGACGAACAGCAGCGTGTAGCCGTCGGGTGCGGAACGGGCCACGTAAGCCACGCCGATCGCACCGCCCGCACCGGTGCGGTTCGAGACCACGAACGACTGCTTGAAATGCGTGGAGAAGCCTTCGGCGAGCGAGCGCAGCAGCAGGTCGATGCCGCCGCCGGCCGCGTAGGGGATCACGAGGTCGACCGTGCGTTCCGGATACTCCGCTGCGGCCTGTTGCGGCACGAGGCATGCGGCAAGCAACGCCGCCGCCGCGCTGAGCTTGCGCGTCATGACATCCTCCCGGTTCAGCGCATGTCCCGGAAAAGTGGGAACCGGTTTTCCGAAAAGGACATGCGCAAATGCTCTGGCGCCGCGTGTTTCGCGGTCTATTCCATGTTGCGCTGGCGCGCGTGATCGGGGCCCTGCGGCGGCCCCCAGATCAGCGCCGCCGATTTTCGGTCCCACACCTTCGGCCGCTGCGGGCGGTCCTTGTGCCAGGGGCGGGGCTCGAAATAGCCGAGCTCCTCGTCCAGCATCTGGTCCATCTCGGTGTAGAGCTCGATGATCTGGTCGTCGGGGTCGCGATGATAGATGAAGATGTTGTGGCTGATGCCGTGCCGGCCCGGCCCCCAGATGATCGGCACGTCCTTCCGTCCGAGATGGTCGCAGGCGGTCTGCACGTGCGCCCAGTCCTTCAGTTCGAAGGCCATATGATGCAGGCGTGTGCTCTTGCCGGCCGCGAAGTTGATGGTGTGATGATCGGCGCCGCAGCGCATGAAGCAGAAGAAGTCCTCCTGCCAGTCCGACACGCGGAAGCCGAGGATCTTCTGATAGAACGCGATGAACGGGTGGATGTCGGGCATCATGAACGCGATGTGCCCGAGCTTGGTCGGACCGACTGCGGTCGGCTCGCGGACCGGCGACGCAGTGGTTTTCTCGCTGAAGATCTCGATGGTCGTGCCCTTGGGATCCCGGAACGTCAGCATCCGTTCGATGCCGGGCAGCGACACCCGATCGACGCTTGAGCGGATGCCTTGGTCGGACAGGAATCGCGCATGCGTTTGCAGGTCGTCCTGCGGCGAAACCTGGAATGCGATCTTGGTCAGGTTCGGGGCTGAGCCGCGTGTCAGGATCACACTGACGTCGCCGAGCCGGCTGACGAACAGCACCCGGTCCTGTTCGCGCTGGAGCGGCACCAGCCCGATCACGCCGATGTAGTAGTCGGTCAGCCGTTCGATGTCCGGCGTCTCGAACGTGGCGTGGCTGATGCGTTTGACGTTGATCACGGCAGCGATCCGCTCCAGTTCATGCCAAGCATGGCGGGCAGCGCCTCCTGAAGCAACGGGGCGTAGGGCTGCATGGTGCGTATGCGGTTGTGGTGCACAGCGCGTCTGGCAACGGACCTTCAGGCAGGAATGTCGGCCGCGCTGCCGGACGAAAGACATCGTCGGCCATCGGACGCGAACAACACTTCACAACTCAGCAGGACGGCCACCGCGCAAAACCAAGACGCGACCCGCCAACAAGCGCGCAGGCGCCAACCGACACGACGCTGCAGAGTGCAATCGCCGCCGCTTGGCACTGAAAGGCTCATCGCGGCACGAATGCCCTTTCAAGCCAGGTTACGGCGGCTGGCTTCGGCCGAATGTCGAAGTCCTGAGCTGCGGGTTGACAATGCGTTTTTTAGAACGTATCAAGAACAAACTTCGTTCCAGACCGGCATTTGAAGGCCTGAGACGAAGCGAGGGCCGCGCGAGCGAGGGAGAACGTGCCCCGTGTTCGCCGCGTCTCTGGTGGAGCGCCGGGAGGCGCCGCCCCCCTGCGTCACTGGGGGGCGCGCGCCTCGGCAAGGCGCGCGGCGGACCCGATGGTCCGTCGGGCCCTACGTCACTGGGCCCGGCGCCTCCCGGCGCTCCATTCCCTCGTTTCGAGGGAGACGGAAAAAAGGGGAAGGGCGAGCCCGGCAGCCCGAAAAAGTGAAAGCGGCCGGGCAGCATGGCGTTGTCGCGTCAGGAGAGCAGGAGAGGAGGATGTTCAAACGCGAACTGAAACCTTTC
>JAIESI010000136.1 GCA_019746135.1 Xanthobacteraceae bacterium
TGTTCCCGAAAATGCCAGAAAACCGGCGCGCACCGCAGCCCGACCGTGCAAAGACAGTGTGAGATATCCGGGCTAGAACGGCGACTGCCACGTCAGGCCTGCAAGCGCATTTCGGAAAAATTTCCGTTGTGCCCCGATCGATCTCGCCCGCGCGGCGGCGGGCTCCGTTGACTACGCAAATGCGGGCGATGCCGCGATCGCAAGAGTTGCCGAGATACCCAATTTTCCGCCCCCCCCCCGCCGGTTCGTGCCCATGACGCATCCTCGCCACCGCCCGCGCATTTCGCAGCCATGGAGCGCCGTTTGCCTGCAACGGCCCGCTATTCGTGAGCCCCGGCGAACCTGGTGCGGTTGGGATCCGCACCGCCCGGTGACGGCTTGGGTACGGCGAGCCGTGCCGCGCCGCGATCGTCAAACGGATAGACGTGGTTCTTTTGAGCCTCCTCGTCAAAAAGCCTCCTCAGCTCGGCGAGCTTCGCCGGATTCTGCGCAGCGAGATCGTGGGCCTCGCTGAAATCCTCATCGAGGTTGTAGAGCTCCCACTTGTCTTGCTCCCAGTGGCCCGGAGCGAGGTCCTGGCGCCACGGGAACGTGTGCTGCGCCACAGCAATCCAGCCGCGGTCGTATATCGCGCGATTGGTGAACACCTCGAAGTATTGCTGCTCGCGGACCGGCCGCGCGCCGGCGTCGACAAATGTGCTTACGATCGATACGCCATCCATCGGCTTCTGCTCGAAGCCATCGACGGTGCCCGGCGACATCGCCCCTGCCTGTTCGAGCACCTCGCCGGTGCGCAGGAGAACTGTGTTTGGCGCGGTCAAGCCAAAGGCCTTCGCGGTTTCGAGATTGATCAGGCGTTCAAATCTGCTTGACTGCAGGACGGGCAGATCGAAGGGTCTTGAACAAGAAACACCTTGAACAAGCGACACTGGAGTGCGCATGGCAAAACACCGGATCTATACGACGAGCTTCGCGAGCGTTTACCCGCTCTACGTTGCGAAAGCAGAAAAGAAAGGACGCACGAAAGCGGAGGTCGATCAGGTCATCGCCTGGTTGACAGGCTATGGTCACAAGGAGCTGGAAAAAGAACTGAAAAATCAGACTGACTTCGAAACCTTCTTTGCCAAGGCGCCGAACATCAATCCTTCGCGCGCCCTGATCAAGGGCGTGGTCTGCGGCGTCCGCGTGGAGGACGTCAAAGAACCGACCATGCGCGAAATTCGCTACCTGGATAAGCTCATCGATGAGCTGGCGAAGGGAAAAGCGATGGACAAAATTCTGCGCAAGGAGTGATCCCGCGCCTCGCGCTTCGGAGAGCTCGCACCGTGATCACGGGTGTCGTCCGAAATGAAGGACCATCTCGAACGCCTGAGGGCGCATGGCGTCGAGGCGATCGACTGATCGTCTTGGGGCGATGCACGCGCCCGCGAAGCGCGATCCCGCGCTATTGAGTGCACTGTCACCGCAATCCCCTAGTGGGCATAGTGGTGCGAGGGGACCATCGATGAGATGACCCATGAAACTCGCGCGTGACGGAATCCAACTGTCCTTCGACATTGCGGGGGCAGGACCGCCTGAATTCCTGTTCGTCCATGGCCTGGGCGGGGACCGCACGCATTTTGCGCCCCAGATGGAGTACTTCGCCCGTCAGGGCCGGGTGTTGATCGCCGAACTGCGGGGGCATGGCGAGAGCGACAAGCCGCAACAGGCGTATTCGATCGAAGGCTTCGCCGAGGATCTCGTCTGGCTGTGCAATCGCCGGCAGATCACCAGGCCGGTCATCGTCGGTCAGAGCATGGGTGGCAATATGGCGCTCGAAATCGCCGCCCGCCATCCGGACTTTCCCGCAGGCCTGGTGCTGCTCGATTCAGGGGTGCTCTTCCCTGCCTCGGCAGGGACGGTGTTCGCCGGCTATCTGGAGGGGTTAAGGCGCCCGGATTTTGCGGACGAGGCGCGGAAAATCGTGGCGGACTCCTGTCTGCCGACCGACACATGCCGCGCCCATGTTGAACAGACCTTTCTGGCGACGCCACAGCACGTGCTGGTATCCACGTTCGAAAGCCTGTTCCCCTGGGATGTGCATCGGGCGCGCGAGTGCGCGAAGGCGTGCCGGATCCCGGTGCTGTACATCGAAGCGGCGCATCGACTCGCGGATCTGGATCGCTTTGCGGCGCTGTGCCCGCAACTGGTCACGGCCAAGGCCGTCGGCTCCGGGCATTTCCTGTCGCTCGAAGTGCCGGAGCAGATCAACCCGATGATCGACCGGTTTATCTCGCGCTACGTGCGGAGACCCGGATAGCCGTCCGCGCGGCCGGGTCCGGCAGGCGTCCGGGGCCAACGCGCTATTCGGCGGCGGAGCTGTGCGCGGCGCGACCGTAGCGACTCGGCGGCCGCGGCAGGCCGAGATGCTCACGCAGCGTCGTGCCTTCGTACTCCTTGCGGAACAGCCCGCGCTTCTGCAGCTCCGGAATCACCAGATTGCAGAAGTCGTCGTGCGCGCCGGGGATGTAAGGCGGCATCACGCAGAAGCCGTCGCAGGCGTTCGCGGTGAACCACTCTTCCATATAGTCCGCCACCTTTTTGGGCGAACCATGGATGGTGTTTTTTCCGCGCGCGCCGGCCACGCGCGCGCCGAGCTGGCGAATAGTCAGATTTTCGCGGCGGGCCTGGGCGACGATCGAATCGTAGTGGCCCTTGCTGCCCTGGCCCACGGGAAGCGGATCGGGCAGCGGCTGGTCGAGATCGTAGGCCGACAGGTCAATCCCGAGCATGGTGGCGAGAATTTCGCGCCCGACCATCGGATGAATGAGCGACTGCAGGTATTCGAAATCCTCCTGCGCCTTGGCGTCGCTCTCGCCGACGACGACGGAGAGGCCTGGGAGGATCTTGAGGTGGTCGGGATCGCGCCCATAGCGGCCCATGCGTCCTTTGACGTCGTCGTAGTAGGCCTTCGCGGCTGCGACGGTGAGATGCGGCGAGAAGATCGCCTCGGCATGCTGCGCGGCGACCTCCCGGCCCTCGTCCGACGCGCCGGCCTGCACGATCACGGGATAGCCCTGCGGCGGACGCGGCACGTTCAGCGGCCCGCGCACGTTGTAGGTCGTTCCCTTGTGGTTGAGGGTGTGCATGCTTTCCGGCTTGAAATAGAGGCCGGATTGCGCGTCGTGGATGAAGGCGTCGTCGTCCCACGAGTCCCACAGTCCCTTGCAGACCTCGATGAACTCCTGGGCACGGCCGTAGCGGACCTGGTGATTGTCCACACCGGTGCGCCCGAAGTTGAACGCCTCGGCGATCTGGTTGGACGTCACGCAGTTCCAGCCCGCGCGACCCTTGCTGATATGATCGAGCGAGGCGAACTTGCGCGCCGTATTGTAAGGCTCGTGGTAGGTGGTCGAGTAGGTGCCAACGAGTCCGATGCGGCTCGTCGCCATGGCCAGCGCCGAAAGCAGCGTGACGGGCTCGAAGTGCGCCACGAACTGCACCGAGCGCGACAACGCCTCCATGTCGGCCTCGCGGGTGGCCGAGCCGTCGGCCAGAAAGACCATGTCGAACTTGGCGCGCTCCGCAGTGCGCGCGATTTCGACGTAGTGGTCGATGTTGACGGGGGCGTCCACCTGGGCGCGCGGGTGCCGCCAGGACGCCACATGGTGGCCGGTCGGATTGAAATAAGCCGCGAGCCGCATCTTCCGGTCGCTCATGGGCGTATCCTCCGGGCCGCATCCTCGCCGACAAGGGATGCCTTGGCCCGCATATTTTCACCGGCGGCCGCGCAGCGCAATCGTCAAAGCCTGCACGATGTTCTTTGCGGTTGGCGCCACGCACGCCCATGAATCCGTTGCAAGCGCCGAGCATTGTCGCCGGAACGTCAGCAATCGCCGACCCGCCGGCATCGTGAAGCAGTGCGACGTGGCGCGGAGCGTGAATTCGCAACGCGAAAGGTCAGCGCGCAGGGCGCTCTATGGTTACGACTAGGGCTGATCCGCCGGGAGCCAGCCGCGTTGCGCCATGCATCGGCGCAACTGGTCCACATCGCTGGTATTCTGGCGCTCGCCCATACAGATCGCGCGGTCCGCCTCAAGCTGACGGTCGCTCCCGGTGCGGCCGTCGGCGCGGAGCCACGACGACGACTGCTGCTGTGCGGTCACGCAACCGGCAAGCAAAAACAGGATAGGTATGGCCCGCATTGGCTCCCCCGACTCGGCACTGTCATACGGGATGCGGTGCGTTGCAGCAAACAGGACCGCGCGCGGCACCCACATGTCCGTTTCGCCCCTGGAGCGGACATTTCGGCCAATGGCCTGCGGTTCATGAGTGCACGCCCCAGGGCCTTGGAAGTGCTAGTGTGGCTTTGGTTCGGAGGTTCCGCGTCGAAACAAGCTGAGAGCGCGGGCGAACTTCCGAACCGCGACACTGACTCAGTCACCCAAACGCCAGCGTACGCCTCCCTCCTCGCCCCTCGCCTTCGCCCCTCGCCTTCCTCCCTCACCTGGATTTCCAACATGCCGCGCGTTGCCGTCACCACCGCCTACTTCGACTTCTTCCCGGAGCTCAAGGCTGAGCTTGCCGCAATGTATCCGGACACCAAGTTCCGCACCGACCGCAAGCCGCTGTCGGAAGACGCGTTGATCGAATACTGCAAGGGCTACGACACCGCCGTCATCGGCCTCGACCGCTTCACCGACCGCGTGTGCACCGCGCTGCCCGAGCTCAAGGTGATCTCGCTGTGCTCGGCGGGCGTCGACCACATCGACCCTGCGATCCTCAAGAAGCACGGCAAGAAGATGTGGTGGGCCGCCGGCATCAACAAGGTGTCGGTGTCGGAGCTCGCCGTCTGCTACATGGTGTTCGCGGTCCGGCGCCTGCACTTCTTCTCGTCGGTGCTGCGCAACGGCGAGTGGAAAGGCCCGATGGGCATGGGCACCGACCTGCGCGGCCGCACCATCGGCATTCACGGCTGCGGTTTCATCGGCAAGGAGGTGGTGAAGCTGCTGCAGCCCTACGGCGTGACGATCCTCGCCAGCGACCGCGTCGACTACTCCGACTTCTACAAGCAATGGGGCGTCGAGAAGGTGGAGGCCGACGAGCTGTGGGCGCGCTCGGACGTGCTCACCATCCACCTGTCGCGCAACTCGACCACGATCGGCCTGTACGACGCCACGGTGCTCGACAGGATGAAGCCGGGCGCGTTCCTGATCAATTGCGCGCGCGGCAGCATCGTCGACGAGCACGCGCTCAAGGCGCGCCTGGAGAGCGGCCACATCGCCGGCGCAGCCTTCGACGTGTTCCATGTCGAGCCGGCCAACGGCAACCCGCTGCTCGACGTGCCGACGTTCTTCGGCTCGCCGCACATCGGCGCGACCACGCGCGAATCGTGGGGCGCGATGCTGCGCTCGGGCATGCGCGGCATCAAGGATGCGTATGAGCCGCAGCCGGGGGTGTATCCGTTCGACTGAGCCGCCGGTCGCGACCGCGCGCCGCGCGGAGCTTTTGTCGCACGCCTAGTAGCTCGTCACAGTGATTCTGACGTTTTGATGCCGAGCCAGTCTAGGATCGGCAAGTTCTCTGGTTGCACGA